>CAIWVL010000088.1 GCA_903916085.1 uncultured Spartobacteria bacterium
CTAAGTTAGGCCACGTAATCCAAATGTCGGTTGACAAACCTCACCAATGTAGCGCGTAAGTTTTCCCCGACCGTATGGCCAGCCCCGGTAATCAACTAGGCGAACCTCCACTAACAGTGGGGCGGTTTCGCTTGAATGTCCCCCCGGTATCGCCTATGATACCAATGTGGTTGTCGTATTTGACACTAACGTACTAATTTCGGCACTTAAAACCTCAAGCGGGGCGTCGTTTCAACTCATCCGCATGATCCAGACCGGGCACATTCAACCCGCGCTCAGTGCTCCTTTGATGTTCGAGTATGATGATGTAGCCAGCCGCCCCGGACTGCTCCCGCATTTTCAACCGGCTGAAATCGATGCGTTTTTGGATTGGTTCACCTCGGTTTCGAGCCTTCACAAAGTCTACTTTCTCTGGCGACCGCTCTTGAAGGATCCGAAAGATGACATGGTGTTGGAGTGTGCGGTATCGGCCGGGGCGCGGTACATCGTGACTTACAATTTGAACGATTTTTTCAAAGCTGAATCCCTAGGAGTGCACGTCCTAACGCCTCCAGAACTTCTCTCCATTCTAACCAAAATATCTCGATGAGCGCTCTTAGTATCCGCCTGCCGAACTCCATTCATCAACACGCAAAACGCCTGGCACAAACAGAGGGCATATCAGTTAACCAGCTTGTGAGTAGCGCTTTGGCTGAAAAATTATCCGCCTTGGACGCCGAACGGTATCTGAGTGAACGCGCCGCACGTGGGAGGGACGTGGACATCCATGCAATCCTAGCCAAGGTTCCAAACGCGCAGCCCGAGCCGGAGGACAGAATCGGTTAGGAGAGTTGCGTTAAGTTGGCGTGATGCACTTCTACTAGACGGAATGCGGATTGAGCGGAGATCGCGTTTTACCTACGAGGAGAGGCAAACTATAGTAACTGCGTGCAATTAACGCTTCGCCCGATCCTCGGCGGTTCTGCGTTTTCAATTTACGCAATGACGTTTGATGGATCCTGTGAGACTCAGGATTTTCTCAACAAGGCGGAAAGGAACGATGCTGATGAGTTAGCTAGTCTGTTGGCGCTACTGGATCGGGTCTCAAAGCACGGCCCACCCAAGAACCAGGAAAAATCGAGAGACGTGGGAGGCGATATTTTTGAGTTCAAGTCCAAAAGTCTCAGGCTGTGCTGGTTTTATGACGCAGACCGAATGATCATCTGCATACACGGTTTTGGGAAACCGACAAAAAAGGTGCAGGACCGTGAAATAAAACGTGCGGGGGAGCTACGCGCAGCGTACTTTAACCTAAAGGTGAAATCAACAATCCCCATTGAAATAACATGAAAACAACGACGTCTTTCAGCGACTTGTTTGAACGCGGCAAGCAGCGTGATGCGTTTTGGGTGGAGACTGCGACGCTAGATTTCACGGAGGAGATCATCGCTCGAATGGAACAACTGGGAGTGAGCAAGTCAGAGTTGGCAAATCGGCTGGGCAAGACGCCCCAGTTCGTGACGAAACTCCTGCGCGGCAGTAACAATTTCACCATTGAAACGATGGTCAAAGTGGCTCGTCGTTTAAATGCCGAAGTGCGTGTACACTTGCAGCCAGAGGGTACTATGTCGGAATGGATTGATGTTCTTAAAAAGGCACATCCTTCATCTGAAGTCTCTGCCTTCGTCGACTGGAAAGCAGCAACATTCAAGCTGGTGAAATGTGCCGCAACAAGTCAGCCCTATGAGCCAGTCCCCACTGCAGCTTGATCGGTACTTTTTTGTAAAAATCTCTCTGGAAGCGAACGCCAAGGGGGATCCCAAGGCTGTCTATAACATTGAGGCAAAGACGGATGTATCTCGAGATGAGTCTCGGGATGGGCACTTTTTGGTTTCACTCACGGTCCGCTTAAAGTCCCTTGATGACGCCCTCCCCTGCTACGATGGCGAGGTCGTTGTGATGGGCTATTTTCATGTGGATCAGGATTATCCTCCGCAGAAATGCGAACCGTTGGTCGCAATAAACGGTGCCTCTATACTGTACGGGGCAATTCGCGAAATGGTGTCCAATCTGTCAGCGCGCGGTCCGTGGCCGATGCTCGTGCTTGCTCCCTTGAATTTCGCGGCCTTAAACCGCGAAGCAAAAGAAGGCGTCGAATCCGTAGGACAACCCACGTAGCAATGTATCGCAGCGGGTCCATAAAACAGATCTGCAATCTAATGATCTAGTGGGACATCTGCATTTGAGGGCGGTTTCAGTCTCTTCCTGCTGAATAACGTGGTCAGGCCCTCGTGAGCAAGCCACCGCTCACTCCAGAGGCGCACTGAAATTCACGCCGAGTTCTACAAAATCGTCGGGGACCGGGCTTGTGAACTGCATCCAGAGGCCCGTTTTGGGATGGGTGAACCCTAACTGCCAGGCGTGCAGCATGTGCCTTTGCGCAAACAGCTTTCGCCCATACACAGCGTCCCCCAAGAGGCCGTGCCCTTCGTGCGCCAGATGCACCCGGATCTGATGGGTGCGCCCTGTGAAAAGGCGGCATTGCACAATGCTCAGACTCTGAGAGCGCACGTCCAGTTCCCCCAATACCTGCCAGTCCGTGCGCGCTTCGCGACCTTTGCCCACAGGGAGGACGGCCATTTTCTGACGATGCACGGGATGTCGCCCGATGGGCACTTGCACGGAGCCCGTGGACTGGCGAAAACGGCCCAAAGCCACGGCTAAATAAATTTTTCGCACTTCGCGGCCCGCGAATTGTGCGGAAAGCGCCCGATGGGCGAGATCGTTTTTGGCCACAACGAGGCACCCGGAGGTTTCTTTATCGAGCCGGTGGACGATCCCCGGACGCTCCTCGCCGCCTTCTACCGAAAGATCCTCACAGTGATGCAAGAGCGCGTTGACAACCGTCCCCGACCAATTGCCAACGGCGGGATGCACCACCATGCCAGCCGCCTTGTTGAGCACGAGCAGGTCGGCGTCCTCGTGAAGCACGTCCAGAGGCAAGTCCTCGGGCTGAGCGTCTTGTGGTTGCGGTGCGGGCACTTCAATGCGAATGTTTTCGCCCCCCTTGAGCTTCAACCCGGGTTTAGAAGGAACCGCTCCATCCACGAAGACCGCGCCCAAACGCACCCATTCCTGGAGTTGGGAGCGAGAGCGTTCGGGAAACACGGTGCACAAAAATTGATCCAACCGCCCCCCCACCTGTTCTGGGGGCACGCTGAATGTATGGAGTGGACTGGCTGAAGACACCCGCCCTCCTTTATTCTGACTGCGCGCGTTTGCAAGCAAGGGCATGGGGATTGAGTTTGTACAGGATCCCCCCGATAAAGGAAGGTTCACTCCCGCATCCTCCTTATGAAATGGTTTTACGAATCCAATGGCCAGCCGCTCGGCCCCATTCCAGAGACAGAATTGCGCCGTTTAAGGAGTGAAGGCAGCCTTACGGAGGATTCTCGCGTGTGGAGAATGGGCATGGAGGACTGGGCCACAATCGGTTCATTAGAGGAACTTTCGCCACAGCCCAACGCTACCCCATTCCACGCGGAGGACTTGTCTGCGCCCAAGGCCGCGCGGGCACGCCACAGTTCGGAAGTGAGGCCTCTGCCTTGGTCCTCAGGCATGCCCGACAAGAAGCCGCCCGCATCTACTCCAAATAACGGACAAGAAGAGACTTCCGTCGCAGGTGTGAGCGCCCGGCCCGAGTGGGAAAACATGCAGCAGTCTGGTCCGTTGACTGCGCTGCTAGTGAGCCTGCGGCAGATTCTGTTCGAACCAAGCGAGACCTTTCGTAACCTTGCGAGCCGAGACGGATGGGGAATGGCGCTGGGCTTCTTCGTTTTCCTACAACTCATCGGCAATACACTGATGCTGTTTACTATGCGCCTGATCCCAAAATCCGCTTCCCCCTTCGCAGGGTTGGTGCACCAGGCGTTCCCCACCGAGGAAGGTAACGCCCTTTTGGTGGTCTCGGTGGCCACCTCCATTCTCGTGCTCCCCCTTGCAGTCCTGATCAAAGCGGCTGTCATTCATGTTGAAATGAAGCTGCTGGCGCGGTCTCAATTTCCCTTTTCAGCCACCTTTCGTGCTCTTTGTTACACTGGGGGCGCAGAGGGGGCGCTGTGGATCATCCCATTTACTGCGGTGTCGATTACCAGCGCCTTAAACGACCCCCTCGCGCGGGACTTGGCGTTTGGGCTCTCGATAAGCGTGACGGCCATTTGGACGATCTGCGTGACCTTTAAGACATTGGCCCGAGTGCATCAAGTGAGCGTGACACGCACGGTGATGGCGATTGTGCTGCCGCCCTTTCTGGCCGGGATTCTGGTAATTTTACTGGCAAGCGCCATCGCCTACTTCACGTCCACAACCTAGGGCAGCTGAGCGCCGTAGAGCGGGCGGCCTGCCGCCGCTTATCCGGCCCTCTTAGAAGTTGCTCGTTTTTCGCTCATCCCCCACTCCCATCTCATGCTTCGCGCGCTGTACCCTGGCTCCTTTGACCCTATCACTAACGGCCACCTTGACGTGGTGGCGCGGGCCGCTCGCCTCTTTGACGAGGTGATCGTTGCGGTGGCGCACAACGACTCGAAACAAGCCCTGTTTTCCATCGAGGAACGCGTCGAGCTTTTGCGGGAGTCAACAGCACACCTCAAAAACGTGCAGGTCACGAGTTTTGAGGGACTTCTAGTGGACTTCGCACGCGCACAGCAAGCGCGCGCGGTGATTCGTGGGCTACGAGCTGTGTCGGACTTTGAATTTGAATTTCAAATGGCTCTCATGAACCGAAGTTTAGAGCCAGAGCTGGAGGCCCTCTTTTTAATGCCCTGCGAAGAGTACAGCTACATTTCTTCGCGCATGGTGAAAGAAGTGGCGCGTCTAGGTGGAGCCGTGAGCCGGTTTGTGCCAGAGTGTGTGGAAGCGGCGTTGAGCGCGCGTTTCGGCACTAAGTCTCACTAAGTCTCACTAAGTCTCACTAAGGCTCACTAAGGGAACGAAGAGGGCGCAAAACTGGGGCCGTGCGCTTCGTCCTTCCACACACAGTTTAATTTTTATGAAGATCCATACCCTTCAAATCCCACCGGAAGGCAAACACTTCGAAGGCGAAGATCCCGCCTTGGTTCTGGACCTACAGGACCCCACAGCCGAGCCGATCGCTCCGTTAATCTACGCGCTAGATGTGGGGCTGAGTGATGGAGGTTTGTTTGCGACGGGACGCATTCAGACTGTTTTCCGACTGCAATGTGTTGATTGTTTGGAGAACTTTGAGTATCCCGTTGTCATTCAAGACTTTGCATGTCAGGTGGAATTAGAGAGTTCTGAAGAGGTAGACTTGACAGAGACGC
>CAIWVL010000089.1 GCA_903916085.1 uncultured Spartobacteria bacterium
AAGATCATAAAGTTCCATATGCCCGTCCTCGTAGTCTTCGATCAACTTCCAATTCCCCTCCCGCATCGCACCTGAGGGACGCCCCCCCTGTTCTGAGTAATGAGGCATGTGCCAATACAAGGCGCGTTCAGGGGCGTCGGAAATCGGCATAGGTGTTTGCGTTCCAGGGACCGGCGGCACTACGGGCAGCGGCGTGGGGGCTTTCCCTAAAAGGACGGGGACGAGGCTCATATAATCGCAAGGCACAGGCACCTCGGCACCAGTGAGTTCGGTGATCGTTGGTGCCAGATCAGCGAGCGTGACAGGCGTAGTCACGATGCCGGGCTGAATCTTATTGGGCCAGCGCACTAACAGCGGTTCGCGAACGCCGCCTTCGTAGAGAAACCCTTTTCCTGCGCGATAAGGCGTATTGTGAGTGGAGGGAGTATCCTTGCCTTGGAGCACATGCAGACCACCGTTAGTCGAGCAAAAGACGACTAGGGTGTTCTCCCTGAGACCAAGCGCGTCGATTTTTTCGAGGACTTGCCCGAGAGCTGCGTCGAGGGCTTCCACCATGGCGGCATAGGTGGGATTAAAACTACCCGATTTAGCCTCAACTCGTTCTGGTTCTGCGAGCAAGGGAATACTTGGGCTCTCAAACGCCAGGCATAAAAAGAATGGCGTCTTCGCATTTTCAGATAAAAATGCGCATGCTTTTGCAGCCTGTTCCAACTCCCCCCTGCCTGAGTTGTGTCTTGCGGGGTTGGCGTCCGCATTTTCCCCAGAGACAAGTGTAAAGCCCCGCGAGTGCGCGTCGAGAGGTGCCCGAGCACCCAGTTGCCATTTGCCGATCCAGCCTGTGGTGTAGCCAACTTTGCGAAGCTTTTCGGCGAGCGTGGGAGCATCGGTCGTTAGACCCGAGAGTAAAGGGGGCTGCAAGAGACGCTGACCCGGCCAGTCTGGGCGACTGGGAAGACTACCGGTGAGATGGAGACGCGCGGGATGCTGTCCACTGAGAAGGGCGGCCTGGGATGGGGCGGCATCCGGGTGAGGAGCGTAAGCGGTTGTAAAACGTTTACCATCAGCTGCGAGTCGATCGGTGTTGGGCGTGCGATGGCCCGTGCGACCGTACGCACCAAGGTCGTTGATGCCGAGGTCTTCAGCGACAATTAGCACCACGTTAGGGCGCGGGGCTGGATTCACGCAAAAACCGGCGGACGCGAAACCCAGGCAGAGAAGCAGGGTCAAAAGTGGCGCTTTCATAGGCATGGACAGGAGTTTCAGAGGGCAAAAGTACAGGGGCGACGAATGTGTTCGCGTAGCATCCGGAGATAAGCGCGACGGGAGATTTCGCAGGCACCGAAAGTGGCAAGGTGCGGGGTGACCCACTGGAGGTCAAGCAGACCGAAGTTCCGTTCGCGAAGTCGGTCCACCAAAGCAACTAGAGCTACTTTTGAGGCGTCAGTGACGGTGTGGAACATGGATTCTCCAAAGAACGCGCCACCCAGGGCGATTCCGTAAAGGCCGCCCCCGAGTTTACCATCGATCCAGGCCTCCACAGAATGGGCGTAGCCGAGATTGAACATGGTCAGGTAGCAATCTTTGATGCGGGAATCGATCCAGGTTTCTTTGCGGTTGGAGCAGCCGTCGAGTACCTCGGAAAAAGCGGTATTAAAGCGGACTTCAAAGGTGCCCTTTCTGAGAGTGCGCTTGAGCCCATGGGGCAGGTGGAACGCCTCAAGGGGCAGAACGCCTCTCGGGTCGGGAGAGTACCAGGAGATGTCGCCGCCCTCCTCTGCCATGGGGAAGACACCTTGGCGATAGGCCTCTAGCAAGAGGTCGGGCGAGATCACGCGAACAACCTCGAGGCAAGAGAAGGTCTGGGGAGATTCATAATGCTGAGGTATAGTTGCTTAGAGGTAGGGCTGGAAGGCCGAAGTGGGAAGATGGGAGTCCATGAGGGCATGGGAATCAAAGCAAGAGGAACAAAGGCACTCGTTGTGGGGCGCGCTCCCATTGCTTTCCCTGTTGACTACCGCGGGACACCTCCAATAGGCTCGCCCCACTTTCATCAAGAGTGGCTGAGGGACTGGCCCTGAGACGCCACGGCAACCGCCTGGATGCCATACTGTTTTGCAGTATGGTTTCGGGGACCAGGTGCCAAATCCAGCCTCGTTTTTCGAGGAAAAGATGAAGGACTAGTCCAGCCTCCCCGCTGGGCGGGCACTTCATCGGCAGCGCTCTTGAAGAAGCTTTTCAAGCCATGGAACCCACACCCTTCTTTAGTAATCTCAAATGTCGCGAGTGCGGACGCCTCTACCCCAAGCAGGCGATCCACGTCTGTGACTTCGATTTCGGTCCTCTGGAAGCGGCCTACGATTACGCCGCCATCGGACGCGTCCTCAACCGCAAGACCATTGAATCGCGCCCCCACACCATGTGGCGTTACCGCGAGTTGCTCCCCATTGATGGTGAGCCCACGGTCGGCACACAGGTCGGCTTTACACCGCTAGTGAAGGCAGACCGACTCGCAAAAGTCCTTGGTATCCGTGAATTGTGGATCAAGAACGATACCGTTAACTACCCCACCCTTTCCTTCAAGGATCGCGTTGTCTCCGTGGCCCTGAGTCGCGCGCGCGAACTGGGGTTTGAAGTCGTGGCGTGCGCTTCCACGGGTAACCTCGCCAACTCTGTCGCCGCTAACGCCGCCGCTGCAGGACTGAAAAGCTACGTCCTCATTCCAGCTGATCTTGAGCAGGGCAAGGTGCTTGGATCGCTTGTGTACGGCACCCAAGTCATTGGCATCCATGGCGCCTACGACCAGGTAAACCGGCTTTGCTCAGAAATTGCCGGCAAATACGGGTGGGGCTTTGTAAACGTCAACCTTCGTCCTTATTACGCCGAAGGCTCGAAGACCATGGGCTTTGAAATCTGCGAGCAGCTTGGCTGGCGCATTCCTCAACACACCATCGTCCCGATGGCTTCCGGGTCGCTCCTGACCAAAATCCACAAGGCCTACAAGGAATTCATCCAGCTCGGTTTGGTGGAAGAAACCCCCTTCCACATGCACGGCACGCAGGCCACAGGCTGCGCCCCGATCTCGCACGCCATCAAACGTGGGACCGACATCGTCAAACCCGTTCCCAACCCGCAAACGATCGTGAAGTCGCTCGCCATCGGCACTCCAGCTGACGGGTACTACGCCATCCACAGCATGAAGGAAACCGGCGGGTCCGCCGAAGACGTCACTGATGAGGAAGTCGTAGAAGGCATTCGTCTGCTGGCCGAATACGCTGGTATCTTTGCAGAAACTGCCGGCGGCGTGACGGTTGCGGGCGCGAAGAAATTGATCGCCTCGGGTCACATCGGAGCCAACGACAGCGCAGTTCTGTGCATCACAGGCCACGGCCTCAAAACACAGGAGGCCATTATTGGCAAAGTCGGCGCGCCTCGCCTGATTGCTCCCAACATTCGCGAGTTCGAAGAAAAGATCTACGCTCCGGATGCGGCCGCTGCCGCACACTAAATTCACGTTCATTCTTAATTCATTATGCCATCCGTTCGTATTCCCACCCCGCTACGCAAGCTCACGGGCGACCTCGAAGTCGTCCAAGCCGCTGGCGTTAACATCAACGAAGTGTTTCATTCTTTGGATCAGGCATTCCCTGGTCTCAAAGAGCGGATTTGCGATGAACAAGGCCAAGTGCGCCGCTTCGTAAACGTCTTTCTCAATGACGAAGACATCCGCTTCTTGGAAGAAGGCGCGACTCCCGTCAAGGAAGCCGACGAAATCTCCATCGTTCCCGCTATTGCCGGAGGCTAGGCCTGAGGTATTCTTTGACTCATGGCCGCTCAAGAAACCCGTTTTTGGCTCAACTTCCCGCCACAACTCATTACGCAACCCCTTCTCTGGCGGCTATGTAGGGAGTTCGCAGTCGTCACCAACATTCGGCAGGCCAGCGTCACCGACGAGGTCGGCATCGTCTCGCTTTCCCTCGAAGGCGAGGCGGAGGAGATCGCGAAGGCTGTTGGGTGGCTAGAGTCTCAGGGAGTCAAAGTAGATCCCGTTGAGATGAATACGATCGCCAGCTAAGTGGCATCGGTCTTTCGCGAGTGAGGAAGACTGCTCCCTCACCACACATGGCAGCAATAAAAAGGGCGGACTTTTTCAGTCCGCCCTTTCTGTTAAACTGATTCGCTCTTTTTAGAGGCCGCTGCCGGCTTCCAGTTTCTGGCGTCCCTTGTAGATGACGTCTTTATAGGTCGCGCCACTTGGGATCATCGGAAGCACGTGCTCTGTGTAGGGTACCATAACGTCCAGAACGTAGGCTTCCTTGGAGTCGAGCATTCGCTGCATGGCGGCGCGCAAGTCTTTTTTGTGAATGACCCGCTCACAAGTCACACCGAAGCCCTTACAGATGTTGATATAGTCGGGATAGATCCGGTTCAAATCTGAAGGATCGCCCAGGAAAGTATGCCCCCGGTTGGAGTTGTAGAAGCGGTCTTCCCACTGAACCACCATGCCGAGCCACTGATTGTTGAGAATGAGGGCCTTAGCCGCGATTTTCTCGACGTGTGCGAGAGCTAGTTCCTGAACGTTCATCAGGAACGAGCCGTCTCCATCAATGTCCACCACCTGTTTGTCAGGATGCGCCACCTTGGCACCGATCGCCGCAGGGTAACCAAACCCCATGGATCCCAATCCAGCCGAGGTTACGAAGGTGCGGGGATGATCGAACTTGTAGAACTGCCCGGCCCACATCTGATGTTGCCCTACCCCGGTGGTGATGATGGCTTCGCCTTTGGTCAGTTCGTATAATAACTCAATCGCGTACTGCGGTTGAATGGCATCAGGCGTGTCGTCGTAAGTGAAAGGAAACGCATCGCGCCACTCGCCGATCTGCTTGTACCAATCGGGGAAGGCGGTGAACTGATGAAGTTCGGCGTGATCCACAGGCTTTTTGCCTGCACGATCTAGGAGTAGATTGAGGCGGGTCAGTGCGTCCTTGACGTCGCTCAGAATGGGCAACTTGACGTGCTTGTTCTTATTGATTTCGGACTCATCGATTTCGATGTGAACGATGGTTCCGTGTTTGGCGAACTCCGAGAGTTTACCGGTCACGCGGTCGTCAAAACGCACGCCCACGGCCAGAAGCAAGTCGGCTTCGTTCACGGCGTTATTCGCGTAAACAGTGCCGTGCATTCCCAACCAACGGAGTGAAAGCGGGTGGGTTTCAGGAAAACACCCAATGCCCATCAGAGTTGAAGCAACGGGGATCTGGGTGCGGAGCACAAACTCCTTCAACGCCGCAGAGGCTTCACTGGAGATCACGCCGCCGCCCACGTACAACATCGGACGCTTGGACTGTTCGATCAGTCCAACGAGCTCGTTCAGAGCCACTTCGTCTGCACTGCGCACGGGATCGTATCCGCGCAGATGCACTTCCGTGGGGAATACAGGGCGCGTGGTGGCCTGCTGGATGTTTTTGGGGATATCGATCAAAACGGGGCCTGGGCGGCCCGTCTGCGCGATGTGGAAAGCTTCCTTGACGATGCGAGGAATGTCGTTGACGTCGAGCACGAGGTAGTTGTGCTTGACGACCTGAGCAGTGACAGAGAAAACGTCGGTTTCCTGGAAAGCGCCCTTACCAATCATGTGTTGAGGCACCTGACCGGTGATTGCCACTAAGGGAATGGAATCCAGATAAGCGTCAGCAATACAGGTGACTAGATTGGTAGCGCCTGGGCCGGAGGTGGCCATGACGACGCCCGCTTTTCCGGTCACGCGTGCGTAACCTTCGGCGGAAAAGCCGCCGCCCTGCTCGTGCCGAGGCAGGAGAGTGCGGATGGTCTTGGAGCGAGTGAGCGCCTGATGCATGTGCATCGAGGCTCCGCCGGGGTAAGCAAAAATGGTATCTACCCCCTCGCGCTCAAGGCAGGCAACGAGGATGTCCGCGCCGCTCATGGGTTCGCCGCGGTCAACAGCGGCGTGGGTGGCATGGGCGTCGGGGTGGGAGCTGGAAGTGGAGTGGCTCATAAAGTGAGGTGAAATCCGAGAGCGGCCTGCCACTGTAATGGGGAGTGCAGCCGCCCGCAAGCGCGGAAGGGCGCAAGACGATGGGATTCAAGGGGAGGAAGTGGGCATTAAGGGGGAGCGAAAGGCATTCACGGCATCGCGCAATCCCATTGCCCCCCATGGCACCTCCCGGTCACAGGCTTCGCAGAATGTCGCGCACGAGGCCCGGGCCCTCGTACACCAAGCCCGTGTACACTTGCACTAGGGCTGCACCTGCATCAAGTCGGGCCTTGGCGTCGTCCGCGCTAGCGATTCCCCCCACCCCAATCACGGGCAACGCCGTACGCGCTTTTACAAAGCGCAGCACCTCAAGCGCTCGCTGCTTCAGCGGCTGACCGCTCAACCCGCCCTGCTGGCGGCGCGCCTCCGGCACGCTCGAGTGATTGATCGTTGTATTCGTCGCGATCAACCCGGACAGCCGGTGCGCTTCCACCAGCGCGAGAATTTCGTCAATCGCTGCCCACTCTAAGTCAGGCGCAATTTTCAAGAGCACCGGGAGTCGCGTCGTATTGGCTGCTTGCACGGCAGAAAGCAGGTTCTCAAGGGCTGCCTTATCTTGGAGCTTCCTCAACCCCGGCGTGTTGGGTGAAGACACGTTGAGCACAAAATAATCTCCAAACTCCCGTAACCGCTGAAAGGAAGCCACATAATCGCCCTCAGCCTCCTCCAGCGGGGTCACCTTGGACTTGCCCAAATTCACCCCCACTGGAATACGAGGCCAACCGCCACTTTCCTTCAGTGCGCGCAAACGTGCAGCAACTTCGACAGCGCCTTCATTGTTGAAACCCAAACGGTTAATGACCGCCTCCTGCTCTGGCAGACGGAACATCCGAGGCTTGGGATTCCCTGGCTGCCCCAGAGCGGTCACCGTCCCAATTTCCGCGAAGCCAAACCCCATCGCCTCCCAACCTGCGAGAGCCACCGCGTTCTTATCAAAACCAGCCGCCAAGCCGACGGGTGAAGGAAACCGCACTCCAAATACCGTCCGAGCGAGCTTAGGATCAGGCTTTGGCGCGAATTCACGCAGAAACGGGCCCGCTTTCTCAAGGCAGCCCATGGCGAAATGGTGGACGGTCTCGGGTTCGGCGGCG
>CAIWVL010000090.1 GCA_903916085.1 uncultured Spartobacteria bacterium
CAAGCCGTAAGGTTGGATGGAGCCGTCGATCCTAGAGCGATAGCCGCGCACGATGAGACCGGTCTGCGTGGTCCAAGGCGTTTGGCCTTCGCGTAGGGATTTGGCTCGAGCAAACCCCTCGTCAAGAAGGGTATGGGCGGTCGCGACCTCCTGCGTTTTAAAAAACTCGTTGTAACGCAGCGCCCAATCCACGGCTTTGTGGTAAATTTCAATGTCCGGCAAGAGCGCGAGGAGAGTCGGCTTTTTGGCGAGATCTTGGCTCAGTGCTGCAACTTCTGCTCCAAGCGCTTTGACCCGTTCTTGAAGCGCTCGGCGATCGTTTTCGGGGATCGCAACCCCGGGGGGCGGGATGGGGCGGACCTGATCGATTACATTGTCTTTAGGGCCATCAGCCCGGGAGGGAAGGACGGGCGCCAGGGCGGTGATCGCCGCCAATGCAGAAAACAGGGTGGGGGAACGCATGAGTTTGGGCCGAGCAGTATGCTTGGAAGAAAAAAATGTCGAGCGTACAGAGGTGGCTTTTGAGGGCGCTCAGAAACGGGAAAGCGGCCCACTAGAAAGAGACCAACTGCCAGACTTTTAGATCCACCAAAGTGCCGAGCAGTAGTGTGGTGCTCACCAAAGCGTTGATCTGGAAAAAGGCGACATTGATCTGCCCCAGATTTAGCGATGCGGCGAGCCGATGTTCCCAGACGAGCGCGCCCAAGGTGACTAGGCACGCCGTAGCGTAGCCCCAGCTCAGATGAGCTGCCAGGCCGAACAGCACAAACCCCAGGCCAGCAACAACGTGCAGCCATTTTGCGAGTCGCAGTGCCGAAGGAATGCCGAAGCGCGAGGGAAAGCTAAACAGGCCCTGGGCACGGTCAAAATCAGTGTCCAACGTGCTGTAAATAAGATCGAAGCCGAAAGTCCAAACGAGAACGGCGGCCCCTAACAGAAAAGGCTGCGGATCCAACAGCGAGCCACGCACTGCGACCCAGGCACCAACGGGTGCCACAGCTAGAGCGAGGCCGAGGAAAAAGTGAGAGAATGCTGTAAATCGTTTGGTCAGGGAATAAAAGCAAAGGATCGCGATCATCACTGGGCTCAGGATGAAGCAGAGTGTGTTGAGATGGTAGGTAGCTACGAAAACGCTCAAGGCGGACGCCGAGAGAACGCCCCAAGCTTGCGCCTTGGAGACCAGTTTGTGGCGGCCTTCAGTGCGGGGGTTCAGCTTGTCTATTTCCCAGTCTACCAGTCGATTAAAACACATAGCCAGGGTGCGCGCCGCCACTGCGCTGGCCACAATCCAGCCCCCCACGCTGGGTGCTACCCGACCTCCCCCCGCTAGAAGCATCGCCACGAGGGCAAAAGGCAGCGCAAACACAGTGTGCGAGAATCGTACAAACGTGCCCAATCTTAAAAGAAACGGCGGTTTCGCCGCAGCGGAGTGCATCCCCAAAGGGTGGCGGAATGCTTAAGCCCGCGCAAGCGAATGGGCGATAGCGGACCCTGCGTATTCCCACTTTCACCTCACTCTTCATGTGCTATCTTTTTAACCAACCCTATGGATACACGCTCCCGGATCATTGATGCTTTTGGCGAACACCTGCGGGAACATGGCGAACCGCCCGGAACCGTGTTCGCTTTCTGTAAGGGACTAGACATTTCTGAACGCGATTTTTTTAAAGAGTTTTCGTCCTTTGACGCAGTGGAAAGTAGCTACTGGGAGGAGCTTGTGACTCATGTAGTGAAGGCCGTTGAGGCGGGCGCGGAATGGTCTGCGTTTACAGCGCGCCAGCGACTACTTAGCTTCCTGTACGCATTTTCCGAGGAATCGCTCAATCACCGTTCCTTGATGCTTTCGCGGTTGGCAAAGCTTGGGCCCGTGGCAAAGCCCGGCTTTCTCAAGGGCTTTGAGGTTGAGTTTAAAGCATTTGCCAAAAACGTTTTGGACCATGGAATCGCTACGGCAGAAGTGGCTGACCGGGGTCGTCTTGCGTCTTTCTATCCAGACGCTTTATACGGGCATTTTCGCAGCGTCATTGATTTCAACCTCAAGGATGATAGCCGACATTACGAACGCACCGACGCATTTATTGAGAAAACAGTCTCTCTGGCATTTGATTTAATCCGCACGCAGGCTCTGGATTCGGCGCTAGATCTGGCCCGGTTTTTGATTCCCTGTCGGGAGGGTAAATCAGCGTGAGCCAGCAAGATTCCATTGAAACAACGCGACTCTCGCGGATGGCGGCCTTGGCCGGTACGGGAGTGCGCGTTGGCGTGAATTATCTAAAGCATTATGGCCGTCGGGCCGTGGGTGCGGAGTCCGACGCCGCCACCTTACAGGAAGACAACGCGAGTGCCGTCTATGAAACCTTCAGCCGTCTGAAGGGCGGCCCGTTGAAGTTGGCACAGATGCTCAGCATTGACCGCAACCTGCTGCCTCCCGCCTACGCAACTCAGTTCTCCAAAGCCCAGTATTCGGCACCTCCTTTGTCGTATCCGTTGGTGGTGCGAACTTTCAGGCGCGAGCTCGGTTGTGAGCCTCTTCAAATTTTCGACTCTTTTTCGCAGATCGCCTCGCATGGGGCTTCTATTGGTCAAGTGCATCGTGCCTCGAAAGCGGGTCAGGATTACGCCGTAAAAGTGCAGTACCCTGGGGTGGCGGATAGTTTGCTTACCGACATCCGGGTGCTAAAACCCATTGCGCTCCAAGTCCTTGGACTCAAAGAAAAAGATGTGGCCGAGTATTTGACGGAAATCCAAGCAAGGCTTCTTGAAGAGACCGACTACGCTCTCGAATTGCGCCGATCCATCGCGCTTTCCGAGCAGTCCGCGCACTTGGATAACGTTCGCTTCACGAATTATTACCCTGCCTGGAGCACTCCCCGTGTGCTGACCATGGATTGGGTGGATGGCATGCCTTTGGACAAATTCGCCGACGGCCCGGCTTCCCAGCAGGAGCGCGATCAGGTGGGGCAGGCGTTGTGGGACTTTTACTCGCACCAAGTCCATGCACTGCGCATCTTCCACGCCGACCCGCATCCCGGCAATTTTTTGGTAAAAGACGCGCAGTTGTGGGTGCTGGATTTCGGCTGCGCCAAGGAGTTGGAAGAGGTTTTCTATCGAAAACAATTTCGGTTTTTGGATCCTCACTTGGTGGGAGACCGGAAACGGTTTGAAGCGGCGTTGTGTGATCTGGACATCCTTCTCCCTGAAGACCAGGGGGCAAAACGGGAGCGTATCATCGCTCTGTGTGAGCGTTCGGTGGGCTTATTGGCCTGCCCGTTTTGGGGAAGCGAGTTTGACTTCGGCGACCCTGAGTTTATGCGTCGTGTGTACCAGATGGGCGAGGAAAACGCCCGCGACAAAAACGCCAGCGACTTACAGGGCCGCCGAGGTTCCGCTGACAGTGTCTACGTCAATCGCGCTTTCTTTGGTCTCTACAGCCTTCTGAGCCGACTCCGTTCTCGCGTGCGGGTGTGCCTGCCAGAGTGGATCCGGCAAGAGCGCTGATCGTTTTTTACCCATGAACTCTGGAGCAGAAATTGCCCTGCGTTGGGTGATTACCATCCTGTTGCGGGTGTTCTACCGCTTGCGGGTGCTTTCCGTGGCTCGCTTGCCCGAGGGCGGTTGTTTGTTGCTACCCAATCACCTCACCTGGGTGGACGCGCTTCTTCTCCAAGTGGCGACTCCTCGGCGCATCCGCTTTCTCATCGATGAGGCCTTTTACAACCGACGTTCTCTGCGCCCGTTCTTGGACTTATTTGGCGCCCTCCCTATTTCCTCCAAGCGCGCGCGGGACGGTATTCGGACGGCCACTGGAGCGCTCAAGCGTGGGGAGCTCGTTTGTATTTTTCCAGAAGGTGAAATTTCGCGTTCGGGGAGTTTATTGAAGATTCAGCGTGGATTTGAGTTGATTGCGCGGGAGGCGGGTGTGGCGGTGTTGCCTGTGTGGTTGGATGAGCTGTGGGGGTCGGTATTTTCGTTTTCGCAGGGCAGATATTTCTTAAAGTGGCCCCAACGGTTTCCTTACCCGGTGACGGTGGCTTTTGGTGAGCCCGTCCCGGCGGAACAGGCGGATACCGCTCTCGTGCGGGAACGCCTATTGGAGTTGGGGGCGCGCTGTTTTGAGGAACGTTCTCTTTTGCAAGGAAACTTGGGGCGCGAGGCGATTGAGAGACTGGCGCGAGCGCAATGGACTGCGGCACTTGTGGATGGGCTGGATGGCGGTCGTATTGCGCGGGGAAGCTTGCTGGCGGCGGGCCTGGCTCTTGCCAGGTATGTCCGGCGAACTTTTCCTGGGGGACGTGTCGGCATTGTGCTGCCTCCCGGTAAGGGGGCAACGGTGGCAAACCTTGCTGTAGTGCTGGCTGGAAAGGTGCCCGTGAACTTGAACTTCACTGCGGGCAGAGCGGCCAATGAAGCGGCGTGTCGCATTGCCGATTTGCAAAGCGTTCTGACTGCGCGGGCGTTTCATGCCCGGTTGGAGAACTTTCCTTGGCCCAGCAGTGTTTGTTTTCTGGAAGACGTCTTGCCAAAGCTCAGGCCCTGGGTGGGGCTTTGGCGCGGCTTGATCGCGGTGTTACCGTCCGCGTTGATTGCCAAGCTGGCGCGAGTCTCCGAGATGGGCGGTCGGGCTGAGGCTGTGACTTTGTTTACCAGCGGCAGCTCGGGCGAGCCCAAGGGAGTGGTGCTTTCGCACCGGAATGTTTTGGGGAATGTGCGCCAGTTTTCGCAGATGCTGGGCCTAAGTCCGGGCGACGCTATTTTATGCTGTTTACCAGTGTTTCATTCTTTTGGTAGCACGGTGAACCTGTGGTTTCCGATTCTGGAGGAACTTTTGATGGTGACGCATCCTAACCCGATGGATGTGGTGAAAAATGCGGAGCTGATTGAGCGGTATAAGATTAAGATGCTGTGTTCCACGCCCACGTTCTTGCGAGGCTACCTGCGCAAGGCTGAGTCGCATCAGCTTCGGAGCCTGGCATTGATTGTTACGGGCGCAGAAAAGCTGCCCTCGGAATTAGCAGACGCGTTTGAGGCGCGGTTTGGAAAGCAGGTGCTTCAGGGCTACGGCCTCACTGAGACCTCTCCAGTTGCAAGTGTAAACTTGCCTGATCCGCAGGCGCCGTGGGCGGGGTGTCCTGCGCAAAGTAGTCAGCGGAAAGGGTCTGTGGGGAGGTTATTACCGGGTATTTGCGCCCAGATTCGGGACTCGGAGACAGGGGCGAATCTTAGTTTGCATGAGACGGGAATGCTGTGGCTCAAAGGGCCGAACATTTTCGAGGGCTACCTCAAGGACTCCGCGCGCACCGCTGACGTGGTGAAGGCTGGTTGGCTTTGCACCGGTGATTTAGGTCGCTTTGACTCCGATGGGTTTTTATTTATTGAAGGGAGACTGAGTCGTTTCTCCAAAATTGGAGGCGAGATGGTACCTCATGAAACAGTAGAAGCCGCAGTAAACAAGGCTCTGGGACTGGGCGGCGAAGAGCGCCTGGTGGTTGTTACCGGGGTACCTGATGAGACCAAGGGTGAGGCGCTGGTATTGTTGGCTGCGATCTCTGTAGACCTGCCTCGGTTGCGAGCGAGTCTCGCAGCCTCTGGCCTCCCCAACCTCTGGATCCCGCGCAGACTCGTACAAACCGGTACGATCCCGCATCTTGCAAGCGGCAAGCTGGATCTCCGCAAAATCCAAGACCTCGCTCGCATCCACAAGGCGACCATCGCATTGAGTCGCATTGAGTCGCATTGAGTCGCATTGAGTCGCATTGAGTCGCATTGAGTCGCCGTTCTCTCTTTCCTGCCATGAACGCCTTCCCAGACGACGCCTTATTTTGCACTCCCGAGCCGAGGCTGGCTGTGGGCGAACAGGCATCGCAACCGTTGGTCGCCGCTTTCGCAACGGGCGATGCGGGAGGACTGCTTTTCCTAGCGACGACCGCCCTCAAAGAAGAACTCTCTGCGCCCCTGTCTTGGGCGCGCGACTGGGGGCGGGCGTTCTTCACTCAACTCTGCCAGACCCGCGATCCTAACCGTGTTCCATCTCCAAGCGATCCGCTGCTCGTGGCTCAGCAATCTTCCGCCCCCCCGATGCGCGGCGCGGAATACCTCGACCAAGGGCTTCTCCTAAGGCTTTGGGAGGATTTGCGAGAGTTGGTGCGCCAAGATGCGGCCCAGCATCCCGAGGGTTTGGAGGGCTGGATGAGGGAGCGCAGTGCTTTGTGGCATCTCGTGGGACGCGTGACGTTTCATCTCGCTGAGAATAAGCGTAATCTCGAGCAGCCCTTTGCCTTCCTGGCGACTTATGCGGACCAACTTTCTGCCGATGGCCGAGTCCAGCACACGCCCTTGGGCCGTGCCCTACAAGGCTATGCGGCTTCCAAAAACCAACCCACCTTAGACGCTCTCCTGCAACCCGTCCGTGCCGCCGCGCAGGTCAGTCCGCTTGTGCGTGAACTCCTTGAAACGAAGCGCCTTTTCCAAGCTCTCGCCTGGAAACCCCAAGAGGCTCACCAGTTTGTTTGTCAGCTGCCACAACTCGAGGCTGCCGGATTGGTAATTAAACTGCCCGACTGGTGGAAAGGCCGTCGACCTGGGCGTCCCATCGTCTCCGTGGTCCTGGACGCTCCACAAACCAGTGCCGTGGGTCTTAATGCGATGTTGTCTTTCCATGTCGAGGTGACCTTGGGCGGGCTCAAATTGACGCCTGAAGAGTGGAAGCAAATCCACGCTTCACCCGCTGGCCTTGTGAATCTGCGCGGGCAGTGGGTCGAAGTGGATCCCGCCAAGTTGCGGCAGGCGCTGGATCATTGGGACAAGGTCCAACGGGCTCATGAGTCTGGCGCACTTTCTTTTCACGAGGGAATGCGCTGGTTGGCAGGTTTCCCAAAATCGGGGGGAGGAGAGGCTGAGCAGCCTGATTTGGATTCCGGCAGAGATTGGAGTGAAGTAGTTGCAGGCAAGCACTTAGAGGACATGCTCGCTCAACTGCGCGAACCTCGGGAATCGGAAGCTGTACCCGAGTTGAAGGCCACGCTCCGTCCCTACCAAAAGCGAGGTGTGGGGTGGCTTTATTTTGTCACGCGACTCGGACTGGGGGCCTGTCTTGCTGATGACATGGGTCTTGGTAAAACGCTTCAAGTCATCGGTTTACTTTGTCTGCGCAAGGCCGGATCCGCTTTGAAAAACGCTCCGAGTATTCTCGTTGTTCCCGCTTCGCTCATGGGAAACTGGATGCGAGAAGTTGCTTTGTTTGCCCCGCATCTGCGTGTCTTCCCCGGCCACCCCTCCCTTTCCACCAGGGAAGCTCTCGACCAACTTGCTCAAAACCCGAACGTTGCCCTCCAGGGATACGACGCACTCCTCATCACTTACGGTCTCCTACTGCGGACTCCTTTGTTGTTGGAAAATAATTGGGACCTTGCCGTGCTAGACGAGGCGCAAGCCATCAAAAATC
>CAIWVL010000091.1 GCA_903916085.1 uncultured Spartobacteria bacterium
ATCATTGCAATTTGGGAGAGCATATCCCAGATTGCCCACGTGATTAGCAGCGACTACATTCTCGCTGCCCTGGCTGGCGCACTTCAGCGCTCGCCCACCGTTGCTCTGCTTGGTCCCAGACAAACAGGCAAAACTACTATCGCACGGACGATTGCCGATGCTCACCAGCTCATTTTTTGACTTAGAGGTCCCTGCAGATCAGGCTGCGCTCCAGAGTCCAATGCTCGCCTTGGGCGATCTCAAAGGACTGGTCATTCTAGATGAAGTCCAACTTGCTCCAGCGCTTTTTCCCTTCCTGAGAGAGAGGCGTACCCGACGCCGTAGACACAACTCCCCGAACCGTGGCAGGGCGGAATCTTCGGCGATGGATTCAGTCAGGCTCGTTTGAGGTTTACAGCGAATCAGGGGAAATAACTTCCCATCGTCCCCCTTTTGCCGATCCCACCCTACGAAGTCGGCTTTGTGCTTT
The DNA here is from genome assembly GCA_903916085.1 of uncultured Spartobacteria bacterium. Lineage (GTDB taxonomy): Bacteria > Verrucomicrobiota > Verrucomicrobiia > Chthoniobacterales > Chthoniobacteraceae > Chth-196. Next base: position 470 of record CAIWVL010000091.1, read on the forward strand.
GAGCTTCTCAATCTGTTTGAGCACGGCCCTCTTCGTGATTTCGAGATTCTCCCCGAGAACTCGGGTACTCATCGTCGGATTCGCTTCAAGTAGCAGAAGAATGCGTTCGGCGGTGCTCTGATCCAGGATCGGTGAACTTTTCGGTGAACCTATCAGTGAACTTTTCGGTGAAAGCGAGGCGGAGTTGGCCCACAGGGTGAGCAGGTTGCGGCGTTCACAGGGCACCTTTGGCTCGTTAGGTGAGCGGAGAGACTGGGTTGGACGCGCTGGATAAGAATCTGAGTTGGATTTGCAAAGAGCAATTCAAGGGGATGGCGACCGGTCCGGTGTCTCTTGCAAAGTTGGTGGCCACTCGGTGCCGTCTACACTGGAGCCTTCTGAGCTGATGACATACCTCCGAATTGCCGAAAATTCAGTGGAAATTATTTCATCTTCGGAAATTTCGAAAGTAACAACCGACCGCATTCGCTACGCAGTGCCGGAAAATGGGACATGTACCGGAACTTGAACAGTGGCCCGTGTTGAGGGCATTAGGCAACGCCCAATACTCACCTACCCTCGGAATGCGGCGAGCGGGTTGCGGGCGGGACGACCGTGACGCATGCAGGGGTTTGGGTGTAGTGCCTTCTTTGCTCAACCACGTGGATTTCACGACCGGAGCATTAATAAGCCAAGATTGACCGTGGGCCGCCAAATTTAATATAAATTGACTGGCCTCCGAGGCCACTTATAAGAAGATTAAGTTGAAAAAACGATCTTGCGATAAAAGTGTTGCTTCAAAGTTGCGGGTTCAGTGTCTACAGATACGACCTTATGCAGAGGGCCCGTCATTTTGGATTATTGCAATAGATTTAATTGCCTCCTCAGTTACCCAATCTGGTTGGCTGTCGTCTCGGACAGATTTCATTACGTACCGGCCGTTGTCCCAGACTACAATACTAGCGTTTGGGCGTGTGTTGTCGTCTCGAACCTGTTCAAGAAAACGCAGCGCATCCTTGCGTCGGAGTAAGCTAAGAATTCTGATGATGTTGATGCGACTAGAGTCGTTGCAGGCTGGAAAGACCTTCTGACAATCCCGAACTATGGTGTCGGTAATCAGTGCCGGAGTTAAAACGGCAACACTCCGCAAAACATCCGTAGCGTGCATCTTGCTGGCGGCAGGCGATGAATGCCTGTAGTCTCGTGAGGAGAGTAGATCTTCGTGTGCAAGACTCACTGCTTCTGCGTCAGTTCCGGAAGCATACCGGTCAAGGCGCCGGCGGCGGAGTTCTTTGATGAGTTCTGTAGGCATAGGAGTAGATTAGCGTTATGAGTGTATGATGTCCGGTTGTATTAAATCAGCGGGTATTCGCCGAGAGGTTGATGGCCAAGGGCCTAACCCAGAGCTAAGAACCAATTA
>CAIWVL010000092.1 GCA_903916085.1 uncultured Spartobacteria bacterium
GATGTACGCGCATCCAGGTAAAAAGCTGCTCTTCATGGGAGGTGAGTTCGGGCAATGGTCCGAGTGGAACCACAATTCCAGCTTGGACTGGCACTTGCTCGAGGCACCGATGCATGACGGTTTGAAGCGTCTGGTGCAGCACTTGAACTGGCTCTACAAAAATGAGCCGGCACTTTACGAGCTCGACGATACTTATGAGGGGTTTCAGTGGATCGATTTCCGTGACGCCGATCATTCCGTTGTCGCGTTCCAGCGGATGAGCGCGCACGGAGAGGTGCTTGTGTTCGTCGTCAACGCAACGCCAGTGCCTCGTTCACATTACAGAATAGGTATTTCTGCATCAGGGTTTTATGAAGAAATCCTTAACACTGATGCTGAAACCTACGGAGGCTCCAATGTGGGGAACTACGGCGGTGTTTGGGCCGAGCACCAGTCTTGGCAGGGTAGGGACCATTCCCTCGTACTCCAGCTCCCGCCCCTGGCCGTCATAGGATTACGTTTAGGGCGGATCCCCCTCTTAGCACCGCTTTCGGAGGCGGAACCCGACCAGCGGCGACTATCCGGGGCACACTCGATCGACTAGCAAAGACTGAGCCCGCAATCGCCCTCTCGGGGGCGATTCAATTTGCAACGGCCTGTTCATTTTCTTAGGATAAAACCCCCAACCCCCCAAAAATTCCCTCTATGAAAAGACTCGTGCAAAAACGCGACGGTTTCACGCTCATCGAACTGCTGGTGGTCATCACCATCATTGGCATTCTAGCGACGCTTGCCCCTTCCGCAATCAACGGCGTTTTGACGAACGCTAACCAGGCTAAGGCTTTGAACGGCGCGCGGAATGTCGCCATGGCGCTTAAGTTGTACGCCAGCGATCACGACGGCGCCTTCCCCAAGGGCAAAACCGGCATTGAGGCTTTCAATACACTTCTCCCAGCCGACGAAGGTTCCTCTGGTTACATTAAAGATAAAAAGAGCTTCCTCGTGAAGGGCTCCGCGTGGACGCCTACCACCACCGAAACGAGCGATCCGATCAAGCTCGCTGAAAAGGAAAACAACTGGGCGTACTTCGCAGGGCTCACCAGTGAAGGCAGCGAAAATTGGCCCCTCATTTTTGACGGACCCAACTCGGACGATGGCACCTATTCAACCAAGAAGACCGAAAAGGGCGGCGTTTGGGAAGGGAAGTCGGCTATTGTGGTGCGCTTGAACGGCTCCGCTACGAAGGAAACTTTGACGGACAAAAAGCTCAAGACGGATGGGCAGGACAATGCGCTGAAGCCGTCTGAAAAGTGGATTGTGGGTGGGACGTATGCAGCCCCTTACTAGGTAGTTAGGGCCGGGGTGCGAACTTTGCCCTGCGAGTCGAGCGTTTCGCTCTTCCTGAAGGTTAAGACGGTTCTTTGCAGAGGTTTTAGTTGAAAAGAGGGTCCTGGTTTTCCGGGGCCCCTTTTCTTTTTGAGGGGGGAGAACTCTTAGTCGTGCGCACACGCGATCGGTGAATTTTCGGAACGGATGGTGTCGGCTAGGGGCGGATTGCGCGGTTTATCCTTCTTTGTGTGAGATTTAACATTGCCAAGGTGAGCCACTGGCAGTAATTTGAAGGTTCAGTCTAGCAGAGCCTCGGCAACGGGGAGTGAGCAGGGCGCGATAACGCAGCTCTGAGCGCTTGAGATCCGATGACCGGAAACCTTACCGAATTCTTTGCTTGGCAGCTAATTGAGAAAACGGAATGGGTACCAAATTGTATGTCGGCAATCTAGCTTTCACGATGACGGAAGGCGAACTGGAGGATTTGTTCCGCCAGGTCGGTGATGTCACTGAAGTTCAGATTATTTTCGACAAGTTCACGAACAAATCGCGTGGTTTCGCCTTTGTGACTATGGCGACTGACGCTGCTGCGCAGGAAGCAGTTAGCCGGTTCCACGGCCAGAACGTTGAAGGCCGTCCGTTGACGGTGAATGAAGCGCGTCCGCGCGAAGCCCGTGGCCCAGGCGGCGGCGGTGGTGGGGGCGGCGGTGGGTGCGACCGTCGTAGCAGCGGCGGCGGCGGCGGCGGTGGCCCCCGCAGCTTCGATCGCGGCGGTGAGCGTGGCGGTGGCGGCGGTCGTGGTGACCGTGGCGACCGTAGCTTCCGTGGCGGCGGCCGTTACTAGGTCTGGTTCTGTGCGTTAACTCGCACGAAATACCAATCACAGTGCGCCTTAAAAGCGCGCTAGTTTTAAGCGGGACTCTTTACAGGGTCCCGCTTCTTTTATGTGCGTATTCCAATCTTGTTCCAATCCAGCCTCTCATCCCATCCTGTGGCTTGAATCCACTTCCCTCAGCCTCTCGCGCAATCTATTTGTCTGAACCATCGACTCGCTGTCCTTTCCAAATCTCTAACACCTGCTAAAGTCCGTCTCCCGAGTTTTATGGCCCAAAGTATCATCGACCCTAGTCGCCTAGAGCGCATTGAGTTCTCCAATGACGAAATCGCCAGGTATTCGCGGCATCTGATCATGCCAGAGGTGACCCTTGAGGGTCAAAAACGCCTCAAGGCTGCCAGCGTTCTGTGCATCGGCACGGGTGGCCTCGGCTCGCCCATCGCACTGTACCTTGCGGCTGCTGGAATCGGTCGTCTCGGTCTTGTCGATGGCGATACCGTAGATTTCTCCAATCTTCAGCGTCAGATCCTGCACGGAACCAAGGATGTAGGTCGTAAAAAACTTAACTCCGCCCGAGATAGTATCCGCGAGGTAAATCCCAACGTGCAGGTTGATCTGTACGACACATTTTTCACGGCAGAAAATGCTCGGGAAATCGCTGAACCATACGATGTTATCATCGACGGCACAGATAACTTTCCCACCCGTTACTGTTCCAACGACATTTCCGTCTTCCTAAAAAAACCTAACGTCTACGGCTCCATTTTCCGTTTCGACGGCCAAGCTACGGTGTTCGCTCCGCACATGGGTGGGCCCTGCTACCGCTGCATGTTCCCCGAACCTCCTCCACCCGGGATGGTTCCCAGTTGTGCTGAAGGCGGCGTTCTAGGCGTTCTACCGGGCATTATTGGGGTGGTTCAAGCCATTGAAGCCATCAAGCTTATCGTCGGCATTGGCGAGCCGCTCATCGGTCGCCTTCTGCACTTCGACGCCCTCAAACTTAAGTTCCGCGAATTCAAGCTCCGCCGCGATCCGAAGTGCCCCGTCTGTGGTGATGCTCCGTCAATCACTGAGCTCGTGGATTACGAACAATTCTGCGGGATCCCTCAGGCTAAAGCTGCTGAAGCTGAGGAAACCCTCGTCCCAACTATCACCGCCCAAGAACTCCAAGCCAAGCGCGCCCGCGGCGACCGCTTCGTGCTCCTAGACGTGCGCGAACCCTTTGAGTTCGACATCTGTCGCATCCCAGACTCGCGTCTCATTCCTCTCGGGGAACTTCCTTCCCGCATGAGCGAACTTGATAGTGCTGATGAAATTGTGATCCACTGCAAAACTGGAATGCGCTCCGCGCGGGCCCTGAAGCTCTTGCAAGAGGCTGGTTTCGGTAAACTTTGGAACGTCGAAGGCGGCATTCATGCTTGGGCTGATTCCGTAGATTCCACCGTGCCGAAATACTAAAGGACGAAGCGCCTCGGGCGGCAAATGCACCCCACCTTGAGTTTTCTGATTCTCAAGGTGGCTGCGAGCCTCCCTGAGGTGAACTAGGCTTAGGCATCTAGCGCCTGTCCTGTCGCTTTCGCATCCCACTTTAACACCCACTCATGGTCGTCTTAGATCAGCGTCTTGTGGACAAACTGCGCTGTCCGCTCACGCATCAGTCTTTTCGCATTCTAAATGTGGAAGACCTCATCCATTGGGGGCTTGCTTCCGATCAAACCGAGGGCTGGACCGGTGCCCTTTTGCGTGCAGATGAATTGGCGATTTACCCAGTCAGACGAGGCATTCCTGTCTTGCTCGGAGAGGAAATCTACCCTGTCATCCGCCGTCAACTCTCTCCTTCGGACCACGCTCCACAACGCTGATCAGGACTCCGTCAGTGAAGCCTCTTTTTTAACGAATCTCCCCCCGTTTACTTAGCCATCTTTATGAACTGGAAGAAGGGTCTGAAATTGGATGCGTTAAGCCATCCTGAAATCACAGAGGACGATTACAAGCGTAGCCTAAAACAGGCTCAACTTCGACTTCTCACCCATCAACACGCCCTGGCGGAATCCAAGCGGCCACTCCTCGTCGTGTTTGAAGGCCCCGATGCGGCAGGAAAGGGGGGCGCGATTCGCCGGTTGGTCGAGCGTCTGGATCCGCGTCTGCTTCGTGTACATTCCATCGTCAAGCCGACTGAAGAAGAATTTGCTCACCATTATCTATGGCGTTTCTGGAGCAAGCTTCCCAGCTACGGCCAGACCGTCGTGTTTGATCGTTCTTGGTACGGCCGAGTGCTGGTAGAGCGCGTTGAAGAGTTCGCAACAGAGAAGGAGTGGAAGCGAGCTTACGCGGAGATTACTGAATTTGAGAAGGTTCTGGCAGATGATGGTGCCATCATCGTCAAAATCTATCTGCACATTTCCAAGGACGAACAACTCTCCCGCTTCAAACGTCGTGAGGCCGATCCTTACAAGCATTGGAAAATTACGGACGAAGACTGGCGTAACCGGCGGAAGTGGGACGATCATAACGAGGCCGCTGAAGACATGTTTCACAAAACTTCCAGCGTGACGCCTTGGACGATTATTCCCGGTAACTTTAAGTGGTTTGCCCGTATCCAAGTGCTCGAAACCGTGAACGCCGCCTTGGTGGATGCTGGAATTGCTCCCTAGGATCGCTAGAGGCTTTGCTGACACTTGAATTTTTACCCTAAAGCTCTGTATTGAGGCCCCGAACGTCTTGATACCCCTGACGCGCGATCGAGTTCAGCAGGCATTCAAGGCAGTCTCCCCCTCCACTCCCTCATCAGGTGTCGGCATTTCTCCCCGGAAAATAGCTGATTGTCTTTCCTAGCGTTCACTGTCTATCGGGCCTTAGGTTCACCCATGAGTACACCCCGCTCCGCATTCTTCTCGTCCTTGTTGCTACTCGCACTGGCTTTGCCGGGCTGCGATCGAAAAGGAGAAGGTCGTTTCCATCGAGGTTTACTCGAGGCCGATAAACGGCTCAGTGCTCAAGATTTGGAGGGGGCAGTCAGAATTTATGAATCCACTCTCGATGGCACTGCACGGACTGCCGAGGCGCACTACCGCTTGGGGCATGTCTATGCAGACCGTTTGAAGGAGCCCCTCGGTGCATTGTATCATTTTACGCGTTACGTGGCCATTGCTCCCGATGGCCCCTACGCCAAAGAAGCCAACTCCTTTAAGAAAGAGGGTGAACTTCTTTTAATCGCGCAACTTAGTAAGGGTGCGCCCTTGACTCAGGACGAGGCCGCACGCCTCAAAAATGAGAATTTGAAGCTGCGCAAAACTGTGGAGGAATTACGGATGATCAAAACTCCGCCTCCGGTAGCTTCTGCGACGGTGAAGGGCGGCGAGATTCTGCAAAAGTCTATTCCTCCGGGAGCGCGCACGCACAAGATTGCTTCCGGAGAAACCTTAGCGACGATTGCTGTGAAGTATTACAAGAACAAGGGGAAGGCCCGTGATATCTTGGAGGCTAATTTTTACTCGGCGGACGCCGCCACCAAGCTAAAGGTCGGTCAGGAGCTGTACATCCCTTGAGCGGGCGGGCTTTTCAGAAGCTGACGTGTCCCGAGATTGAGAGAGCCACTAGATAGCAAATTTTTTGTATAAACTACTGGCCACGGGTCATAGGTTTGATGTAAAAAATCTCCACGTCGCAGGTCTTACCTAGCGACACATGGAATTTGGTTTAGCAGGTTTGTTAACCGGGTTCTTCAGAAGGGGGTAGTTAGCTCAGCGGTAGAGCGGCTCGTTTACACCGAGTTGGTCGGGGGTTCGATTCCCTCACTGCCCACCATTCTGATTTTGAGGGACTTACGCTTCGAGTTGCTCCCGACTTAGACCCTGGCTAAGACCCCGTCCACATTAGATTGCCATCGTCCGCTATTGTCTGGGTTGCCAATTTTTGTCCCACAACGTGCCGTGTGGTTTCAAAAGCCCAGTGCTCTGAGGTTGCTGCTCAGAGCGTCTAAAAAAAGGTAACCTCACGCGGAGATGCGGAGATGCGGAGCTTTTATTGAAAATTTATTTTGAAGGTTATCCCGTAATTTCTCCGCGCTTTCTGCGCCTCCGCGTGACCCCTCTTTTTTGAGTTAATTTAGGCGTTCTTAGTACGCACTCGCACACATTCCACTCCACGACCTGGAAGCAGTGGACACTGAGGACGGTCTGCTGAACGAACGGGACGCACTTAAAATCTCACCGCATCACGCCTTTATCGACTTCACCCAGCTCAGCAAGTCGTGTATGTTTATTTCTCATGCCGCCCGTTCGATCCATGCCTTCGGATAACCTCGACTTTGCTTGGGATCGTCCCGAAACGGCTGCAAGTCTCCGTGCGCGATTGGCGGCGGCGAGTCCGACGGAGTGGCTGAACACCGTGGCTTGGATCATGCGTGAGGCGCGTGTGGAACAGGTTTGGGAATTTCTAACATTGCGTCAGGTCGCTGAGGTATTTCCCCGCGTCAGTCCTATGCTTGGTCGCCGAAAATCTCTCTGGGAGTATGTGTTAAGAGTTGCTCATGAACTGGGCCGAATCTAAAGCTTGCACGTCTCTGAAGTGCGACTTCCTGCTGACTTGGTTTGCACAGGAACAACGCTTCTTCTTAACGGGCGGTAGTGCGCTTGGGTTGTTCTATCTTCACCATCGGCTTGCGATTGCGGATCTGGCTTTGCCGAAGGGGTAAGTCAGCCCACTCCCGAGGACCATACTTCCCCGACTCAAAGCGGAAGCTGCGAGTCGTCGCTAATGGTGTATCCTACGGCATTGTAACCCTTGCGACGTTTGAGGAACATGTTCGAAAGCATGGGAATTGCGCCATCAACGTAGTCGTAGACACGCACTTCGGTTTTCCCAGCGTGCAACCGGTGAAGACGCCCGACGTATTGTTGCAACGTCCCTTTCCACGAGACTGGGAGCGCCAAAAACAGCGTATCGAGCCGAGAATCATCGAAACCCTCGCCGATATACCGTCCCGTTGCGATGATCACGCGTTCCGAACCCTCGGGAATCGACGCCAATTGCAATGCGGCTGCCCGCCGCTGCTTCACGCCCTGTCCACCTTTCAGAATCACGACGTTTTTTACTTTGTCCTGAAGCGCCGCCGCGAACCACTCAGCGTGGTTGGTGCGTTCGGTGAGCAAAATGGGCGAACGGCCCTCCTTAACAGCCCTCAATACGTCCCCCACAATCAGGGTGTTACGACGGGGATTGTCCGCCAGTAAACGGTAGAGTTCCTGGATAGGAGGCGGTTGTGGGGTGGGTGGCAATTGAAACACCGTGGCTCGGGGGATAACCACATGTTCAAATGGCCGCAACGCTGCGTGTTTTTGCGGATCCACACGGAAACGAATCGGCCCGCATTGCATAAAGATAATCGGGTGATGCCCGTCCTTGCGAATCGGCGTGGCCGTTAACCCGAGAATGTACTTGGCTTTTACCTGCCGCAAAACCTGCTCAAAACTGAATGCCGATAGGTGATGGCATTCATCGATAATAACTTGTCCGTATTCGGCCACGAGGTCGTTGACTTCGCCATTCCTGCTCAAGCCCTGGATGACGGCCACGTCCACACGTTTGCCAGGTGCCTTTTTGCCTCCACTGATCACCCCGATTTCACGGACCGATAACCCGAGGAATAACGCCAGCCGTTCGCGCCATTGATCGAGGAGCTGTCTCCGGTGGACGAGAATCAACGTGTTGACGCCACGTTTGGCAATTATGCGTGCTGCGATCACCGTTTTTCCGAATGCTGTTGTGGCGGAAAGAACGCCTTCGTCGTGTTGCAGAAGTGCCTGAATTGCAGTTTCCTGCTCCGGGTATAACGTGCCATGAAAGGTGAGGTTCAGCGGGACTCCGAAGAACCGTTCATCCTGAATAATGGGTTTGATGCCGTGAGCCTTCAGTAAGGAAACGGTTTCCTCAAAAGAGCCCCTCGGTAATCCGATGAATTGCGCGAACTCCTCGCCGCAACGGATCACCCGTGGTTTTCCAAACGTGGAAAGGCGCATTGCTTGTGCGCTGTAAAACTCCGGGTTTTGAAATGCTGCGATTCGAAGGAGGCGATTCAGCATGGCTGATGGCAATCCCGCTTTCTCCACAAACACCAGATTACCCCGGACTACCCGCACTTCTTGAGGAAGGGGACCGATGATTGGCGTCTCCTTTTTTCGTTTCGAGGGAGCCTGTAGCCAGGGATCACTGTCCGTATCCTCGTCATTCAGTGGCACTGGGCGAAGGCCGATCAGGGTTCCTGTTCGTTCGGCCTCTGTCACGATTGATTCGACTTGATCCAGGGCCATCAGGGGCACACTGGAAAGAAAGGCCCATTGATCTGGATGGGACACAAAGTCCGGAGTCACGAATACACTGTTTCCATCTCTTCTTGGCCCTGCCTGTAACGGTAGAGCTATCAGATTTCCAAAGCCGCCTTTGGGCATGGTGTCTTGGTTCGGAAATAGGCGGTCGTAGGAATCGAGGCCGATTTGATGGCGGGCCTCCATCGTGCGGGTGAGGAGAGCAGTGCCCATTTTGCGAGCAAGAACTGCGGGGATCGCCTGCTCGAAAAATATCCAGACGTGCCCTCCTTTCCCTGAGCGCGAACGTTCCAGTGCGGCGGGGACCAGCAAATCAGCGCAGGTTTTTAGAAACGCAGTGGCGTCCTGCAGCCAGCCTCCTTTGTCGAAATCGGCCGCCAGAAAATAGCAGGTCTCATCTTGGAGCAACGGGTAGACACCGACAGTGTGTTTCCCTGTGAGGTGATCCTGAATCGCGTCATCGTTAAGAGGGATCAGGGTGCGTTTGGGACGTCCGAGTTCGTCCCGCTCTGACCAATCTTTCAGACTCGCTGGCGAGTAACCGGCCTTGCCGTCTTTGCTGATCCAACGCACTGCGTACACATCGTCTCGTCCGCGAAAGAGTCGCCGAAAAAGTGCAATTTTGTGTGCCGGAGGAGAATCGCGGGTGACTTCGCCCGAGGGGGAGTGCTTTGCTTCAATCGTGGAAATCGTCGCTGGAGATGGGAGCGCCGCTGGTGCTAGTTGTGCGCGAAGAAGGGCGTTTTCCTGTCTTAATCGAGAGCACTCAGCTTCGAGTTGGCGTAGGCGTTCCTGAGTGAATGCGTCGAGCGACATGAGAATACGGAGCTGGCTACTGTCGTGAAACATTCGAAAGGTTGGTGATTTCTTAACCCACGGGACGCTTATTAGAAAAGTGAGTCTTCGGGACTGTCAGCTTGGATTCAGTTACGGAGTCACGTTTTTGATTAAAAAGAGCCGATGTTTCAGGCTAAGGGCATGGCGCAGTAGCAAAGGAGTTGCGTGTGCCCTACTTGCGCAGCCTCAATAATAAACTTCATGCACAGCAGTGGCGAATCCGTGCGTCACTGCATTCACTCTCCGCCCAGCTCAACGCGGCACACAGAAATTAAACTGAC
>CAIWVL010000093.1 GCA_903916085.1 uncultured Spartobacteria bacterium
CAGATTTACCAGGAGACGAGGGGCGTAAGTTGGCGTTCCGTTCGATGTCGTATTTCACTCTGGAAATGGCGCATCCGTTAGTTATCAGCGAGACCGGCACCGTGTTTTGCGGACGCACGCCCGATGAGGTACACCACTTTTACGGAAATGGACCACGCCCTGATGCGCTTGAGTTCATTCAAGTCATAAAACGGCACCTTGAGGCGGTGAATGCTTAGTGGAGATGTTTCGGTAGAGCACGTCTTTTGAAATTCGCTTGTGAGCGCACCATTTAATCTGCCTTTTCACAGGCTGGAAAATTGTTTTTTGAGCATCCCTGCGGCCGGGAACTTTGATTTAACTGCGTACAAGCGGCATTTTTATAAGCCCGAAACTGTTTCAGTCGGCACAGATGGCTCGTTAAAGGTTGGAAATTTTTTATACAGCTACAACCCGGTTGCAGCTGCGCGTCTGCTTGCAACGCATCCGGGAAATCTCGAGATTGCGGGTCTGTGGGAGCTAACGCCTGAGGTTTGTGAAGCTTTGTCGCATCATTCTGGGGTGCTACGTTTGTTCACCACAAAGAAAGAGCAGATTTGCGATGCTGCCGCCGCTGCTCTAGGAAAACATCAAGGAGAGCTTATTATTTGCCGTAGTTGCGGCGAATTATCGGATGGGGTTATGGAAGGTCTGTCACGTCATCTAGGAGGCCTTAGACTTGCGGGATTGAGGTACTTATCAGCGTCTGGGGCGCAGGCAATGGCCGCGCACGAAGGGTTTCTCGATTTTCCTTGGATGTGGAATCTTTCTTTGGAAGCCGCTGAAGCTCTTGCAAACCATAAAGGCGGTCTGTCGTTTATGCTCGATTTGTGGAGCAATGGAGCGACTAGGCGCAAATCAACAACAAAAGAATGGCAGTTAGAGTTGCCTTACTACAGAAATGAGCGTCTCAAAATCCTTGGATTTTTGGCCCAGGCTGAGGGTGAATTAGGTTTAGGCAACCTCGAAAATATTTCTGAAGAGGAAGTAGAGGTGCTTGCCTCGACTGAAGGGACGTTGTCGCTGGCGGGTATTGACTGGAGTCGCCCAGGTTTCGCTACGGCGCTTGCCAATCACAGGGGGCGTCTGATGCTTGGTACGCCGTTTTCTATTTCAGAGGCGAATGCCCGTGCACTCTCAGAGCATCGGGGCGGACTCGATTTACTCGGTAATTGGCATCCGCGATCTGGCTCACGTCCGCGATTACCAAAATACTTAGAAATGTTTGTACTCGCTGCGACTGGTGGAACGCTATCATTTACGTTGTTTCGGAATCTATCAAAGTCTGAAGCGAAAGTGTTGGCATCTCATCAAGGACCGTTAGGGTTGGATTGTGATGGTGATCTTAGTCCGTTAGCTGCTCGAGCGCTTGCAAATCATAAATTTCCTCTTGAACTTCGTGTTGATCGGGTAAGCCCGCGCGCGGCCGAAGAACTCCTGTCACATCCTGGCCCGCTGACACTCACAGTGACTGAAAGTTTTTCGAAGGAAACCGCCCAAATTCTCTCTCAATACTCGGGAGAACTCATTTGCGAGTCCCAAACAATGGATCAGATTTTGGGATACGCAGGGGAGGCGATTGGGCAAGTTGGCAAACGGAGTAGGTATTATCGGGCAGATTACGGCGATTGCCCCGCTGGTTGCAATTGCTAGCGATACGAATTTAACGGAGCAAACCTTGTTTGTGCGACGGCGATGTGTGGAATGACGCTTGCCTCGACCAATGGATCACGCACATGAGGGGACGCCTCAAGTGGATCGTGAACTTTGCTATCGATTTCTTCTTTAAGCCAATCCCGTCCGCGAGGCTTGTGCAACAATAAGAGTTCACCCGTATCCGGAAATTCTGACTCTATCGCTCGTACTATGGCAGAATTATTTCACGAATCCCGTGATGTCGTAAGCGCGGCATTTTCATCTAGCCCTTACGCCTGGAACCCAATTTCTCAGCGTTCTGCTCGCGGTGGGAAGAATCGGCGGAAAAGTCGATTCCGTAAAATCCCGATCCTGAATACCTTATCTCCGTCTGTTGTGGTGAGCGGATTTTCGTTTTTACTGAGTCTTTATTGCTTGACGCAAAGTTTTGGCGTCCGGACGACCTTGGGAGTTATGTTCATCTTGACGTGTCATGAATTTGGACATGTAGCGGCGCTTAAGGTTTTTAAGGTTCCTGCCCTGGCGCCGATTTTTTTCCCGTGGGTGGGTGCTTTTATTGTAATGCTTGAGGAAATAAAAAATGCCCGCATTCAAGCTTGGATCGGGATCTCCGGGCCCATCGCTGGAATTGCTGCGACACTTGGGTTACATCTTTTAGCTTCGCGCCTTCAGTCTATTGTGCTCTTTGATGTGATTATTTGGGGCTACGGCTTTCATTTGTTCAACTTGATACCCGCAGGAACCCTTGATGGTGGGCACATAGCCGGCTTTGTTGGACGTTGGCTATGGATTCCGGGGGCGGTGATTTTTGCTTACAACGTTTTTTGGACGGCCCGACTACCGTGGTTCGCTTGGATTTCTATGGGGATTGTGACAATCACCGTGGTGTACCAAGCTATCGCCGTTTTCCTAGAACGGAGTGCATCCAAGCGCCCCGCTAGGTCTGGGGATACACCCCGGGCAGCTACACTCGGAATGTGGCTAATGTGGCTCGGTTTACTCGGGATCTGTGGTTGTGGACTGTATGTTGGAAAAATGCAGAGGTCGGATCTTAAGGGGATTGCTAGTGAGGTGCGCTAGGGGCTGGCTAAAAAATAGTGAAAGCTTCGGTGAAGACTGTCGGGCTTTTGTGTTATTGAACTGAGAGTTCGCCCGCTTAAACAAATTGCACAATGAATTTCGAAGAATCGACCAGCCCAGCGAATCTGCCAGGAGAGGTTTGTGAAGAAAAGAGACACATCCCCTTTGCTGCGCAGATGGAATTTGGATTTGCAGCGGCTGTCACTTCGACTCCCCAAAAGAAGCGTAAAAAGCGAAAGGCCCGTTCGAGGA
>CAIWVL010000094.1 GCA_903916085.1 uncultured Spartobacteria bacterium
ACCTGAGCGATGCTGACCTGAGCGGTGCCAACCTGCGCTATGCTGACCTGAGCGGTGCCGACCTGAGCGGTGCCAACCTGCGCTATGCTGACCTGAGCGGTGCCGACCTGAGCGGTGCCATTTTGCCTTCAGCGCCGACAGTTCCTAATTTGACGGCAAAGATCCTTGAAACAATTCCAGATGGAGGATTGTGCATGACCGATTGGCACACTTGCGAAACAACTCATTGTTTAGCTGGATGGGCAGTGCATTTAGCTGGAGATGAAGGCAAAGCATTGGAAACGAAGTTTCACACAAATCTCGCTGGCGCGTTGATTTTTCACGCATCCATTGGAAAAGTGCCGGATTTCTTCGCAAGCGATGAAGATGCGGTTAAGTGGCTTGAAGAAAACAAGTAATTAGTCTGACACAAACATGAATTACGACGACTACATCATCAGCAAGAAGAAGGTGGTCAAGAACGCAGGCTTTGAGCCTTTGCCGTTTATTGCGCCTCTGTTTGATTGGCAAGCTCACATCGTGCGCTGGGCCGTGCAAAAGGGCCGTTGCGCACTGTTTGAGGATTGCGGACTTGGCAAGACAATCCAACAACTTGAATGGGCATCGCAAGTGGTGCGACACACCGGCGGAAGCGTGTTGATTTTAACGCCGCTTTCCGTGGCACCTCAGACAATCAAGGAGGGCATTTCCTTTGGCATTCAGGCGCAGATTGCCGAGTGCCAAGAGGACGTGCTTGGAGCTGGAATCTACGTCACGAATTACGAGAAACTAGAGAAGTTTAACGCTGAATCGTTTGTGGGCGTTGTGCTGGATGAGAGTTCCATCCTCAAGAATTTCATGGGCAAGACTCGAATTGCGCTCACGAAGGCGTTCGAGAATACACCCTACAAACTAGCCTGCACGGCGACGCCCGCGCCGAACGATTACATGGAGTTTGGGCAGCATTGCGAGTTCTTGGACGCGATGCCGTCCAACGAAATGCTTTGCCGCTGGTTCATCAATGACACGATGAACTTTGGCAGCTACCGGCTCAAGGGGCACGCTGAAGAGGACTTCTGGGACTGGGTTGGAACGTGGGCCGCGTGCGTGGCGAATCCTAAAGACCTCGGCTATGACGGCACAAAGTACATCCTGCCCGCGTTGAATCTTCAGCAAGTTGTCGTGGATGTGTCTGACGTTGAGGGAGCAAGTGAAGGTGAATTGTTTCGCTCGCCTGAGTTGAACGCCACAACCATTCACAAGGAGATGCGTTTTTCCTGCGAGGCTCGCGCAAAAGCAGCGGCGGACATGGTAAACGCCAGTGATGAGGCTTGGATCGTGTGGTGTAACACGAATTACGAAGCCGATGAATTGCGCCGACTGATGCCGGATGCAGTTGAGGTGCGAGGATCGGATGCCAATGATGCAAAACTAAAAAAGCTGGATGCGTTTCAGAACGGAACTGCTCGGGTGATTATCTCCAAGCCTTCCATCTGCGGATTTGGCCTAAACTGGCAGCATTGCCGGAACATTGCCTTCGTGGGACTAAGCTACTCGTTTGAGGACTTCTATCAAGCGTTACGCCGCAGCTATCGTTTTGGGCAAACAAGGGAAGTCAACGCTTACATCGTGAGCGGGAAGAATGAGTCACAAATCATCTCAACAGTTCAGAACAAGATGGACGCTCACCGCAAAATGCAGGAGCGCATGAAGAACGCCAGCAAGGCACTCAGGAACGAAGTGGAAAAGGAATTGAAAATGAATCAGGAAATTGAAGCATTCACGGGTAACGGGTTCACCGTCTACAATGGCGACTGTGTGCGCGTTGCCAAGCAGCTCGCTGACAACTCAATCGACTTTTCGGTTTACTCGCCACCCTTTGCAAACCTCTACATCTACTCGGACGATGTTCAGGACATGGGCAACTGCAAGGACGATGAAGAGTTCTTCCAGCAGTACAAGTTCCTCATCGCCGAAAAGTATCGCATCACGAAGCCTGGTTGCCTCTCCGCCGTGCATTGCAAGAACCTCGTGAACTATGCCAACCGGGATGGCATGGCAGGGCTGCGAGACTTCCGGGGTGACATTATTCGCGCTCACACTGAACTCGGCTGGGCCTACCATTCCGAGATTACTATCTGGAAGGATCCAGTCATTGAGATGCAGCGCACCAAGGCGCAAGGGCTCCTTTACAAGCAGCTCCGCGCCAATTCCAAGTATACCCGAATGGGAATGGCTGAGTATCTCATCATCTTTCGCAAGTGGGGCGAGAACATGAACGAGAACCCAGTCACGCACACCAAGGACGAGTTCACCTTGAACCAGTGGCAACAGTGGGCGTCTCCCGTCTGGATGGACATTAACCAAACCAAGGTGCTGAACGGTCGGGTTGCCCGTGAGGATCAGGACGAGAAACACATTTGCCCGCTTCAGCTCGACGTGATTGAACGCGCAATTACGCTGTGGAGCAATCTTGGCGATTTGGTTTATTCGCCCTTCACTGGCATCGGCAGCGAGGGCTACGGCGCTCTAACGTTGGGCCGCAGGTTCGTGGGCAGCGAATTGAAGAAGAGCTACGCCGACTGGGCCGTAGCAAACATGAAGTCGGTCGAATCGCAGCCATCTTTATTCTAATGCCGATCTCATTTACCCTGCCCATTCACGCCATTCCTGTCCAAACCGGCGGGAAACGCATGGCGATTCACAACGGAAAGCCGATGTTTTTTAAGGATAAACGAACAAGCAGCTACCTGCAAAACGTCACGTTGCTTTCCGCTCAGTACCGTCCAGAAGCGCCACTAGAGGGGCCGCTTCGTGTTGTCCTAGCCTTCGTGCTTCCTCGTCCCTTGCGCCTAGCTGGTGCCAAGCATTCCCAGTGGCGATTGCACGCACCTGTGCGCCCTGACTGGGACAACCTTTGCAAGGGCTTGCTAGATGCCCTGAAAGGCTTCTGGCTGGACGATGCGCAAATCTGTAGTGCCGTAGTGCACAAATACTATACATCAAAGGGCGAGGCACCTTGCGTAGAGGTGCAAATAAGCCAACTCCCTGAATGAACTCTTACCGTCGGCACATTGGGGATTACCTCAAAGATACTGGGCATTTAACGCTATTAGAGCATGGCGTTTACTCTCGGTTGCTCGACCTTTATTACTTAAATGACGGCCCATTAACTGCATCAGAATCGACCATTGCAAGGAAGCTTGGAGCGCGAACGGATGATGAGAAATGGGCCGTCAACGCAGTGCTAGAGGAGTTCTTTACGGTGCGTGAGGACGGTGCTTTCGTCCACAAACGGTGCGAGGAAGTCATCGCAGGGTTCCGAAAGTTCGGAGAGCAGCAACGTGCAAGGGTTGCAAAACGCTACGCAAAATCTACCGACGGCTACCCACGGCTACCGGCGGTAGATTTGCCGTCTACCGTCGGTATGCCGACGGCAGAAACACCGTACCCATCCGGCACATCCACGGTAGATTTACCGTATACCAACCATAAACCAAAAACCATAAACCATATCCCCCCCATTCCTTTGGAATGTCCCCCCCAAGGGGCCGCAAGCGCAGTGGAGGCAGCCGATTTACCAAAACGTGCGGCTCAACTTCCAAAGGATTGGAAACCAAAAGAGAGTCATTTGGCGATAGCCTCGGCAGAGAAGAAAGACATTGAACGAGAGGCAACGAAGTTTAAGGATTATCACGTTTCAAAAGGCAGTACGTTCAAAGATTGGGACAGAGCATTCAACACTTGGTTAAGAAATCACTTCAATTCATCAACATCAGACAATGCAACAAAACATCGAGATGACAAACGCAGTAGGGAGCATCATGAGGAGCTTGACGTTCCAGACCTTTTCTAATGACGAACGCAGCGAAATGCAGCGTCGCGAGGAAGAGCACAAGCAAAGGGAATTGAATGAAATCGCTAATCGCATTATCGAAAAAGCAAACTTCCCTGCCCGCCATTTGATCGACCTTGAACCCGAAGGCGACGGCTGGAAAAAGCTTAGTTCTCGCCTCGCCTCAAAAGCGGGTTCAGGGTTCATCATTGGTATCACAGGAGCAAGAGGCACTGGCAAGACGCTTCTTGGTGCCGTTCTGGCTCGCCACGAAGCGAAAAAGAAACGCTCATCAAAGTACCAAACAGCCATGGGTTTCTTTCTCGACGTGAAGGAGGCTTTCGACGGCAAGCTTTCGGAGAAGGCCGTCATTGAATCCTACATCAAACCAAAGCTTTTAATTATTGATGAAATGCAAGAGCGAGGACAGACGCAATGGGAAGACAGACTTCTCACTCATTTAATTGATAGACGATACGGCGCAATGCACGACACGCTTTTGATAGGCAACCAAACCAAAGAAGAGTTTACTAAAAGCCTTGGCGATTCAATCGCCTCTCGAATAATTGAAACCGGAGGCATTGCCGTTTGCAACTGGCCTTCTTTCCGAACCGCTCTATGAATCCACTACTCCAACGCGCTGGCCAAAAGGGAGGCAAGCGCAAGTCACCCGCGAAAAAAGCCGCAGCCGCTCGCAACGGCATAAAGGGAGGCCGCCCAACCAAGGCCGAGGTAGAGCGACGCCAGCTTGAACAAGCGATGCGAGAAGCCGACCGTGCTTTGATCCGGGACTTGATCGAGCGCAACAAAAGCAAACGCATTCGGAGCATCGAGGAAAATACTGATCCCGCTGAATGGAGTTGCGTTGAATGCGGTCGAACGCTGACTGATTGCGAGTGCCGACTAGCCGAGGTTGAGCCATGCCACGACTAGAGAATCGGATTCACGAACGCTTCGCCTGGCTCATCGCCGAGGGAATGCCACAGACGGCAGCTTACGCAAAGTTGGTGCCGCACACTTCCTGCCCACAAGTCACGGCTTCCCAGATCGCAAGAACGCCAGAGTTCAAGACTCGAGTTGCCGAGATTCGCGAAATCGTGAACGTGCGAGCGGTTGCGACATTGGACTTCAAACGCGACCTTTTGCGACGCATGATTGAGGGTGAGATTCCCACCAAAGTGGTCCGAGGTGAGACAGGCAAGCTCACGGCGACATTTGACAAACTCGCAGCGTTGAAGCTGGACTTAGAAGTATCTGGGGAGATGGCACCCAAGCAAATCGACGTGAACTCTTCCATTGAGCTGACATTCGACATTGCCAGCCGAAACACTCCGCGTAATCTCATCAAAAATTCCATTGAGGTTGAAGTTGAGCCAGAGACAAGGGAACTCCCTGCACCTCCCGACCTTGAATCGTCGCTTGAACAGTACGCAAAAGGGAAGGTGAACGAATCGCAAGTCACGCTTAACGCAATCAGGACGACAGAGGCGAGCGAGTTGGAGAAAAGCGAACCGACAAAACGCAAACAGCCCAATGCCAAGAAAAAGGCATCGGGCAAAAGGAGACGGTAAAAAGCAAAAAGGCCCGCCCCAGTTAAGGAGCGGGCTTTTTCATGAAGGATTAGCCTTCCGTTGTGATGAGGACTTCCGAGGTGACGCCTAATTCAGACTCAAGCCATGCCATCACAGCTTCCATCTTCGCATCTTGGCGTTCTAACTCAATGGCTAGCTCATCCATTGGGACATCAGCCAAGATTGCGACATCGTGCAGGATTCGCGAATAGCTGACCTGCACCTTCATCGCGTTTGCAAGGTGAATCGTGAACATCACTCAATGCCCTCCCTCGTTATTCGCTCCATCGCGCGCCGAATCTGCTCGCGGTGCAGGTCAGCGTTGACTTGCCGCCGACGCCCTGAAAGCGTATCGACAAGAATTCCGAGGAGTGCAGTTGCGATGAAAAGCACTCCGATTACAACGATGATGTCCACTAGAGCAACCCTCCAGTTAGAGGGCATACGCCAGCCCGACGGCAGCGGGCATCGGCGAGCCGAGCTAGCCGAGTATTGCGCCGATGGAACCGGATACCCGCGTCGCTCCACTTGGAGCCTGCGCGGGAATGTTGCGCGTTGAAGGCCGCTACGTCAGCGGCGTGTTTGAGGTCGACTTGATGGGGTGTAAGCGTGGTGCTCATGGCGTTTGTGTGTTTTTCTGTGAAGCCAATCAGCTTCCCTATGCCTCCCAATCTGAGAGGCAACGGGAAACGGACTAGGCTGATCCTGCTTTTAACTCGCGGATTGCCAGCTTTTTTGCCGCATGCTCGCGGTCATTAAGCTGCACCCCAAGTTTGCCAGCAAGAGTTAACCACTGAGTCAATGAGAGTTGATTCACCGCATTAAGATGCTTGTGAAACAGGGCATTGAGCTTGAGGAGTTCATTCATGGCAATTAATTGGTAATCAGGTTCAAGAAATCCATTAGATCTTCAGCATCCTGGGGGTCGCAGGTGCACCCATGCAGAGACCAAAGCGCCATAGCTTCCTTGGATTCCCATTCGCCCGTTTCGTGCCAATAGTTTTCGGATTTACAGGAAGGGCAACGTTCGTTTGGCTTTTCAGCGTTCATGTTTTTTTGTTTGTGTCAGTGAAGCAAAGGCGCTTCCTACTGCACTCCGTAGAATGCAGGATGGAAAAGCCTAGTCGCCGGCTAGCCAAGGCTTGCTGCGGGTGCATGGGACGCTTATCCCCATTCGACGCTTGGCTTTATTGCCCTGTTGCCAAGTCCCGTGAGGAAAGGTGTGAGGGTACTTGAGGAGTGCCTTAACGTCTTCTTTCCAGCCCCTCCCTGATGGATAGCGTTTGGCGTAAAAAACACTCAAGAGAAAATTCGTCATAGATTAGCGTTTTGGGAAACAGGCTTTTTCAGCTAGCATCAGTCCGATGCTAGCGGCGAGAGTTGCGAGGCCGGCGAAAATGAGAGCTTCAGCGAAGCTCAACGGAAGGAGGCGAAGGGCTAAACCATCGCACAAGGCGAGGCTAAAAAGACAAAGAGATTGTTTCATAACAATTAGAGAACAGAAAAAGTTCCCCGAACAATAGCAAGAGCCTTAGCCGCCTGAGTTTCTGGCGATTGGTTTCATGTGTGGAAAGGAATTTATTGGCTCGCTTAGATTAAATGAAATAGCACAAGCCACGGGCCCCGACGACATTCCCAGCCGAGTCGCGGATCAACTCGCCAGGGGAAAAAACGTCGGGACGTTTCACGGCCTCGGCAACCATTGCCGACACGACGTAGATCCTCCCAGCCTCCGGCTCTGGTAATCCCGTAACCGCGCCCAACGTCGGGCGCGTAACTGCAAACGCGCCTGCCGATGTGGCAACCGGCGCGAGTTGCTCCCGAGTCACCGCCAAACGGGCCACTGCTCCCGACGCGGGGATGGATGCTAGGGCGCCGTCTACCCGCTCAATCATGAGCGGATGAGGCGTAAGGTTAACCACTTCCGGCAGCTCAACCGCGTCCAGCACCCAATGAAATTGGGCGTTGTCGTGCCGCGTCCCACGAATCCAAGCATCTTTTGAGCTGGATTCGTAGCTCACCTGCTCATACCGCCGAGTCGCGACGAGCACTCCGTTTTGGCGAATCTCACGAAGCGTCGTCGACGCCGTGCCCGTTTCCTGGGCGGCACCGGACGCAAGCAAACGCTCAATTTCCGCTAGCCTCGCCAGCTTGGCTTCCCGAGCGGCGGCGGCGGCGGCTTTTTCAGCCTGTGCAGCCTCGTAGGCTGCTACTGCAGCGGCCTGTTTTTCCGCTAACTTCGCCTCCCGCTCGGAGGCGGCTGCGATTTCCTCCGCATTAAAAGGCCGCTGGCAAACTGCGAGTAAATGCTCGCAGAAGTCGGCCAGCTTTTGGCCTCCGCCGCAACGAATGTTTCCGTCCGCTCCTTCAAGGAGGGCGGACTCAATGTTACCGCCCCAGCTTTTGGCCTCGGCCAAAACGGCCTTGGCAAATGCGCCGTAAGTGGGCGCGTTTGCCAAGGACTCTAGTTTAGATGCCGCTATTATGCAGCAAAATGTGGTGTTCATGGCGTTTGTGTGTTTTTTTGTCTCTAACGGCCTCGTCAGTGAGCGCGTGACGCTCAGACGCCCCGAGGGGCGTTTCGGCCTTAGGCTGGAAGCGTGATGCCTTGTGAGGC
>CAIWVL010000095.1 GCA_903916085.1 uncultured Spartobacteria bacterium
CTAAAGCGAGTGAATGGTAAGCCAATTTATTGGTATTGAAAAAACTTGATAATTAATACCTTTACTGTATTATATAGATTTAATTAATAGTGCTGTGGGAAGGTAGCAAAACTGGTTGGAGTAAGCGTTCCAGCCGTGTCTATGTGGCAAAACAGCGTTATTCCTTATGACAAGCTGGTGATCTTAGCAGCCACCCTAGAGAAAGAATCACACGGTCTAATTTCTAGAAAGGCTCTTTTTCCATTTTCTTATAAAATGATATGGCCTGAGCTAGAATGAGTGACCCGTTTGAAATAATAGAGCCTACAGTTATTAGTTTTAGTGGTGGTCGCACTTCTGCTTATATGCTTTGGCGTATATTGCAGAGCAACAATGGATTGCCTGATGAAGCCATTGTTTGTTTTGCTAATACAGGTAAAGAAGAAGAAGCTACTTTAGAATTTGTAAGGAATTGCGGTAAACATTGGAATGTAGATATTCATTGGATTGAATACCAATACGCACCTGAAACCAGTAAACGTCCAGGCAAGTGGTGCCCCCGGTGCAGCGTCTGGATTGCGGCCGAGTGCGGTGACCGTGGAGGGAGTTATGCTCGTGTAAAGAGCTGCGGAGGATGAGGTGGGCGGAGTGGAAATGGTCGTAAATGCGTTTGGTATCGACGTCACTTCAGGAATTGGAAGGTTTATTCCCAATGGTTTACCCGCCAATTCGGCGATGTTTAAGAGTGGCCCCCGGCCCAATCCGGTGCCTGAGGTACGATCCAGCAATGCTCTCGCTCCGGCGAAACTGAGATTCGCCACTGAAGGGTCGGAGGCTAGCTGACCGGTCGCCTCGTCAAGCAGGGCTCCAGCAAGCAATGCCCGAAGCACCGGCTCCTGCCTCGTGTTGAGGTTTACGCGGCCAGCAGCAAGGTTCCCTACCCCTTGAGGTGACTCATTAACACAAAAGATGTCTAGCAACGCTGCGTCTCCAGTTTCGGGGGTAAAGAAGTCGATGTGTTTCCAAGGCGCCCCCCGGAAAGCATAAGCGAGCTCCGCCACCGATCGAAACGGACGGTCGAGGAGCACAGGGCGGCTGCGGGAGGATTTGGCAGGAATCTGTGCTAGAGGAAGGCCGTCCAGACTAGTTGAGTAGCCATCATTGGCAGCGTAGGCCCCGGAGGCACGACGCACTACATCATCAGCGTCGGCATAGGCTTGGCGCTCAGGAGTTAAGGCGTCTGGCGCACGATTTTCGCTAAGCCACCCCTGCCGAAAAGTATCTGCCCAGTACTGCCACTTTCCGGTTTCCGTGGATTCTTGAGACCCAGCGTCGTGACTGTAGTCCTCCCAAAAATGTGAAAAGCCCCGAGATCCTGGAATGCCATTCACCCAAGGAGAGGAAGGGTTTCCGAGGCGCGAAATCCAGCCGACATCGTTGGCATTGAAGCTTGGAGATTGAACAACAGAGCGCACAGCCCACCATGCGGGGTTCGTGGTGTACAGAGCCGCCACAGCTGCAGGCTCTTGATCCATGGCAGCCTTGAAGTGCCCCCAACTGAGATTGAACTGGCCTGGACCCGCTCCAAGTGCAGCCATAGCGCCTAGGGAACCGGGCGCTGACGGCCTGTCCGTCACGCCTGCACCGACTGGGCTGGGCAGCACCAGAAGTGCCTTTCTCGGCGTGCCATCGGGATTAGGTACTATGGCGTTTTGCCAGTTGTAAGAGTAGCGTTCGAAGGCTCCAAAGCGTGGTGTGCGGGGGTCGCAAGCGGCAAGAACGGGGTATGCCCAATCCAGACCACTTCCCGTTCCCTCCACTGGAGTTGCATTCCACTGACCTTGGTAAGGTGGCGCGTCCGGCTCCATGCGGCCATCCATGGAGAGGAAGCGTTCGTCATAAGTAATCCACTTTTTAGAGAGTGGATCTTGGTACTGGAGCCTGATTGTAAGCATGTTCCAGGTGCGCTGACCGACGAGATTGACGGGCACTTGAAAGAACCGCCACAGACTGCCTGAGGGGGAAGGCGCTCCAGTTGAATCCACTGGTAATGGAGTGCCCTTAATCGTGGTTGAAGGGGTTCCCACGAGCCGCTGCGCCGCGATAAACTGTGATGGCACCTCGCCCAGTGAAAACCCGATCCACTGGGTCCCGTCGGCACCATTGAGAGCCGCGCTATAGAGGGGTTCGTTAAAAAAATTATCTCGGCCACAAGCCAGCGATGTGCCCGATGGAAGGCCTTTTCGACACAGAGCCGTTGGTTCTCGAAAAAGATTTGGTTGGGCGAGAGGCAAGTCCAGAGTGATCTCAGAATTGCGCAACTCGATCAGGGGATAAGTCGGATCGCTGGAGTGGGATTTAGTTTCTGCGGGCAATGTTCGGTGGCCTATAACGCGGCCATCGGTTGGTACAAACCACACTGGAGATCCAGCTAGACCGGCCTCCCGAGAAGTGGCACTGAAGCTGAAGCCGCGAAAGGCCTCCGGAGGCTCAGCGTTAAGAGGCGCAGACTCAGGCGCAAAACCGCCGAGCGCTAACTGCCAAAAGGCGAATCCTTCGATAGCGTACCGGTTATTTACTGCCCCCACAGGAACGTTGGTCCAGAATAAGTAAGAACTCGGTTCAGCCGGGGCATTTGTAGCAAGACGACCGGAGTGATAGTCATTCGCCTCATTTGTTGTTCCAAAAAACTCGTACGAGGTGCTGAAGCGTCGGTCGTGGAAGAAGGTTTTGGTACTCTTTCCTCGAATCGGTAAAGAGAACGCGAAGGCACCCGAAGGCCACGCAGCGAAGTGCGCGTGGCGGTCGTCTGCGGGACCTGTGAGAAGCAGATTTTTCCAACGAGTCCCTAGCAGGGGAAATGCGGGCCGCACCCCCGAGTCGGAGGCGGTGCCCTCCGGATCCTCGCCTACAGCTAGCACCCTGAGTTTGAGTGTCCCTGTGCGAGGTACGGTTGGCGGAGCGTGTGGGTTCCAAAGCTCCGGAAATGCGATGAGCGAGGTGGTTCCACACTTGAAGCTATCTCCGGTGAAATCGACGATTTTGGCGGTAATTTCGCGAATGACGTCCGTCTTGGGCGAAGCGGGATCTGATGGATTTTCAAGCGCCCTCCAATGAAGCCGGTAAAAATAGGGCAGGTTTTCGACACCGCGTGCGGTAAATGTGGGGGTAAATGCGGGGCCTCCGGGAGCGGCATTATTTATGGTACCTATCTTGATAATGGTGGGAAAACTGTCTGCGTCGAATTGATCGATTATGTTTGCTCCGATCTCCAGTAGTTGATTGGTCAAATCCTTATCGCGCAGTTGGTAGAAGGATGCTGGATCATGCGCCCACCCCTCCAACCCGACATGGTTTTTTGCGGCAGCTTTGCCTAAAGATCCGGCCAGAATTCCTGCCTTAAGGAGCTCAAAAAAATCCGGCTCGCGACCGTCGGCAGCAACATCTTGAAGGCGGCCAATGCTTTCGGCGGCGACACGTCGCCCGGGCCTGCTGTGGTCGTACTTCCAGAATCCATAACCCACCTGGTCTGCGGGAAGATCAGGAGCATCTGTATTTTGAAAAACGCGCCCCGCATCACGAGTCCATTCAAGTCCGAAGCACTGCATGATCGCCTCTGGTGTACCTTCCACTCGATAAAGGGGGTCATTGAGGGCGAGCAAGGCGCTGGGGCCCTTCCAAGTAAGCCAAGCAAGGCGACTAAGCGGAAAACGCGACTTCACCAACGCATCCCCCGTCGCCGCAGTGGTGCCGTCGCGTCGCAAAAAAGAAGGACCGACACGCACATCGAGAAAACCAGGGTTGATGACATCCTGCAGCAACCCGTCCCCTGTAGACTTGCGCTCGCCGAATGTCCCCCAAGCATCATTACCTCCCCGGTAATTGCCCAGAGCCATCTCATACGGGAGATTACTCACTGCTCGAAAATCCTTGCTGGGTAGAGCGCCCGCTATGCTTATGGGGTAGAGGCGATCTTCCACCCGGTTCGCAGGTGGCACGATGCGCGGCAGTCGCCAACGTCGCGCGGTGGCGTCCCAAACGCCTGGGCGATGGGAGGGCTGTTCGATTGCGCGAGAAAAGTGGGTTACACACTGAAGCGCGTCAGTAAAAGCCACCCGCTCCTCGGGAGTAATGGCTATCCTGCGTACAAAACGAATCAACTCACCCCGGCTAAAAAACGTGCGCCGCCCCCCCAAAGCAACGGCCTCCGGCGTGGTGGTTGGCACAAGTGGCCGGAGGACACCTCCGCTCATCCCAGGCGCAAAGAGAATGTTCAAATAGGCATTATTATACGGGGGGCCGTCCACGTGGAGATTAATTCCGGGCGTGCGCCAATGAACCAGTTGCTGCAGAAAGTGTTTATTAAGGCCGATCTGACGTAAGTCAGCTAAGCCGATGTTTCCCTTCCGAGCAGCCTCGCTCGGGGAAACAGAGTCAGGGTCAAAGCCGGCAAAGTTCAAATCTAAGAGGCCGCCAATGTCATAGACCTGATACGCGTACCGGCAAATCACCTCGGAAGAGGACAACGGCTTCGAGGCGTTCAGCCGCATGGAGTTGCTCCAGACACTAGGCGTCGCACCGTCACGCTGAAGGGCAATCCAGTCTGGGGGTGACCAATTCCAAACAACATCCTGTCCATCCACGTGAGCAGTTCCAGAAAAAGCGGGTGTATTGTTCTCGGGATCGGAGGGGAAAGACCTCGGGAGGAGAGCGGGAGCGTTCCAGCGGGCGGGTGCCACGGAAATGCCGTTTGAGGAGGGGGTCGCAGTGGATACTGAGTGGGCCCGCAGCGCGGGCGGTGATTGTGCCGATCCTGGGTAAGTAAGCACTCCGGCGCTCCGCTGTGAGAGGTCGTAAGAAGGAGTCGTGGCAGAACTTTGACGGAGCAAGTTGGGAGGAAGATTGGGCGCGCGCCACGGTACAGCACTCAATGGCGTTGCTGGGTAAAGAATACCTGCGGAGGAAGCTCCGGGTATGGAACCGGCCCGGGTCTCTGCCAGTAAATCACTGAGTATAAGGCTCTCCGCCGTATCAACAGCCAGTTGTCGTTGCAGGACCGATGCACCAAATGAAGCCTTTTCCAAGGCACTGGAAGCGGTGAAAAGCAGGGCCATCCCGCCCGCTAAAAAAACGGCAACCGCCACTACAACAAGAAGTATCGCTGCACCCGCATTCGCTGGTTGACAGCGCTGTATCGCCAACTTTCCGGAGGACGAACATGTCAAAAAACGACACTCAGAACGCCACCCACGCTTCCCAAGATTTGCATTTCCATCCGACTCAACCCGTTCCGAACAAATTACATCTGAATACATACGCATGCTCATCTCCTTCCTTTTCAAGCCGTCTTTTTTCCATTCATCGCCTCGTTCCCCTTGTTCCCCTGCTCGCTCTCTTTCCGCTCCAAACCAAAGCTTACGCAACCTCCAGCCCCACAGCAGCCATTAGCCCAGGAAACGCTGGGGGCGCTGCGGGTGGGGCTGCACCATCACCAAATGAAAATACAACATCCAATGGGATTAGCAACCCTGGATGGCGTCGTCCGCCTGCGCATTGTCGTTGGGAAATCACGTTTCGCTACCTGCCCAAGCCTTTAATCAGCACTTCCCCTAATCTTCAAAGCAATCGACTCTTACAAGTGATAGTAACGCAGCACGGCAGAGAATTTCTTCAGGAAGTGCAGTTTGAGACCGGCAAACGCACCGAGTTCTGGAGCTTGGCGGACGCCGAAATCGAGTCGTCGGCAGACGGTTCCAGCCTGCATTTGCGTCCTTTTCATGAACCTTCATCGCCCAAGAACACTGTTCCTCCACAACAAATGCCGGAGCGCAAGACGTCACCAGAGGCCCCCGCAACGCGCTCCCAGCAAATGCCTGAAGGCGTCCAGGAAGATTTTCAGGCACTCCCTGAGTTTGGCTGGATCCGCCCCGAACAGTATCGGGCAACTATCGAACTCGGAGGCGAACAGGTCGCCGTTTTTGTGCAGGCCGATCAAGCCGTCCTTCAAATGCAGCGAACGGCGCTCGCTTCAGCACCTCGGAGCGCCATTAGCGGACTCCCTCTGATCGACGGAGTGAATGCGGCCGCCATAAGTGTCACGACACATCTCCCCGTTCTGCTACAGCGTGGCACAGAACTCAGGTTCTATAAGTTTACGCCGCTCGCAAATGAAGCACTCTCCCGAGCCCCAAAAATCTCCCGATTTTTGGAACTGCTGCGCGCACCCGCCAAGGCTGCCCCTCGCCCACTTCCCTAAGTTACCGTATGCGCAAAAACACCACCGTATTAGTGCTTCTTTCCTGGCTCTTAAGCGGACTCACTGCGTTTGCCCGCGCTCCTGCGCAAGCAATGCGCCCAGTTGCTACCGTTAAAGCCGCAGTGCCCGCTTTCTCGACGCAACAGACGGCGGAGGAACTCATCCGGGAAGCAAAACTGGCCTTGGTAAACCATCAGTGGGAGAAGGCGGCAATTGCCTACCAGGCACTTACAAATGACTTCGGCGACCGGCCTGAAGTGGCCGCTATCCTTGCACGGTTGCGACCAGCACAGGCGATGTGCCTTGTACAACTACAACGTTTCAAAGATGCCATACCGCTTTTGGATGCGTCTATTCACGCAGTACCCGCCCATTCTGTGGCAGTACTCCAGCAACTCACCTTCCAAAGAGCGATTTGCGAGCTCAACTTGAAGCGGTTTCCAGAGTGCCTGAGTGCCATTGCCGAGTGTATCGCCCAGTTTCCATCCATCATGATGGTAGCGCCCACGGAAGCGCCAACGGCGGCTTTCCTTGCGAGCGAAGCGGGTCAGACGCTCCAGATAGCGCACATTTTGAATGCGCGCTGTCTCATTGAATCTGATGCCTTTGAAAAAGCGGCTTATCAAATCGCTCTTGTGCGCCCACATCTGGACGACGTCCATGCTAGTGAGGCAACCCTGCTGGAAGTTGATGCGCACCTCAAGGCTGGGCAACCAGACCGCGCTCTTGCTGTACTCAGGTCAGAATCGCATCGCCTCATGGCGGTTCCAGTCACGCTCAACTTGCTCACACTCAAAATCGGTGATGCGCTTCTCGCTCGTGGGCAATTTCGGGACGCCATTCATTGCTTCTCCCGAGTGCGAACCTTTCTGACGGTACAGCGCCAACAGGAGGAAAGAATTAAGGCCTTGGAACGCCAAATCTCGTGGAGCGAGCTTGAGGCAAACTCCCCAAAGGAAAAGAACTCCCCATGGATCAACGCTAGGGATCGAGCCCGACAGGAGCTGAATGCGTTCCGCCAAACCCAAGATTTTGACGCGTCTGTGCGCTTACGGTTGGCGACTGCGTACCAGGCCATGGGGCGTTACAGAGAAACTGCGCTCATACTCGAGGACACCATGGTCAACCTGCAGCCTGCTCCCATGTTAGAGCAGACAGGCGTTACATTGGCGCAGTGTTGGAGCCAATGTGAAGAATGGGCCCGAGTGGAGAAAGCCTCTGATCTTTTTCAAAGTCAGTTTCCGAACTCAGACACTAAAAGCGCCATTTTGCTGCTGCGTGGCATAGCGCAGCAACGCGACGCCCGCCATGTCGAAGCTCTGGCTACTTTTGAGCAGGTCGCCAACGACTTTGCAAAGACCGACTTTGCGGTGCGAGCCCAATTCATGGCCGGATTTGGTCAGCTTCTGAGCGGGCAGACGGGCGATGCGTTACTTCGTTTTGACAAATTTCTAAATCACAATCCGCAGCACCCGCTAGCTGAGTCAGCCTTGTACTGGAAGACCGTGGCGCTTTCGATTAACAAACAACATTCGCGCTGCATAGAAGCGGCCAAAGACTACGCCGCCCGGTATCCAAACGGAGAGAACAGAGTCGGCGTTATTTTGCAGAAAGCGCATTCAACCCTTGCTCTGCACAATGATGCAGAAGCTGTGGCCTTGCTGCGTAGACTACTCGCCACCGAGCCAAGGTGCGAACAGGCTCCTGAGGCGCAGCTACTTCTGGGAGACGCACTTCGGTCCAGTGGCGACGAAGAAAACGCACTCGCCGCTTACCAGCGTATCTCAAGCAGCGCGGGAAAAGCCTTTGAGGAAGGCTGGTTTAAAGGTGCAAAGCTCCTTCAACAACTCGGGCGCGAAGCAGAGTTATTAAAACAAGTGGCCGTGTTTGAAACGGAACGCCCACAAAGCGCACGGTTGGGAGAGGCGATTTTGTGGGTGGCAAAGACCTCACGCCAAGTAGATACCCAACGAGATTTGGAACATCTGATTTGGGAGATCATCACACACCACGGCAATGACCCTGCGGTTCCAGCCGTGGAGGATCTGCTTGCGGCGCTACCCAAGCACTGCGCGGACGATGCGAAACGGGAGGAATTGGAGCACCGCCTAAGGGAGTTGCGCGAGGAAGCTGAGCGTCTGCACAAACCGGTGATGGCGTTGCGTGCCGTTTGGGCCTTAGCAAGTGCCCAGCAAAAGACCGCTCCTGAAGCGGCTCGCAACCGCCTTCTAGGAGCAGCCGCAAAAGCCAGCGCTAAGGATACTTCATCGCGCATTCTTGCTGACATGGCTAGTGCTCGTGAAGAAATCGGCCAAACGATGGGGGCGATGACTCTATGGCGCGACTTGCTTAAATGGCATCCGCGCGCCATTGAAAAAGATCGGGCCCTAGCGGGGCTGATTACTGCGGCAGTTGAAACAAACCATCAAGAAACTGCGCTTGCGCTGATTGCACGGTTTGAAGGGGAAGTGCCGACGTCTGGACTAACCGGGCGTATTTTACTCGCGAAGTCTGATTTACAAAGAAGCTCGGGGGATACGAGTGCGGCGCAACAGAGTTTGGAAGGGCTGCTCTCAGAGCGATTGGTTTTGGGACAATTCAAAGCCGAGGCGCTGCTGCGACTTGCAGACATTCAGATGCAGCGGGGAAAACCGGAATTAGCCGTTCCCTACTACCAGCGCGTTTATGTGATGTACGGTCGCTGGAAAGGCCCAGTGGCCAAGGCATATTTGCGCAGCGCGGAGGCTTTCGAAGCCTTGGGCAACACAGAGGCGGCGCGCAGGACATACGAGCACATGCTCGTGGCAGGTCTTCCTGGGGACCTGCCTGAACTGACTCAAGCCGGTCAACGATTGCAAAAACTGGAAGGCATCGAGTGAAAAACAAAATTATACTTTGTATCTGCAACCTCAGTCTACCGCTGCTGTGCCATGCGGTTGACATTGCGCTACTTAAGGGCGGTGAACGTCGCCCCTGCGTCATCGCAGGCGTGGAAGGGGAAACCGTTCTTGTTGAGACGCGACCTGTACCTGACTTTCCACCGGTTTCGGTCCGCATTCCGAGAAATCAAATCAGCGGAATCGAGTTCGGCCCCGACGCCCAACGGGACGCCCTTATCCAAAAAGCCACCCTCGCCCAATTACCGGAGTTGAAGCTGCTTTGGGAACGCTTTGCGCCGCTGTTGAACTGCGAAGACTCGCCATCGGCCCGTATTGGCCTCCGATACGGGTTGGTTCTGCTGGAATCCGATAATACCGCGCAACGGGAGTGGGCACTTCCCGTTTTCGCGAAAATCGCGGAATACGCGTGGCATCCGAACGATCGGGATGCAGCGCGACAGGGAAAGTTGCGAGCGCTGATGGCAATTAATCAGGTGCCAGAGGCGGTGGCAGCGGCGAGTGAGTTGTTGAAATCAGACGCCGCGCTATCCCCTCCCCTGGCGGCGGAAGCGCGTCTTATCCTTGGAAAAAACACTGAGGCAGAATTACGCCAACTGCTTGAAGAAAATCCGCGCTGGGAGGAGGACGATGCCGTGCGAACTAAACGGAATCGCTTGTACCATTGCGCGTTGGATTTGTATCTGCTACCCGCCCTTCTGCCCGACGTTTCGCCAGAACTCGCCCTGCGTGGATTGTGGGGGGCGTTCGGAATCCACCGTTTGTGCGGAGATCAAGCACTTGCGGCGGAAACAGCCCGCGACCTCATCGCTTTTTACCCGAGCACAACTTTCGCAAAAGAATCCGCCAAATTCCTGGACTCACTGCCGGCGGAACTCCGCAACAGCGATTCTGAAAGGGACGCCCGCGACGCAGTGGCAAAACCAATTGGTAACAAAAAACATGAAAATGCTAGCAGCTCTTCTTCAAGCCAAGCGGCACCAACGGCTTCTGCTCCTGCTTCTTCTGCTCCCCACAAGCGTAAACGCAGCGGGACTTGAGTCAGGAAAAAGCTTACTCGACTTGTATCGAGATGGCGGCTCCGTCATGCACCTGATAAGCGCGTGTTCCGTAAGTACACTCGCCTTGGCCGTCTTCTGCTTTGTGACTTATCGAAAAGCGCGAATGTTGCCACAAGTCCTTGTTGAGCGGTTAAATAACCACCTGTCTCTCAAAGACCTAAATGAGGCGTACCGCCTCTGCCAACTTCATCCCGGTCCTCTGACTCATGCGCTGGCGTCGGCCCTGACAAAGGCAAACTACGACCGGGACATGTACAACAAAACTGCGATGGAAAACGCAGTAGCAGACGAATGCTTCCGCTCGGAAACAAAGATGATGTCCACGGTCAATTACCTAAATACTCTGGCGGTGCTTGCTCCGATGATTGGTTTGCTGGGGACCGTTTCCGGGATGATTAACAGTTTTAGCGCGCTGACAGCCGGCAAGGCTGAGGCGGCGGACTTGGCCAAAGGCATTGGAGAAGCACTCGTTGCGACTGGCGGCGGGCTGCTTCTGGCCATCCCGTCGATGTTTCTGTACTTCTACTTCCGTGGCATGGTCTCGGCGAACATGGCGGATGTACACGCCACATTGTCTCACATGCTGGATCGCTTCACCGGCGAG
>CAIWVL010000096.1 GCA_903916085.1 uncultured Spartobacteria bacterium
AAACGGGCGCATCTCGACGAACGCACGCTCCACGATTTCGAAACGCGAGCAGGAATGTCGCCGCAGGACTTTATTGGACACCTTCGTGAAATGCCGGTGCACGAAATCGCGGCTTGGTTTACCCTAAACCCGGATCTTGGCGAAATCCTCGACCGCAAGAAGGCGAGTCGCGGAAATCCAGTTTATATCGCGCATCATCAGGATAGTTTTGTGGTGGCCGAACACGGTTACGGGACATCGGAAAAACCGGAGGATTACCTTGATGAATTTGCCGAGTTTATCCGTACAAAAACCCAGAGTAACGAGTTGCCTGCGCTGATCACCGTGCTGACGCGCCCGCGTGAGCTGACGCGCCAACAGTTGCGCGAGCTTTTACTGGAACTCGATCGGGCCGGTTTTTCGGAGGTGAACCTCGCCACCGCGTGGAAGGCGATGACGAATCAGGAGATCGCCGCCCGCATTATCGGTTACATTCGCAAAGCGGCGTTGGGTGATCCGCTGGTGCCGTTCGAGCAACGGGTCGACGCTGCGCTTCAGACGTTGCTCGCATCCAAACCCTGGACCACGCCACAACGCGACTGGCTCAAGAAACTCGCCGCCCAAACCAAAGCCAACCTGCTCGTGGATCTCTCCGCAATCGACGATCCCGCGCTCCTTTTCAAACGCGAAGGCGGCGGGTTCCAGCGGCTCAACAAACTCTTCGACGGTCAGCTCACCCAAGTCGTGATGCAATTTAACGAAACCGTCTGGCAACAACTCGCCTGAGTACCGTCGCTTTTTCCTCCCTTTATTTTCCTTTTTTCAATGACCCACGACATCGTCGCCAAACTCTGGAACCTCTGTAACGTCCTCAAAGACGACGGCGTGACCTATCACCAATACGTCACCGAACTCACCTATTTGCTGTTTCTCAAAATGGCGCAGGAAACCGGCACCGAGGACCAGCTCCCGCCCGGTTATCGCTGGGCCAATCTCGAAGCCAAAGCCGCTCCAGACCGGCTTCAGTTCTACAAGATGACGCTGGTTCACCTCGGCTCGAACGGGTCCCGGCTCGTGCAGGAGATCTTTGCGAGCGCGAGTTCCTTCATCAAAAAGCCGGCCACGTTATCGGCACTGGTCAGCGACATCGCAAAACTCGACTGGTATTCCGCCCGCAAAGAAGGCTTGGGCGACCTCTACGAAGGGCTGCTCGAAAAGAACGCCAACGAAAAGAAATCGGGCGCCGGTCAATATTTCACCCCGCGCCAACTCATTGACAGCATGGTGACGGTGATGAAACCGACGCTCAACGACGTCATTCAGGATCCGGCGGCCGGGACCGGTGGCTTCCTGATTGCGGCAAATCATTACCTGCGTCAGCACCACGATTTCGACAGCCTGACCGAGGCGCAACAGAAGAAATACCAGGCCCAGACGTTCTTTGGGATGGAACATGTGCAGGACACACACCGGCTCGCGATGATGAACCTGATGCTGCACGGCATCGATGGCGGGATTGATTACGGGGACACACTTTCGGACGATGGGACCCGTTTGCCGAAGGCGACGTTGATGCTGACGAACCCGCCGTTTGGAACGAAAAAAGGCGGTGGTCTGCCGACTCGGACGGACTTCACGTTTCCGACGAGCAACAAACAGTTCTGTTTTGTGCAACACATTTACCGTGGCCTTCAAGCCGGTGGGCGGGCGGCGGTGGTGTTGCCAGATAACGTGTTGTTTGAGAGTGGCGTGGGAAAAGACATCCGGCGCGACCTAATGGATAAGTGTAATCTGCACACGATTCTGCGGTTGCCGACGGGGATTTTTTACGCGCAGGGCGTGAAGACCAATGTGTTGTTTTTCACGCGTGGCCAGAGTGAAAAGGGAAACACGAAGGAGGTTTGGGTGTACGATTTGCGGGCAAACATGCCGCAATTTGGCAAACGGACACCGCTCACTCGGGCGCATTTTGCGGACTTTGACGCGGCGTTTGGGGCCGATCCGTTGGGCGGGCCGGAAGCGTTGGCGCAACGTGTGGACACTGGGGAGACGGGACGTTTTCGGAAGTTCACGCGGGAATGGATTGCGGAACGGGACGACAGTCTGGACATCGCGTGGCTGAAGGATGAGAACGCGGAATCGAGTGCGGATTTGCCGGAACCGGCGGTGTTGGCGAACAGTGCGCTCGTGGAGTTGGAGGCGATGATGGAGGATTTGCGCGGGATTTTGGCGGAACTGGGCGAGGACGAGGCCGCGGAGGTGCTGGAATGAGCGAGCTACCGGAAGGATGGGCGGAGGTGAGTTTTACTGATGTTTTTGACATTCAGGGAGGAACCCAACCGCCTAAGAGTACATTTGTTTATGAGGCAACCGATGGCTATGTTCAGCTATTACAAATTCGAGACTTTGGCGAAAAGCCCGTGCCTACCTTTATCCCAGATGCAAAGGGATTAAAGAAGTGTACAGAGGACGACGTTCTTATCGCAAGATATGGAGCTTCATTAGGTCGTATCCTAACGGGCCATAAAGGAGCTTATAATGTAGCAATGGCAAAGGTGGTTATTCCACCCCAGGTTGATCGAGGGTTTACATATTACCTTCTTAAATCTGATGCATTTCAGGCGCCATTAAAGCTGGTGTCGCGTTCTGCGCAAAACGGATTTAACCGAGAAGACTTGGCCGGATTTCAACTTCCGCTTGCGCCATATGCGGAGCAGAAGCGGATCGCAGGGAAGTTGGAGGTGTTGCTTGGGCGAGTGGACGGGTGTCGGGAGCGGCTGGAAGCGGTGGGCGGGATCCTGAAGCGGTTCCGTCAATCGGTGCTTGCGGCGGCGACGAGTGGGCGGCTCACGGAAGACTGGCGGGAGGCGAACGGCGGTGGGGAGGAGTGGAGGGAGGATTATATAGAGGCCGTAGCTCAAGTTGGTACGGGATCGACACCGCTCCGCTCAAATTCATTGTTTTTTGCCAATAATGGAACTCCCTGGATTACAAGTGCTGCTACTTCCCAGCGAACTGTAATGAAGGCTGAAGAGTTTGTTACTGATGCGGCTATAACTGCGCATCGACTCAAAATTTATCCAATCGGGACGTTACTGGTTGCCATGTACGGGGAGGGTAAGACTCGTGGCCAAGTCACGGAATTGGGAATTGCCGCAACAATAAATCAAGCGTGCGCCGCGATTAACGTTAATGAGGCAATAGTGAGTAGGCTTTATGTGAGAATAAGCTTAGAAGCTAACTATCTTGAGATGAGGGAGCTGGCAGAAGGCGGAAATCAACCAAATTTGAACCTTACGAAAATTAAGGAGTTCCCTTTGAATCTCCCCCCACTTGCTGAACAACAGGAGATTGTCCGGCGAGTGGAGACGTTATTTGCGTTGGCGGACCAGCTGGAAGCGCGGTTAAGCGAGGTGCGGACGACGGTAGAACGGCTGACGCCGGCGTTGTTGGCGAAGGCGTTTCGCGGGGAATTGGTGGCGCAGGATCCGACGGACGAACCGGCGAGTGCGTTGCTGGAACGCTTGCGGGCGGGCGGCGTGGACGGTACAAAAGGACGTCGAGGGACGAGGAAGCGGAGGTAGGGAAAGCGAAGCTGCAAACATGAAGATCACGATCAAAAACTTAGGCCCACTGAGGCAGGCAGAGTTTTCGCTGGGCGACCTGACGATTATTTGTGGGCAGAACAATACGGGGAAGACCTACGCGACGTATGCGCTATTTGGTTTTTTGCAGACATGGAGAGACATGCTTTCCATTTCGATTTCAGAGGTAGTTGTTGACCGTCTTCTTACCGAAGGGAGTACATCCGTTGATGTAGGTTCTATTCTCACAGACGCTTCGAAAATCTTAGAGTTCGGATGTCAGATGTATTCGTCCAGGCTGCCTTCGGTTTTTGCGGCTGCGCCTGAGCGGTT
Source organism: uncultured Spartobacteria bacterium (assembly GCA_903916085.1). Lineage (GTDB taxonomy): Bacteria > Verrucomicrobiota > Verrucomicrobiia > Chthoniobacterales > Chthoniobacteraceae > Chth-196. Next base: position 3,897 of record CAIWVL010000096.1, read on the forward strand.
CAAGGATTCCGAATTTTCAGTATCAGTGAATCTTGAACAGGATTTGCTGAATGAAAAATACGAACACCGAATAAAATCGGCGACAACAGATCTATTTACATTAAGTAAGCAGATCGACAGCCCGCTCCTTCAAGTTACGCTTCTTGTAAGTAAAGGACGGATTCAGATTCCCAAAGATGCAATATCCAGGGTTATTACAGACGCATTAAAAGAGATTGTTTTTGGAAAAATCTTTCCTCGTCCGTTTATCGCGAGTGCAGAAAGAACGGGAGCCGCTATTTTTCGTAAGGAATTGAATTTTGCAAAGAACCGAATTCTTGAAGAATTAGGTCAAAAAAGCAAAAGCATCGATCCCTTTGATTTATTGACGAAGGCATTTGATGATTATGCGTTGCCTGTAAAAGTAAACGTCGATTTTACGCGGGATATTGAATCGATTGCAAAACAGAGCAGTTTTATTGCCGTGGAACATCCGGGCATACTCGGAGATTTCGCAGATATCATCGGCGGAGAATATACGGTTACCCGAAATGATGAGCTCTACTACGTCCCCAAAGGCAAGAAGATTAAGCTAAGCATGGACGAAAGTTCGAGTGCTGTTCGATCCTTGCTGGATATTGGATTTTATCTGCGAAATGTCGCCCAGCGTGGGGACTTATTAATGGTGGATGAACCGGAGTTAAACCTTCATCCCGAGAATCAGCGGCGTGTTGCGAGACTTTTTGCCCGTCTTGTACACCTCGGAATCAAGGTGTTTATCACGACACATAGCGATTACATTATTAAAGAGCTAAATACACTGATAATGTTGCACCAAGATAAGCCGCATCTCAAGGCGATCGCGGAACGTGAAGGATACCGTCGTGAAGAGTTATTGGAAGCGTCTGGAATTAAAGTTTATATCGCAGAAGAAGCTCCGGTAATGGTTGATGGTGGCAAACGAAAAATTCGCTGTCAGACGCTGACTCCTGCTGATATTCAGCCCGATGTAGGTATCGAAGCTCGAAGTTTTGATAGCACTATCGAAAAGATGAATCAGATTCAGGAAGAAATAATCTGGGCAGACCGTTAAATATGTCTGACCTCGATATTCTTCGCGAAATGATTGCGGATAGCGCAATTATTCCTCCCACCGTCCAATATGGGAAGGGAGTGGTTGTCTTGGATGAGCCGGGAGCCCCGGACTCTTCGGTCAAAATTTCCGATCTCCCTCATGAGTGTATTGTAATCAAGGCTGATAAATTTAAGTCGCCTGACACGATCTTCACGGAGCAAAGAGGGGCGCGCAAGAGAGCTGACTACATTGTAATTGCGGAGGTTAATTCGGAAACCGTGGTTATCTATATTGAATTAAAAAGAAATAAGGGGCGTGCCTTTGAGGTCTCCCAACAATTGGCGGGAGCTAAGTGCTTTATTTCTTACTGTACCGAAGTGGGGCGACTATTTTGGCAAGAGCTAGATTTTCTTAAAAGGGCGAAGCACCGTTTTGTAAGTGTCGCTCATACGAGTCCGTCAAAACAACCGACCCGAATCGAGCGGTCAGCGGTTCTCCACGATAGTCCGGAGAGGCCACTCAAAGTTTCTTGGGCGCGTAATCTTTGGTTTAATCATTTGGCCAGCGTAAACGGATAGCCAGTTTATATAAGGCCTTTTCTTTTGGTTGGACCAACCGGTCTTGAGGCGAGGATGCCTGGACGTTTTTCAGGAAAAATCACTGGACAAAAAATCGGACATTCCGATTGTTCTATTTCTCTAATTAGCTTTCATTGAGCTTTTAGCGCTTCAAAAAATTGGGACATTTATGCGGAAATTTGAGCAATCTCATCCTTGGATCACCTTCCGTTGCGATTTAAGCCGGGCCGGTGCCGACCTTTGGTTACTTCTGGGGGAAGCCGCTTCGAAGTGTGAACATATCTCGCGTGTCCCGTTGCGTCCGGCTACCGCCGAGCGACTGCATCAACTCTATTTAGCCAAAGGAGCGGCTGCGACGACCGCCATCGAGGGGAACACGCTTTCCGAAGAGGACGTGCTGAAGGCAGTCGAAGGCACACTTGAGGTGCCGCCATCGAAGGAATACCTGAAGCAGGAGGTGCTGAACATCATCGCAGCCTGTAACGGCATCACGAAGCAACTGACCACGGGAACGCTCCCCGATTTATCGGTGGACGTTATGGTGGGTTACAATCGGCAGATTCTGGAGCAACTGGCGCTCAAGGATAACGTGAACCCAGGAGAACTTCGGACGCATTCGGTGGTAGTTGGGAATGTTTATCGCGGTGCTCCAGCCGAGGATCGTCCTTACCTGATGCAGCGGCTCAGTGAATGGCTAGGTGGTCCTGAGTTTCAGGCTCCCGAGAACGCCGCAGTCGGGACTGAAACGGTTTATGCGATCCTAAAGGCGATTGTGGCGCATCTTTACTTAGCGTGGATTCATCCCTTCGGAGACGGGAATGGTCGAACGGCCCGGTTGTTAGAGTTCCATATCTTACTCGCTGCGGGGGTGCCTTCCCCGGCGGCGCATCTGTTCAGCAATTTCTACAACCAAACCAGAGCCGAGTATTACCGCCAACTGGATCAGGCCAGTAAATCAGGCGGAGAACTTTTGCCGTTTATCCGGTATGCCGTACGGGGGTTCGTGGATGGTCTCAGAGAGCAGTTAGAAACGATCTGGCACCAGCAATGGGACGTGGCGTGGCAGAATTTCGTACATGAGAAGTTCCAGAACAAAAACAGCCAGTCCGACGCGCGTCAGCGACAACTGGCGCTAGACCTCGGAGAGAAGGAGGAATGGGTGGACGTTGGAGCTGTTACGGAACTTACCACGCGGCTTGCAAAAGCGTACGGGAGCAAAACGCTGAAGACTGCACAGCGGGATTTGAATGTGCTTGTAGAGATGGGACTGGTGACCAAAGAGGGCCGTAGGTTCCGGGCACGTAGAGAGGTTATTTTGGCGTTTTTGCCACTCCGAAAACGAGTGTAACGCTTTGGGATTGGTTTGCTTGATCACTCCGCCAACAAGACGGTGCTGCGCTAATGTCCGAATCTCGTAGGCTTTGAACAAAGGTTGGGGCCTAACTTCGTTAAATACGTACTTTCCGGAGTGTGAGCATGGCCGCTGCGTCTGATCAGGCGCGCCCAGTGGAGGAGATCTGTTCAGGGCCGGACGTATCCGCAATTTCAACGAAAAGGGCGTCTAACGGTCCTCGGGATTCGGGCGGGAGGCTTTCAAATCGTGCCAAAAATGAGCGCGAAAATCGCTGATTTGACGTCCTCGGATGGAGCGGGACGGTGGCGGAGCATGTACTACTGGGAGTACTGCCAGAGCCCCATTTTGGATACAAGTTGTTCATTTATAGAGAGGTGGAGGCGAGGGGAGTTGAACCCCTGTCCTGAAGGCCTTCGTCACAAACTTCTACATGCTTAGCCTCGCTAATAATTTAAGAGAGAAGCCGCCAGCGGGCGGGCAACTTTTCCCCGGTCGTCCACGGTCGATCTCACCCCCAGAAGCGGTCGCTCCCCCCAAGGGCCAGCCTGCTGTCGTCGTCTCCATGCCTAGCAGGCGTTGGCACAGAAACGATGCCGCTTAATTAAGCAGCAAGAGCCAGATCTTCGTAATCGTTGGCGTTTATTTTTTTTGCCCAGAGATTTTAACGAGGCCAACCAGGCTTCCTCGGCATGCCGTCTGTGTCTCCAACTTTCAGTCGAAACCAGTACGCCCCCATTTCATTGAAGCTACTTGCGTAGCCCCCACTATTGGGTGACAGAAACTTAACACCAGAAAGCTGGAGAGCAAGGGGGCTCGTGCCTTTTTTTAACAAAATACGACCTCCCCTCGCCCACTATACTACCTCAGCCCTGGCCGCTGCCTGTCCCCCTACCCCACCCACATGCGCGCATTGCGGAAAAAGCGCATCCATGGTGAGTCTTCCCCTGCTTGGGAATCCGGTGACCAGCTCATCTGCGCCCTACGAAATACCCGCTCCGGATGCGGCATCAATACCGTCACACGCCCGTCCCTAGACGTAAACGACGTCATCCCATTGGGCGACCCATTCGGGTTAAGCGGATACCGCTCCGTAGGCCGGTGCAGATTGTCCACAAAACGCGCAGCAACCAGCCCAGAGGCGGAGGCCGCTGTAGCAGCGTTGACGTCCGCAAATTCGGCGTACCCTTCCCCGTGTGCGACAGCCACTGGCAGAACCGAACCCGCCATACCCGAGAACAGAATGCTGGGACTCTCCTCGATGCGCAACGACACGTACCGAGCTTCAAAGCGTTCCGACTGATTTTGCACAAACCGAGGCCAGTGATCGGCACCGTCGATAATGGAGTGCAGGTTGCTCATCATTTGACACCCATTGCAGACCCCCAACGCAAAAGTGTCCTTGCGAGCGAAAAACGCCTCAAACTGAGCCCGAGCCAACGTGTTAAAGAGGATGCTCTTAGCCCAGCCTTCCCCTGCCCCCAGCACGTCGCCGTAACTGAACCCGCCACACGCCACTAGCCCGCGGAAGTCCTCCAACCGGGTGCGTCCACTGAGGATGTCGCTCATGTGCACGTCCACCGCACGGAAACCGGCGCGCGTGAAGGCTGCCGCCATTTCCACCTGGCCGTTTACCCCCTGCTCGCGCAACACCGCCAGCGGAGCGCATCCTGCAAAATCCGCGCCGAAGGTGATGTCAAAAGTCACCTTAGGGGAAATGCCGGGGTCAGCAGCATCGAGGCGCGCCTCCATTTCCTGATCTGCGCATGCAGGATTATCCCTAAGCGCAGCGATCCGGTGAGTCACATCGGACCAAACCTTGCGCAGAGCAAGGATCGGCTCGGCCAAGAGAACAGCCCCTGCCTGAAGAACGCGGAACTCGCCATTTTGAGAAGTGGGATGCCCAATCGAATGGGTTGCAGAAAGCAGGCCGTGGCGCTCCAACACTTGGTGGATAGCGGGAAGATCCGCCGCACGCACTTGGAGGACCGCACCGAGTTCTTCGCTGAAGAGCGAGGCGAACGGATCCACGCCTTCTGGAAGGGAAAGATCCACGCCGAGACGGCCAGCGAAGGCCATTTCCACAGCGCACGCAAAGAGGCCGCCATCCGAACGGTCGTGGTAAGCGAGGAGTAGCCGAGCAGCGGACAGCTCTTGGACAGCCGTCCAGAACGCCTTCAGATCAGCGGGAGAATCAACGTCGGGCGCTTGGGAGCCGGTTTGGGAGAAGGTCTGAGCGAGGATGGAACCGCCGAGGCGATTTTTGCCACAGCCCAAATCCAACAACAGCAGGACCGTATTGTCCTCTCTGATAAGCTGCGGAGTAAGGGTTTTGCGGATGTCCTGACAAGGCGCAAAGGCCGAAACGATGAGGGAGACTGGCGCTGTGAGGCGTTTGGGAGCGCTATCAGGGCTCTCCCAGACAGTACTCATGCTCATGGAATCTTTCCCCACAGGGATGGCGATCCCGAGCGCTGGGCACAAATCCATGCCCACGGCGTGCACGGCAGCGTACAGGTCGGCACCGTCGCCCGGGACAGCGGGAGCAGCCATCCAGTTAGCGGAAAGCTTAACCAAACCGAGGTCACCAATCGAGGCGGCAGCTAGGTTTGTAAGCGCCTCGCCCACAGCCAATCGGGCGGAGGCTGCCGCGCTATTAATGGCTACCGGGGTGCGTTCGCCCATGGACATAGCTTCGCCCGTGTAAACGTCGAAGGCGGCGGCAGTCACCGCGCAGTCTGCGACGGGCACCTGCCAGGGGCCGACCATCTGGTCACGCGCTACGAGGCCCGTGATCGTCCGGTCGCCAATGGTGATAAGAAAACTCTTATCGGCGACGGCGGGATGACTGAGGACACGGTGAGCTGCCTCCTTAAGGGTTGCGCCGTCGAGGTTCAGGGGTTGAAGGGGCCGTGCAGAGGAAATGGTTTGGCGGTGCATCCGAGGCGGTTTGCCTAGAAGCGTTTCCAAAGGCAGATCGATCGGCGTGTTCTCAAAGTGCGAGTCCTCCAACACCAACTGGCGTTCTTGGGTCGCCTCACCCACTACAGCAAACGGGCAACGTTCCCGTTCGCACAAACGCGCAAACTCCTCCAGCTGGGAAGCCGCCACGGCCAGGACGTAACGCTCCTGCGCCTCGTTACACCAGATCTCGACCGGGCTCATTCCCGGCTCGGCATTAGGCACTTTACGCAGTTGAAAACGGCCGCCACGCCCAGCGTCATTGACCAGTTCGGGCAACGCATTGGAAATGCCGCCCGCGCCGACGTCGTGGATGAAAAGAATCGGGTTTGCCTCCCCGCGCGCCCAACAGCGGTCTATCACCTCCTGACAACGCCGCTCCATTTCGGCGTTATCGCGCTGAACACTAGCGAAATCGAGGTCTGCATTGCCGGAACCGCTCGCCACTGAGCTGGCAGCGCCGCCGCCCAACCCGATGAGCATGGCGGGACCACCGAGCACAATGAGGGCGTCGCCTGGGGACACAGAGCCTTTCTCGACGTGCTCCGGTTTGATGTTACCAAGGCCGCCGGCAAGCATGATTGGCTTATGATAACCGCGCAACTCAACGCCATTAGCTCCCGGCACCCCAGCTTCATAGGTGCGAAAATAACCAGCCAGCGCAGGACGCCCGAACTCGTTATTGAAAGCAGCCGCCCCCAGCGGTCCCTCGATCATAATGTCTAGCGCAGAAACAATGCGCTCCGGCTTGCCATTCTCGTGTTCCCACGGTTGCACTGCCCCTGGGAGGCGCAGATTGGAGACCGAAAAACCAGTCAACCCCGCCTTCGGCTTGGAGCCACGACCGGTGGCACCCTCGTCGCGAATTTCTCCACCAGAGCCCGTGGCCGCTCCCGCATAGGGCGAAATGGCCGTGGGATGATTGTGTGTCTCCACTTTACACAGGATGTGGACGTCCTCCTGATGGGCGGCGTATTCGGAAGTGACTGGATCAGCGTAGAAACGGCCGCCACGGGAACCCTCGAACACAGCGGCATTGTCTTTGTAGGCAGAGAGGATTCCGGAAGGGCTGATTTTGAAGGTGTTCCGGATCATCTGGAACAGGGACAGATCCTGCGCCTGGCCGTCAATCTCCCAACTGGCGTTGAAGATTTTGTGCCGGCAATGCTCGGAGTTCGCCTGAGCAAACATCATCAACTCAATGTCATGCGGATTTCGCCCCAAGGCGCGGAAACTAGCGTCGAGGTAGTCAATTTCGTCCTCAGCCAGAGCCAGGCCGAGTTCGCGATTAGCCGTCTCCAGAGCTGCGCGTCCCAATTCCAAGAGCGGAATTGCCCTAAGCGGAGCGGGCTGTTTGTGCGTGAAAAGCGACTGCAACGGCGCGTAATCGGCGAAAACCGACTGGGTCATCCGGTCATGGAGACGCGCTTCCAGAGCGCGGTGTTGTTCCTCGGTGAGCGCTGCGCTGCCAGTGTCCACAGTGTAAGCGATGACGCGTTCGATGCGCTGTACGGAAGACAGGCCGCAAATGTGCGCGATGTCCGTGGCCTTGGAGGACCAGGGCGAGATCGTCCCCGGACGGGGCGCGACGATTTTCAACACGGGCGCTGCAGAGGAAGCTGACGCAGAAACAGAGCGGCTCGGTCCGTAAGTGAGGAGTCGTTCCAAAACGCCATGGTGCTCCGGGGAAAGGACATCCTGAGTCTCCACAAGGTGCACGAACACAGCCTCGAGCGCCATCACAGGCAGACCCGCGCCCGCCAATGTTTGGCGAAGTGTTTCAAGACGAGAAGCTGAAAGAGCCGGGGAACCGCTGAGAATCAACATGGCAGAGAAAATGGGTGGAAAACTCTACAGTAAAGAGCTGGAAACGGTTTGGCGAAGAAGAATGGGGCGCGAATACTGCACGAACACATCCTGCTGCAAACCAGCATGTTCTGGCCCTCCGGAACTCTTTACGCTCGATAGATAAGCGCAACGGTTGACTCAACACTGCCGCAACCATGGCCTTCCTTCTTTTCTTCTGCGGCTCCTCTCAGAAAATGGCAGGCACGAGCCCCACCCCAAATGCACCACGCCCCTCCCCTCGCCTTCCCTGCAGACCATCGCCGTCTTGACTCCGAAATCCTTGGGCTGCGTGCACTCTCGCACGAAATTCCCAACATTGACCGGGCCGTGGCGGAAATCGCCCGCCTTTCGGCTGAGTTGACCCTGCCCATGGGTGCCATCCACGTCATTAGCGACATTCACGGTGAGGACCGAAAACTCCGCCATGTTATCAATAACGCCTCCGGTACGCTGCGCCCACTCGTAGAACGACTACTCAAAAATAGGCTGCCAGAGGACGAGTTTGAAGAGCTCCTGACTCTCATCTTTTACCCGGCTGAAGTCGTTAGCCGACTGCATTCTGTTCTCAAAACTCCCGAGTCTCAAAAAGCCTACGCCGAGCGAACTTTGGCGCATCTTTTTGAGGTGGTGCGCGTTTTGGCGTCACGCCGGAGTTTGGAAAGTGCGCTACGGGTTTTTCCGGCGCAGTACAGGGAGTTGCTGAGCGAGATTTTGCACGCGCCCTCAGCCGAGCGCGAACAAGGCTATGTCACGGCCATCATTGATGCTCTCGTCCAACACGGACGCGTCCTCCACCTGATTCATCTCACGGGCCGACTCATCCGCAACCTTGCCATTGACGAACTCATCATCGCAGGGGACTGCTGGGATCGGGGCCCGCGTGGAGACAAAGTAGTCGACTACCTCATGCAGCAGCCGAATGTCTCGTTCGTTTGGGGCAACCACGACATGGCCTGGCTCGGTGCTTGTCTTGGACACGAGGTGCTGATCTGCCATGTGCTCCGCATTTCACTAAGGTACCGGCGGCTGTTGCAGTTGGAGGAAGGCTATGGCATCCCAGTACAACCCCTAGAGCTTCTTTCCCGCAAGGTTTACGGGGATGACCCGGCGAGCTGCTTTGCGTCTAGCGGCACGGGGATGCGCGAGGCCGTTTCGATTGCGCGCATGCAGAAGGCGGCGGCAATCATGCAGTTCAAACTGGAAGGCCAGATGATTGCGCGACATCCCGAATGGGAGATGGATTCCCGGCGCCTCCTGCACCGGATTGGGACCGACGGAACCATTGAATTAGACGGCGTCCGGCACGCGCTCAAGGACTCGCATTTCCCGACCATCGATCCGCATGACCCCTACAAGCTCAGCGAAGACGAAGTGCAATGCCTTACACGGCTCCGCAGTTCGTTTATGGCGAGCAAAACGCTGTGGAACCAGATGCGCTGGATGGTTTCCCATGGTGCCATGTACCTGAGACGGGAGGAAAACCTGATCTTTCATGGGTGCATTCCCGTGGCTGAAAACGGGGATTTCATGCCGATGATGGTCGGCGGCAGGCCGCAAGCAGGACGTGCACTCATGGACGCCATCGAGGGCGTCGTGTACGGCTTGCTTGAAGAACCACACACGGAGGGACTTGATTTACTCTGGTACCTGTGGAGCGGGCCGCGCTCGCCTCTTTTTGGCAAAGACAAGATCACCACCTTTGAACGCGATCTGGTGGCCGATACCGCAACGCATCACGAAACCAAAAACCCGTATTTTAACCTCATCCATGAGGCCTGGTTTTGCGAAAAAGTACTGGCGGAGTTTGAGGTAAATCCCGAGGTCGGCCTAATCGTGAACGGTCACGTCCCAGTGAAGGTCGAAAAGGGCGAGTCGCCTCTGAAACGCTGCGGAAAGGCGATCACCATTGACGGCGCTTTTTCTGAGGCTTACGGCGACCACGGATACACGCTCGTCATTGGTGCGTCCGGCACGCTCCTCGCGCGGCATCACCACTTTGAGTCGGTGGAAGCCGCCATTTCCAAGGGGGGCGACATTGTGCCCACCGTCACGATGGTGAGAGAATGGCCTGTGGCAAAACATGTGGCCGACAGCCTACAAGGACAGGAACTGCGCCGCACTATTGGCTACCTCGAGAGCCTTATCAAAGCATACCGCGCCAACGACATCCCACAACGTGATCTGGACTGAGCCGATGCGGCGCAAACCACGACAGAATACCCCTTTGGGCATTTGCTTCGCGCCTACCTCCGCATAGCCTAATTTCCGATGAAATTCCCCCTTCCCCTCCTGATGGCGGCGCTCTCTCTGGGCTCCGCCTTCGCCGCAGACCAAACTGATCCTGCAGCCTACTACACTCGAAGCGTCTTCTCTGACGACTTCTCCTCCGAAGGTTTCGGGCCGCGTTGGGGGCACTACAAGAGCGGCAGTATCGTCAAGGACGGGGTGCTCATCGGAATCACGCCCGAGGGGTCAGACCATTCCGGGGTGGACAATGTTCGCATCGATCCGGAACAAGACGTCGAAGTGTCCGTGAAATTTCGCTACATGAGCGACAAGGCCAAGAGCTTCAACCTCTGGCTTGACGACAAAAACTACAAAGGCTCCCACGCTGGCCACATCTGCAACGTGACAGTGAGCCCCACGGCAGTGACGGTTGGGGACGCTAAAACGGGCAACTTTCGCAACGACATCTACGCACAGAAAAAGTCGCCTGAAGGCCTGACCGCTGAACAGAAGGCGCTCTTGGTCACCAAAAACACCAAGTTTACGGTCCATCTTTCGCTCCAAGACTGGCACACGCTCCTCGTACGCACCAAGGGCGACGAGATCACTGTCAACATTGATGGCGCGCCAGTGGGCACGTTCAAATCGGAAGGCATCGCGCACGATTCAAAGACGCTCATTAGCCTCACCACCAACCAAGTGGACGTGCAGTACGACGATTTCAGCATCAAGGCAGGTGGTCTAGCTACGCCCAAGCCGTAAGAGGAACTCCCCCAATCCGTCCCCAAGCAAACACGCAATAAACCGGACGCCCTCCCTTCTTCCAGAGAGAACGCCCGGTTTATGCAAAACGTGCTATACGACCGGCACGGGGCATTAACCCCTAGGCTTTGCCACCAAACGTGACGTAATCATCCAAATCCAACAACTCTGCCCAGGAGCCGATGTCTTCACGCAGAGGCCCGATCTGCTTGTGGAGTTCTTGGAACCATTCCCGTTGCTCCACCGAGGTCGGCGGGCGGTGTTCATGGTAATTGGACCACTGATCGATTTCCAAATCGGTGTGCTTGTGCGTGGAATGCTCAAGGACCCAATTGAGGATTTCTCCATCACCTTTGCCTGCCGCGAGCTGCTCACGCAAAGCCAGGGGATCGATACCGGTGAAGGCGAGAAAATGGCCATCCAGCGGGCAGTTATAGCGAAACTCACCATTTGTTCCGGCGATTTCGGCGCGGCCCTTATCCAACATCCGAGGAAGGATGACGAAGCCACCGAGACGAACCCGCATGCTACGAGGAGCGTGGTTTGTGAGATCAGGCATAAGTAATGAGGTTGATTTACTGAGAAAACAAAAGCAGGTCGGTCGGGCTTAGACGTGCTTAACCATGTCCGAGTGTGGGAAACGCACTTTAGCCAAATGCGCGTGCTTGTCATCTTCAGCACGGTAGCCAAAGGCGACGGCGCAGATGGAGGCGTACCCTTCTTTCTCCAATCCTAGAAGCGCGTCGTATTTGGCGGCTTCGATGCCTTCCAACGGGCAAGTGTCGATTTCCATAAGCGCGGCGGCCGTCATGGCCTGCCCCAAGGCGATGTAGACCTGGCGGGAGGACCAATTGTCCAGCCAGCCCTGCTCAGAGGCGGCCGTGTGAGTGCCCAGAATGAAGCTGCGATAGCCCTCGAGGGATTCCCGGGTTACAGAGCGCACTTCGGCGATGCGATCGATGAAATGATCGACGTCAGCCACGGAGAGACCCTTACGGTAGGCAAATACGACGTAGTGAGAGCAGTCCACGGGCTGAGTCTGTCCCCAGGAAATGGCGGGCAGTTGCGCGAGGATCTCAGGGTTACTAATAACGATAAAGCGCCAGGGCTGAAGACCGAAAGAGGAAGGCGCCAACACCATGGCTTCTTCAAGGGCTTGCCACTGGTCGGCGGGGATTTTCTTAGTGGCATCGAACTTCTTGGTGGCGTAGCGCCACTGGAGGGCATCGGTGAGAGTTTTGTGCGGGATGGAATGCATACGTGCTCAGTTTAAGAGGGGTTAAAGAGAAGCTGGCGAGCCTAAACGAGGGGCGGCAGCTTGGGAGCGGATGAAGGAACCGGGGAAAAAGGCAGGAATGACCGATGTGCCGCGAAGCGCAAAAATTGCTTTATCGAACAAAATACACACCCGCCAACAACCAGCATTACCCGCAAAACTCCCAACCTTTGCGCAACTCAGGCCGTTTGAGGAGGCGGTTGGCTTCTTCGCTATTCGTGAAACGCTGATTCGCAGTGTCCCATTCTAAGTCCTTGCCGGGATTTAGCACCGCAATGTTCCCCAGCAACCCGTACCGTGTCAGGGGCACGGCGTACTCGAAGTTTGAACCACACCGGCCGCCCGCAAGAATCGCTTCCACAAGTTCGATTTGCGGGTTCTTCGCCGTGGCCCGCTCCAAGGTGGGCTTTGGGAGCGCCCGTGCTAGCCATTCGTCGTGCTTTGCGTAAGGCAAAACGCGGGGCTTGCTGGCATGGTCCCCGATGCAGATCAACTTCCCCTCCTCCCCAATGTACAAAGCGCCCGCCTTCGCCTTCGACCAGTCCTCCGACTCGTCGAGTTCGGCGGGCCGCTCGGGTTTACGATTGCCATCGTACCACACCAGTTTGACTTCACCGAAAAGGCGCGTTTTGTGGAAAAGAGTGATGGTTGAAGCCGTCGGGAACGTGGTTTCAGTCAGGTCATCTACTTCAGCTGACACCTTGTAGGGATCGCCGAGTTCACACGCGAAAAACGGGCCGTCCAGAGTGTGACAGCCCATGTCGCCCATGGCACCGGAGCCGTATTCGCGATGCGCGCGCCACGCAAAAGGGTGCAGTCCGGGTAGGTACGCGCTCTCGGGACATTGCGCAAGCCAGGCGTCCCAGTTGAGCGAGTCGGGGGCGGTGGCGGCCACCATCGTGTCGCGAGCCTTGCTGCCCTGAGGCCAGATGGGACGGTTCGTCCACACATGGATTTCGCGCACGCGTCCGATCACCCCCAACTCGAGGTATTCTTTGAGAAGACGCAGCCCTTCGATGAGATGCCCCTGGTTGCCCATGTTGGTAATGACCCCCTTCTCACGAGACACGCTCAGGAGCCGGTTGGCCTCCCACACTCGGTTCACGAGCGGTTTTTGTACGCACACATGTTTTCCATGACGGATAGCCTCCAGCGCCGCGGGAAAATGGGCGTGATCGGGGGTGGAAATCGTAACGCCATCCAAGGCATCGCCCATGGTCGCGAACATTTCGCGGAAATCCTGGAAGAGGCGAGCGTTTGGAACCAGGACCTTTGCACGATCCAACTTGATGCGATCCACATCGCACAGAGCGACAATCTCGGCTCCCGCCGACGTGTTTAGAAGGTCGCTCCGACCCTTTCCATCAACCCCAATGGCACCGAACTGGAGTTTTTTAGGCGCCTGCCCCCGGAGAATGTGTGGGAAAAGTAAGGGAGCACTTGAGATCGTGGCGGCCTTCAAAAAATCACGGCGGGAGGGAAGCTGGGGCAGGTTCATCAAAATAAAGGGGGGAGAAGCAATCTACACGAGAAGAACCCCTAGTGAGGGGATTCTCTTTGCCTCTCTTTGGCCTAAATTGCGCCAATCTATGAAGAAACGCACTCAAGCTTTGTGATCGGGGCCAGGTTGCGCTTCGGTAGAGTGCTATGGCAATCAAAGCCACTATCTATAAAGCCTCAGTGGAGTTGTCGGATTTGGATCGGCAAATCTATCGCAGCGCCAACGCGGTCATCGCGCAGCATCCCTCCGAGAACAACGAAAGGTTGATGATCCGCGTGCTCGCCTTCGCCCTCAACCTTCCCGGCGACGACGACCACGGACCGCTTGAATTTGCTAAGGACATGTGGGAACCCGATGAACCCGCTCTCTGGCAAAAGGATCTGACAGGAAAACTACTCCACTGGATTGAAGTGGGGCAACCGGATGAAAAACGCATCATGCGAGTGAGCGCTCGCTCCGGGAAAGTGAGCGTCTACAGCTTCGGTCCGGCGAATTGGTGGACGGGCATTGCCACCAAAATCACTCGGGCGCGCAACCTCACGGTATGGCAAGTGCCCCCGGAGCAAAGTGGCGCGCTATCGGCATTGGCGGAGCGCACCATGGAGCTTCAAGTCACGATTCAGGACGGGGCAGTGTACGTGAGCGACAACGCCCATTCCGTAGAGGTGACGCCGGTGCGTCTGTTTGGAGAGGAAAACTAACGGGGCAATGGGAGGCGCAGAGTAGGCGATCAAGACGTCTTGCCAAAGGTGTGGGCGCCCTCCACACAAAATTTAGCAACATCAAGAGCCGGAGGCTTTTAAGAAATTAGCCGGTGGTTGAGCGCAAGCAATACCACCGGAATACCGTCTCAGACAGATTGCGCGACGGAGGTGCGCGAGAAACATGGCAAAATAAACGGGATCATGGGACCGCGTTGGCGTGCTCGCACACCTACGGCGCGCCCATAATTTTCCCGCAGTACCGGTGGTTCCAGTCGCTACGCTCCTATCACCACCGGCTAATCTCTTAAGAGCCTCCGGCTCTTTTATTTACGACAGCATAAAGAGTTCAAATTACACCTCAGGCACACCGAACCGGCGTATCCATTTCCCGTTCTTACTCTGTCCCCACTCCAAGCACATCGCCGTAGTAGGTCTCCAAAAGCAGAGTCGCTTCCTCGTTGGAATCCCCCAATTCCGCAAGCCAGCGGTCCATAGTCGCTTCGGGAGGTCCCGGAAAACGGTGGGCGATCATTTCCAGAATTTGGGGACGCCCCGGCACATTGAGTAGAAGTGCCAAAAAGAAACGGTGCTCTGGCTCCGTAATGTACCCTCGCAAAGCCACGAGAGCGTCGCGCCTGAGGATTTCCTCGAGAGTTGGCGCAACGAGTGGCGCCAGACGGCCGTGCTTTTGGGCGAAGATGTCCCAGACGGCATCCCAACATTCTAGGTTTTGGAGATGCGCGACCCCGTTTTGCAGAATGAAAAAGCCGCGTTCAAAGTCCAGTTCGGCGACCATTTCGGACACAATTTCCTCGTATTCGGGATCTTCAATAGCCTCGTACACATCAAGGATTTGCTTACGACGGTTGGTCAGGGCGTCCGCGTGGAAGGGGTCCACGGCAAGGTGCGGCGGCAGGTAGGTGAACTGCGGACCTGTGCCCGGATCCGTATGGGTGCGCACAACGACCGTGATCGAGGGCGAGTCCAGGTGAAACAGGGAGTGGACGAAGCCTGCGCCTGAAACAATCTCGACGGTGCGCCCAGTTTCAAGCAACTGCGTATCAAGCACGCGCAGGTTGCCGACACGCAAATGGGCGGAGATGGACTCGGCATCCTCGAAGGCAAATCGCGAGTGGAGGCTGGAGCCTTGCAGAACATGGAACGCGCCCGAAAACATGTGCTGATGAATGTCGGTCGTGCCATCCAGCCAGAACAACAACTGGATGTAAAAACGCGGGTTATCGTAAACAACGAGCTCCGGTTGGCCAAAGGCGGACTGGGTTTGAAAGGGTTGCTGATCCTCCAAAAGGAAGTCGCGCAGCAATTCACGTATGTCCACCACCTCCGAAGGCGGGTTTTCCTCTAGGGCGACTCGGGCAATGGCGGGGAAGGCCGTGAGCGAAAAGTTTTCGGCTTTCCAGCGGGCAAGGACGGTGTGGCCAAGTTGAGTAAAAAAAGGGTGCATAAGGGATG
Organism: uncultured Spartobacteria bacterium; assembly: GCA_903916085.1. Lineage (GTDB taxonomy): Bacteria > Verrucomicrobiota > Verrucomicrobiia > Chthoniobacterales > Chthoniobacteraceae > Chth-196. The sequence goes on from CAIWVL010000096.1 coordinate 19,631, forward strand.
GATCGCGCGTTTCTACGAGAAATTGCACCCTAGACTGCGCCAGACCAAGGCTCGACTCTCCTTACAGAAAGTGTTGGCTTCCTCTCAGCCGCTTCCCCCCATGCAAATCCGCCCCTTTATTATCGCTGGAGTCCTGCTCGCCAGCACCCTTTGCCACGCCCAAGACGCAGAGATCAACAGCCTTCTCCAAGTCGGCCCGGAGGCAGCCCATAACGCCGAGGCGACCAAGGCCGTGACCGCCCTCTCGCGACTCCCCGCCACGCAACTGCCCCGGCTCCTGTCCGCACTCAACCCTGCTAACGAGCTTGCTGCGAACTATCTGCGCTCCGCGATAGACACGCTCGTGGACCGCACCCTTCTCGCGCACGGAACGCTACCCTTAGCGGAAGTGCGCGCCTTCCTTTTGGACATCCGCAATCAGCCTCGCGCGCGGCGGTTGGCCTACGAAATCCTGGCCCGCGTCTCACCTGAAGACGCGGCGAGCTTGCTCCCCAGCTTCGCGAACGATCCCAGCGTGGAATTGCGCTACGACGCCGTGGAACTCCTGATCCAAGCGGCCGATGCGCTTAAGAACACAACGGACAAGGAACCCGCGCTCAAGGCTTACCGAGCCGCGCTAGATTGCGCCCGGCACCAGACCCAGATTGAGAAAATCGCAAGTGAACTCAGGGCGTTGGGCGTTGAGGTAGACCTGCAAAGGCACTTCGGCTTTATCGCTCAATGGAAACTCATCGGGCCCTTCGACAACACGAACTTAACCGGATTTGACACCGTGTTTCCGCCCGAAAAAGAGTTCCAACCAGATGGCGAAACCGAGGGTAAATCGGGCAAAGTGCGTTGGGTGGAAGTGTCCAGTACACAGGAGTATGGAAAAGTTGACCTGAACTCGGCGCTGGGCGAACTAAAAGAGGTCACAGGCTACGCCACCACCGTGTTCAACAGCCCGGTGGAAGGGTCAGCTGAAATCCGGTTGGGCTGCAAAAACGGATGGAAGATCTGGCTCAACGGCCAGTTCATTTTTGGTCGGGACGAGTACCATCGGGGCGCGCGGATTGATCAGTACCGGTTGCCCGTTACTCTGAAGAAAGGGGCAAACACCTTGCTCGTGAAAGTTTGCCAAAACGCGGACAACAAAGACTGGACCCGCGAGTGGGAGTTTCAACTGCGCATCTGCGACGCCGCTGGTACTGCCATTTTAGCCACCGACAGGCCGCCCACTGCGAGTCCTACGGGAAAAGGAAAATCTGGTTCAGCAAAAAACTAATCCCTTCCCCCAAAACATGAAGTCTTCCCTTACTCTCAGGCTGCTCCTTCCAATGTGCGCAGTGGCTTGGATGCCGCCGAGCCACGCGGCCGACTGGCTCCAATTTCGCGGCCCAAACGGGAGCGCTGTTTCGCCGGAGGCGGGTCTACCCAGCGCGCTTTCTGAAGCTGCGGTTACCTGGAAAACGCCCCTACCGGGGAGAGGCATTTCGAGTCCGCTGGTGATTGGCGACCGGATTTACCTCACAGCATCCAGCGGTCCCGAGCAGGATCGGTTGCATGTGCTATGCCTGCGCGCTTCGGATGGCGCGCGGATTTGGGAACGCCAGTTCTGGGCGACGGGCCGTACGATGACGCATGCCAAAATTTGCGTCGCCACTTCCACGCCTTGCAGTGATGGAAAGCATCTATTTGCAACGTTTTCCTCCAATGACGTGGTCTGCCTGGATCTGGAGGGGAACCTCGTTTGGCTGCGCGGCCTGACCCGCGATTATCCAAATGCCAGTAACAGTTTAGGAATGGCGTCCTCGCCGGTTCTGGCAGGCAACACGCTGGTGCTCCCTGTGGAAAGCGACAGCGAATCTTTCGCTGTCGGTCTCAACACAGAAGACGGTTCTAACCGCTGGAAGATCGCAAGGCCGAAGGCGTCCAACTGGTGTTCGCCGGTTCTTGTACCCGGCGCAAACGGAGCCACTGGTGTCGCCCTGCTGTCTGGCGCGGAAATGAGTGTGGTGGAGCCAGAGACCGGCAACACGCTGTGGAAATTTAGTGGAGGCGGCTCCAACATGGCCTCTGCCACGGTGACGGACGGAGCGATTTATGTGCCCACCAAGGGCACAACGGTTCTGCGCCCACCCGCCGTCGGGGCGGAACCGGAGGTGCTATGGCAAAACGCTCAGGCGCTCAGCTCCACAGCGAGTCCGGTAGTGTACAAAGGCCGCCTGTACACGGTGAACAACGCGGGAATCCTGAAGTGCACGAGCGCCACCGATGGAGCGAAAGTCTGGCAGTTGCGAACCACAGGTCCCTACAGCGCGACGCCCGTGGCGGCGGGTAATTTCATGTATTTGGTGAATGAAAAAGGCCTCTTGCAGGCGGTCGACATCACCGCACCCGAAGGCGCACTCGCCTCTTCGCTAGATTTGCACGACACCTTCATCGGCACGCCGTCTGTTGGTGCAGGTGCGCTTTTTCTGCGCAGCGACAAGTTTCTGTATCACGTTGGTGGTCAATCGCTTGATGCGAGTAAAAATTAGTGACCTAGTGTTCAGGCTAATCACGCACCACTAGAATACATAGAGCAACACAAAGAGCCGGAGGCTCTTAAGAAATTAGCCGGTGGTGATAGGAGCGCAGCGACTGGAACCACCGGTAGAAACCAAGCAAATGGCGGCGCGCCGGAGGTACGTGAGAATTCTGGGCATTACTGCCTACTAATCATTTGCAAATTCCTGCGCCCCTCTCTCACCTGATCTTCTCCCCCTTATGTTCTCCCGACGCACCTTCCTTCAAAGCTCCGCCGCACTTCTGGCTGGAACTGCCCTCAAACCGGTTTCCGCAATGGCGGAAGCAGCTTCGCCGACAACGCCCGAAATCAGCGTCTTCACAAAACACTTCCTCGGTCTTTCCCATGAGCAACTAGGTGAAGTGCTGGCTCGTATGGGCGTTACCGGAATTGAAGCTCCCATTCGCCCCGGAGGGCATGTGGAGCCTGCCCGCGTAGAAGAGGAATTGCCCAAATTTGTTGAAATCCTCGGCAAACACGGCGTGCGCATCACCATGCTCACCTCGGGTATCAACTCCGTTAGCACCGAGACCCACACCGAACGCGTCCTGCGCACAGCCGCCAAACTCGGCATCCCCCGCTACCGAACAAACTGGTACGCCTACGACAACAAGAAGCCTATCTGGCCGCAATTCGATGCAATCCGGCCCCGCCTCAAAGAACTCGTGGCTTTGAGCAAAGAGATCGGGATTTTACCCTGCTACCAAAATCATTCGGGATCAAAGTTTGCAGGTGCAGGGATTTGGGACATGGCATTTCTGATGCGCGAGTACAAGGCGGATGAGTTCGCCTGGGCCTTTGACATCATGCACGCCACGATTGAGGGGAGCACCTCTTGGCCCACCGAGGTCGCTTTGGTGCAGGACCACATCGGGATGGCATTTTTCAAGAACTTCGTTTGGGAAGGAAAAGGCCATCGCACTGCGCCCTTGAGCGAAGGAGTCGTGGGAAAAGCTTACGTGAATCAGCTCAAAGCCGGTGGATACACAGGGCCGGTCTGTCTCCATGTGGAATACTTGAAGGGGAACATCAACGACCCCGGGTATTTGGAAAACGCGATTGCAGCCACCCAAGCGGACATTGCCACCCTGCGCGAGTGGTGGGCTTAGGTGGCAGGGTGCTCCGCTCCGCTCTCGGAACGCGGGTTCACCGCATGAAACGTGTAGAAGGCGCCGGCTGCGAAGAAACTCCCCTCCTCATGGGCGCGCAGCTGGTGCTCTACCCACGCTTTTCCCTCCGCCTCAGGAAGGATGTTTAGCGCGGGAATCAGCCGAGCATAGCCGCGCACGCTCGAGAGCCAAAAGTCCCCTCGTCCAGCCTCAGAGAGGATTTGAGACTCATGCCTACGCAGCTCAAAACCGGCATCTTTCAAATAGCGGGGCATTTGCCGGCAGATGTCGGGATGAGTGGCGATGGCGGAAACGAGTCTGAAATCAATGTCCCGCATGGTGGCGAAATCGGGGTAAGCGAAGGTCGTTCCCGCATGATCGGCGTCGCACACGATGAGTCGCCCGCCGGGTTTGAGGATGCGGGCTGTCTCGCTTAGGAGTGCCGCGACGTCGGGCACATGGCTTAAGAGAGTGTGCATCAAAACGCAGTCAAAACTCGCGGTGGGATAGGGCAAAACACCTGGCTCGATTTTGTCCCAATGAATGCGGGAGTCCGGGGCAAGTGAGCGTGCGGCGGCAAGCAGCCGTTCGCTGATGTCCGCACCGTGCAGACTGGACTCTGGGTGCAGGGATTTTTCCAACTCCCGAATAACGACACCTGTGCCGCAGCCCAGCTCCAAAAGACGCAGCGATTCATGAGTGGGCAACTCGGAGGCATAGGCGGTGATTAACCGAAGGAAGGCGGGGTGCTGAGCGCGTTCTTCGAGACGAGTGACCATGGCCTGAAGTGTGGCGTCACTTTGCTGATCGGGGTTGGTGTAGGGATCCATGGAAGACGGATGAGAAAAGTAGATGAATTTCTTGAGGTTTGCGGACGGGAAACAGGGATCGGATGTCTGAATGTGCTAAGATGCAGGGATGAATGACGTTTTGACTCTGCTTGCGCTCGCGATCTCCCTGCTGGGATTGATTGTGGGAGTGCTCGTGCTTTGGAGACTAAACAAGCTGCGACCAGATACTGAGTCCGAAGCCGTTCCCCTCGCTCTCGCAGCCCTCGGGGCTGACTTTGCCCGAATCCGCGAGGAACTCCAGCAGTTGAGCCGCGCCCACCGAGAAGAAGCCCTGAGCCAGCGTCAGGAACTCAACGGCCGATTGGAAACGGCGGCCACCTCGCATTCCTTGGTCGCCACGGCGCAGCAGAAATCGCTACACGAGCAACTGGCGGCCACTCGGGGAGAAATCACGCTGGCTGTGCAAAAGATGTCCCGCGATTCCATTGATACTCTGGCGAAGACGGCAGAGCGCATCAGTGCCCAACTGGCCCAAGAGGCAAAAAACAATGCCGACAACGGTGAAAAACTGCGGTCTGCCGTAGAGCTCAAACTTGCGAACATCCAGAGCGCAGCGGACGCGAAACTGGAGCAAATGCGGGTCACGGTGGACGAAAAGCTTTCGAGCACACTAAGCACGCGGCTTGGAGAAAGTTTCAAGCAGGTGTCGGATCGCTTGGAGGCGGTGCAGCAGGGGTTTGGGGAGATGAAGTCTTTGGCGGGCAATGTCACCGACTTGCGCCGGGTCATGACAAACGTCAAGACACGTGGGGTTTGGGGCGAGGTACAGTTAGGGAACCTTTTGGAGCAACTCTTTCCGCCGAGCCAGTACGAGCCCAACTTCAAGCCCAAGCCTCGCTCTGGCGAAATGGTGGAGTTCGCCCTGAAGTTGCCTGGCCCTGAGGGTGCTGGCGAACCCGTGTACCTGCCCATCGACAGCAAGTTCCCGATTGAAGACTACCAGCGTCTGGTCAACGCCGCTGAGCTGGGACAAGTCGAAGCTGTGAAAGCCGCGCAAAAGGCGTTGGAAAAAAGGATCTACAGTTGCGCAGCAGACATCCGTGACAAGTACATTGCCGTGCCCACCACGACAAACTTCGCGATCCTCTTTTTGCCTACGGAAGCCTTGTACGCCGAGGTCATTAAAATGCCTGGATTGCTGGAAGATCTCACCCGCAATTACAAAGTCATCGTTCAAGGACCCACCACGTTTTCTGCCTTTGTGATGGCCCTACTCATGGGGTTCCGAACGCTTTCAATTCAAAAACGCTCGGCAGAAATCGACAAACTGCTCGGCGCAGTTCGTACCGACTTTGGTAAGTTTACCGATCTACTCGGGAAGGTGGAGGACAAGCTGGACGAGGCAAAGAGCAACATCCACAAGGCGCGCCAGCGTTCGACCCAGATCGTCAAAAAGCTCGGACGCGTAGAATCTTTGCCTGAGGAAAAAGCGGCGCTCATCCTGCCCGATCCAGACTTTGATCCTGATGCCATCCTTGAGGAGCAGGATTAGCATCCATGTAAACAAGAGAAGTGGAGTCTTTTGAGGAATTAAGTTCGTGTTTTGAGCGGTGGTTCAGATCGTGCCAGGCATCACTACGGTCTAATTTCGTAAGAGACTCCAGCCCTATTACTTGCATTTCGCTTTGCTCTGGAGGGGTGCCTCCGCATAACATCGGCCCATGCCCCTAGCTGCCCCGGACGCCCTCGCCTTGCTGGCCCAAGCGCACGCCCACAACCGACTCGCACACGCCTACTTGATCACTGGCCCCAAGGGCAGTGGAAAACGTGAACTGGCCCTCGGACTGTGCGCCCTACTGCTAGGCTGCAAACCCGAAGACGCACTCATCCATCCCGACGTTCACTCCATCGCGCCGGAATCCAAATCTCGCAGGCTCCTAACAGACCAGTTGCGCAGCCTGGAAGCTGCCCTCCAGATGCGTTCGGCTCAAGGTGGGAGTAAGTTCGGGATCATCTTTGAAGCGGACCGCCTTCAGCCCCAAGCTGCGAATGCTTTTCTTAAAACGCTCGAGGAACCCCCACCCGATACGCATCTATTGCTTCTGAGCGAACTGCCCGAACAATTACTAGAAACGATTCTGTCCCGGTGTATCGAGATCCCACTGCGAGTCAGCCAAAAAATCGAGCGCGCAGAGTCGGCAGTAGCAGCGGCCACGCTTATCTCAACGTTTTACACCTCGAGAAAACCAGATCTTCAAGGTGGCCTGTGGTTAGCGCAACAACTCCAGTCGTTGCTGGCCGAGACCAAGGACAAAATCAAAGAGGCAGCCAACGCCGCATTCAAGATTGAGGAAAAACAGTACAAACAAACGGCAGATCCCAAGTGGTTGGAGCAGTTGGAGGAAACCCACGCTGCACGCACTGAAGCCGCCTACCTTGGCGAACGCACTCGATTGCTGGAGGTGCTCGAAGCGTTTTGGACAGACGTCCTTTTGTGCCAGCACGGCCATACGGCGCGTCACCTTCCGGAGTGCGCCGAGCACGCAGCGCGCGTCGCCCATGCCCTAGGAGCGGACGAGTCCCTAGCGCGAGTCCAGGCAACAACCCGGATGCGGGATCACCTAGCCATGAGTGGGGTGAACGAGGCGTTGGCCTTGGAATACGGGATTTTGTGCGCGTTTGCTCCTTAAAACGCCTAAATTAACTCAAAAAAGAGGGGTCACGCGGAAGCGCGGAGAGCGCGGAGAAATTACGGAATAAACTTCGAAATGCGTTTTATAAAAGCTCCGCGTTCTCCGCATGACGGTGCCTTTTTTAGGCGGTCTTAAACACACTCCAGTTCTGGGGACGAAACGCAGCTGAGGGCAAACTACATCAGCCCGAGCTTCATTTTTCCCACCTCACTAATCATGGACTGGTTCCAGGCAGGATCCCACACGACTTCTACCTCCGCCTCGGCCACGCCGGGAATAGCAAGGATCTTCTGTTCGGCCTCGCGGGCGATAACAGGGCCCATACCGCAACCGGGCGCGGTGAGTGTCATTTTAACGAGAACCTTCGCGGGAGCCTCTGAGGGCTGGTCGATGACACAGTCGTAAACCAAGCCCAAATCAACGATGTTCACTGGAATTTCTGGGTCATAGCACGTCTTCAGTTCAGTCCAGACGGAGGCCTCGTCTACTCGTACATCCGACTGGGCGGGAGAAAGCTCGCGTTTTGCAAAAGCAGACTCCAGCCCGAGAGCATCGGCATTTTCGTCAGTGATACGGGCCAAACCGTCTGCCGTAGCCACGGTGTAGCTGCCGCCTAACGCTTGAGTGATGGCGACCGTCGAGCCCTTGGGCAGGACAATCATTTCGCCGCTAGGAATACGGATCGCCTCGCAGTCGCGCGTCAGGACTTTCTCGGTGTTTTCGTGCATGGTCAAAAGTAGTTTGAGTTAAGCGGAAGCTGAGGGCGTCTTGAAGACAATCTGTACCTTTTGAGCGGGATCGGAAGCGGGCTTGAAGCTGTCCCGGAGGGAGTGCGCTTGAGCTGGTGCCTCTACCACAGGCTCGGGAGCTGTGCTTGGCACAAGAGCAGAACGGAGCGCGCTTTCGACCAATTGCGCGCAGTGAATTTTCATGGGAGGCAATGCGCCCAAAGGAGCAGAAAGGTCGTTGCTAGACATGAGGAGAGCCTCCTCCACCGTTTTCCCGGCCACGAGTTCTGTAGCGACGCTCGCGACGGCGATCGCGGTCTCGCAACCGAAGGTTTGGAAAGTCGCGCGGTCAATGATTTTACGCCCCTCGGGGTCTTCCTTGAACTTGACCCACATCCGGAGCATGTCCCCGCACCCGGGAGAACCGGCGGTCCCCACAGCATCCGCCCCCACCATTTCCCCAAGATTTTTGGGATGAGAAACGGCGTCTTCAATTTTTTGTTGCAAGTCGTTCATAAAGAGACATCACGGGGGATTTAAGCGAGTTCGTAACGGGGCAGAGCGACATCCACCTCACAGCTCCATGCGTCAATACCGCCACGCAAACTGCGCACATTCTCCATACCGTGCCCGGCAAAATAAGCGGCGGCATCGAGACTACGCACCCCATGATGGCAGACAAAGATGACCTCCTTCTGACGATCCCAACCTGGTAACTCGTGCATGAGTTCCTCTGTAAACAAAATAGAGCCCGGAATGTGCACGGCATTAAACTCTTCGCCGGAGCGAATATCGACCATCACCGCTTTGCCAGATTGCACAAGATTCTGAGCCTCTTGGGGAGACACTTCCAGGCGGGCATCGGCTTCAAGAGCTTGTCCCAGAAAGCCCACAACATCGGGAACAGAAAGGCCGCCGTTACGGGCGCAGACTTCGGCGAGGGTTTCCTCGGGGCGAAACCCGCAACTGGAGCAACCGCCGATGTGGTAGCCCCGAAACAGCGCACGCTGAGCACCCGGGAAAATGGCGAGTAACTCCTGCATCGTGGTATCCGCAGAGATAGAGGACGTATTTTGGGACATAGTCTTGTGAAGATAACCCCTCAAAGGGCACCTGACAACGCACAGAAAAGGGGGTGAGCGGGCGCGGGTACTTGAGGGGCACCAGATCGCTCGCCTCGGACGGGTGCGGCTAGTGCCATGGGAATCAAGGGAAAAGCAAAAGACACAAAGTGCCTCCCACCTCCCATTGCCTCCCATTGAGGCACAAAAAAACGGGGCTCCTTGGAGAGCCCCGTCTAAAGTCGTTAGCGGAAACGAGTCAAAAATTTAATTGCCCGCGACCTACTTCTTGCCTTTGGCAGGCTTGGCCTTCGCCGCTGGGGCTGGTTTGGCAACTTCCTTGGCAACTTCCTTGGTCACCTTGGCCACAGCTTTTCCCTTCACCTCCACCTTGCCTTCGGCCTTCTTCATGGCGGCAGAGAGCTTGAGCACGCGCTCACGCATGATCTTGCCGGGCTTAAACTTCACAGTCGCCCTTGCAGGGATCGTGAAGGAGCTCTCTGGCTTGTTCGGATTACGCCCCACGCGGGGCTTGGTGAGGCGCACTTCCAACACCCCAAAGTTACGCAGCTCAACGTTCTCTGAACGCGCCAGTGCGTCAGTGATAGAATCCAGCGTAAGCTGGACAACTTCATGAACTTGCGCCTGAGGCAAGTGTGTCTTAGTGCTGATCTGAACAACCAGGTCTCTTTTAGTTAATGTCCCCATAAGATGGTCGGAATTAAGCCTATTCGCCTTTTTCGGGCAAGAGTTGTATGCAAGAAGTTGAAGATAAAATTTCTGAAGCCGTCTTGAAGTGAAGTTTTGCCACCTTACCTAACACGTCTGGCCCATCCCTAAGCACCAAAGCTTTCCCCTGCGCCTTCACTTGAGCTGAAGCCCCCTTAGGCAAAACCATCCCTAACGCCTGTCCCTCTTTAGCCAACCAGTCGATAAACCGTACCCTAGCCAAAATGGAGGCCGCCGCCACAGCCGGATCACTTTCAGCCTTAGTTCTTTGGTCCAACTGGATCCCCTGCCCCTTCTCTAACAGAGCGTTCTGAATCAAACGCGGATTTGCAAACTGATCGCTCAAGGCGCGCGGGCAGTCCGGCTTTAATTCCAATAGATTCTCAATCACCCGCGCATGCCCCCACGCGAGAAGTCGATTAAGATTACCGAACTTCTTGTACATCTCGTTGTACCGCTCGGGACCGATGAGCACGACACTTTGCACCACTCCAGGCGTGTCTAAAATGACCCGAGCGAGCTGTCTAATGCGCGAGTCGCTGCCGATGTTCTTGCTGTCTTGAATCCCGGCAGCCTTCCAGTGCCTGGCCATTTCCGCATCTACATAGGCACCCGCGATTACCAACGGCCCAAACAAGTCTCCCTTACCGCTCTCATCGACCCCGAAATGAGGCGTTACTTCCTCCACATCAGGTATTTGCTTCTCAACTATCCCATCCTCAAGGACCACCGGTCCACCCAGCACCTCGGGCTCCAAGATGAACTCCACAAACTCATCCACGCCTTTGCCTTGAATCACCACTTTAGGCCCCTTCTCATACGCCGCAACCGTCAAGCGGTCGCGCTGTGCAAAAAAGTGCATGTACTGACGCGTCGCCATTTCCCACCCGCGCGCTACCAAAATGGTCCTCAGTTTCAGGAGCTGCTCGAGACTCAACGGACAGGTGTGGATGGTCCGTGGAGCGGGACGTGGAGAGTTTTGAGAAAAAAGCATTTGTAAAAGGGCCAGGCACTGGCGGAGCGCGCCCCGGAGAACGCGCCAGCCATGCAAACGATGGAGAAACCGACGAGCGGAAGCCCCTAGGCCCCGTAGTATTCGCGAATGGCGGTGATGAGTCCCGGAATGTCGTACTGCTTCGCCTCAACATCCACGATCAGCCCCAAATCGCGCATCGTCTGAGAGGTCACAGGCCCGATTGAGGCTGTCTTCAAGCCAGGCGGCAAAGCCAACTTCAGTGCCATGAAATTCTCGACTGTCGAACTACTTGTGAAAGTGATCATGTCAGCGCCATCCGTCTGGAAGCGCGCGATACCGCCACTCACATCCTCAGTTTCGGGCACTGTACGGTAAGCAATCGCCTCGTCCACGATGGCGCCCATCTTGGCCAATTCCTTAGGCAAGACATCCCGGGCCTGCTCTGCGCGAGCCAGCAAAATGCGCTGGTTCTCCACATCGCCCACCTTGGCTTTGAACTCCTTGATAATGGCCTCTGCAACGAACTCCGAGGGTTGTAAATCGACCGCTAAATGAAACTCCCGCACACGCTTGGCCGTGGCTGGCCCAATGGCGGCAATACGCACGCCCCCAATCTCGCGAGCGTCGGAGTAGAGTTTGTAAAACATCTCAAAAAACGCGCTCACGCCATTGGGACTGGTGAACACGAGCCAATCGTAACGGTGCACATCCTGCACAAGTTCAGCAAAGCTCCGCAAATCGACGGGCGGCTCGATACGGATTGTGGGCAACTCGTACACGTCGCTTCCGAGTTCACGCAAGGCAGCGCTGAGCACCCCTGCCTGCTGGCGGGTCCGTGTCACCACAATTTTCTTTTTGCTCAAAGGCCGTTTTTCAAACCAGCCCAGTTTGTGGCGTAAAGTCGCCACCTCACCGAATACGGCTACGGCTGGGGCGCTAAAGCCCACTTCGCGGATGCGCGAAGCGATGTTGCCTAAGGTGCCCTCCAGCGTTTCCTGACGCCCGGTCGTCCCCCAGCGCACGAGCGCTACGGGCGTTTGCGGGTCCATCCCGTGTTTCTGGAGCTCGTCGGTGATCGGCCCCATACGCTCGATACCCATGAGCATCACTTTTGTGCCGGGCAAGGACGCTATCCGGGCGTAATCAAGAGCGGTATCCGCCTTCAAGGGGTCTTCGTGGCCCGTAAAAATGGTGACTGACGATGTAAAATCTCGGTGTGTCACGGGAATTCCTGCGTAAGCGGGAGCGGCGATGGCCGAGGTGACCCCGGGAACAATCTCAAACCTGAGCCCCGCCTCAGCCAAAGCCTCAGCCTCCTCACCTCCGCGCCCAAACAAAAACGGATCCCCGCCCTTGAGCCGGAGGACCGTGTGTCCAGCACGCGTTTTTTCCACCAGAAGAGCATTGATGTCTTCCTGGCGCATGGTGTGGTTTCCGGCTTTTTTACCAGCGTAAATAATCTCTACCCCATCCTTGACCCACTTCAGCATCTCTTGATTGCAAAGGTAGTCGAAAACCACGACCTCAGCTTTTTCCAGGAGTTCTTTGACCCTCAAAGTCACGAGCCCTAGATCCCCAGGGCCTGCTCCCGCTAGGTAACAGATACCTGGGGAAACTGAACTAGATTGCTTGGATTTCACTTTTTTGGTCATCGAAGGGCGGGGTTGGAAAAATCAAAAAAATCGGGGAGAGCGGAATTTGAGAGTAGGGCCTGAGCGACCCAGAAGTGATGCGTTGGACCGAAGGCAAGTCGGAGAAGGTAACGCATCGAGATGCTCTAGCGTTCCCCCAAAAATACAACGCTCTCCCCGAGTTTAGCAGGGCCACCCGAGGGTCGGGTGGCCCTACGTGAGGCTATGTTAGTGAGCGGCAAGGAAAAGCTGCTCAGCGGCGTCCCAATTTACGACGTTCCAGAAGGCTTTCATGTAATCTGGACGGCGATTTTGATAGTGGAGGTAATAGGCATGTTCCCAGACGTCTAAAGCGAGGACGGGGTTGCCTTCGATTCCAGCCACGGCCTTGCCCATGAGAGGAGTGTCCTGATTCGCAGTCGAACCGATCTCTAGTTTGCCATGGTTGACAACCAACCACGCCCAGCCGGAGCCGAAGCGGGTGGCACCTGCCGCCTGGAACTTTTCCTGAAAGGCTTCAAAGCTGCCGAAGGTGGCAGTGATGGCTTCCGCCAGCTTGCCCACAGGTTTTCCACTGGCATGCGGGGTCAAAAGGCTCCAGAACAGCGTGTGATTCACGTGCCCGCCGCCGTTGTTGCGAACGGCAGTGCGAATGGCTTCGGGAATAGCCGCCAAATCGTGAATCAAGTCTTCGGCGCTCTTTCCCACGAGGTCTGGGGCAGATTCCAAAGCCTTGTTTAAGTTGTCCACGTAAGCTTTGTGATGTTTGCCGTGATGGATTTCCATCGTGCGCGCGTCGATGTGCGGTTCAAGCGCGTCAAGAGCGTAGGGAAGTGCAGGGAGTTGGTGCATAGTCGTGCAGGAATCGTTAAGGAATCGTTGTTTGAATTGCCTCGCTAACGTCCCCCCATCCGATGGGCAGGCAGCAGCAAGGCAACCTTGTTGAAGGTGCGTTAGAGAGGGCCCCTTGGCAAGCACCCCACGCCGGTAGGTTCACCTCAAATTCAGCCCGCTTCTCCACGAGCCAAGCGACGCAAGGTTTTCATAACTGAGTCCCAAAAGAAAACGCTGCACAGTTTGCGCACCCCCAATTAGACTAGTCCGACCATGATTGTTCCGGGCCTTAAGCACACCCTCTGCGTCCTTCGCGAAGCCCCTCCGGGCCTGTATCTGGATGGCGTGGAGCTCGGCGAAATTCTGCTGCCTGGCAAATACATTCCAGAGGGCACAGTGCCTGGGGACAGGCTGGAAGTTTTTGTGCACCACGACTCCGAGGATCGCCTTGTTGCGACTACGCAAACGCCTCATGCTCTGCTGGGGCAAGTGGCCGGGTTCGAAGTGGTGGGCGTGCGCCCTGGTATTGGTGCCTTTTTGGACTGGGGGCTTGACAAAGACCTGCTCTGCCCTTTGCGCGAACAGACGAAGAACCCGCAGGTGGGCGACTGGGTGGTGGCGATGGTGGTGTTAGACGCAGTTTCAGGACGGCTCATGGCGTCCATGCGTTTGCAGCGTCACCTCCACAAAAAGCCACCTGAATACACTGAGGCACAGAGTGTGGACCTGGTTATTGTTGAAGAAACCGACCTGGGTTACAAAACCGTCATCAACAACGCCCACTGGGGTTTACTCTACAAAAGCGAGACCCCCACGACGCTCGTTCCCGGAGATGAACTGCTCGGGTTCATTCGCACGGTACGTCCGGATGGGAAGATTGATGTGGGCCTCGACGCCCCCGGCTACCAACGTGTGGCCCCCTTGGCGGACCAAATCTTGGCCGCAGTGAGGGCATCCGAGGGCGTGCTGGCGTTTGATGACAAAAGCGATCCCGAGGCGATCCGGGAAAAGTTTGGCGCCAGCAAGAAGGCTTTCAAACAGGCCTTGGGCAAGCTTCTGCGCCAACGCAGAATCGAGTTTGTCAAGGGCGGCATTAAGCTGACTCCCACGCGGATTCCCGCTTCCGAGACTGCAGGGTAACGAGGAAGGTCATACCCTGGATCTCTTGTCCGAAATAGCAGCAGCAGCATCCGTGGTGCTCGACACTGAGACGTCCCCACCCTCGCCCTTGATTCTGCACTCAACCTAACGGAAACTCCGCCCCCGCATGTACCTTCGTTCCCTGGAATTGTTCGGGTTCAAAAGCTTCGCGCCCAAGACAGTCCTCGAATTTCACCGAGGCGTGACTTGTGTGGTGGGGCCTAATGGCTGTGGCAAATCCAATGTCCTCGACGCCATCCGGTGGGTACTCGGAGAACAATCGGCCAAGGCCTTGCGTGGGGGCGAAATGGCCGATGTCATTTTTTCAGGTACAGACTCCCGCTCTGCCCTAGGCATGGCCGAGGTCTCCATGAACTTTTCCGAGTGCGAAAAGGAACTGGGCGTGGACTGGAACGAGGTGACCATCACGCGGCGCGTTTTCAGGGACGGATCCTCGGAATATTTGCTCAACAAAACGCCTTGTCGACTCAAGGACATCCACGGTTTGTTCATGGACACGGGAATCGGGCGCTCAGCCTACTCGATCATGGAGCAGGGAAAGATCGACCAGATCCTTTCCTCGCGGCCGGAGGACAGACGCGCCATTTTCGAAGAAGCAGCCGGTATTACCCGCTTTAAGAGTCAGCGGAAAGAGGCGCTCCGCAAGTTGGAAGCGACTGAGGCAAATCTGATCCGCCTTGATGACATTATTAAGGAAGTCAATCGGCAGATCGCTTCCATGCAACGACAAGCGGCTAAGGCGCGCCGTTATCAGACGCTTTTAGCGGAATTGCGTACGTTTGAAACGCACTCGGCGCGGCGCCAGTGGGAATACATTGAAGACCAGCGTCAGAGCGGCAATGCGGAGCTGGGGGGATTGCGTGCGCGCCAGTCGGAGTTGGAGGAGGACATTGAGTCTGGCGAATCCGAGTTAGCGGCGCGGCGCGCTGGTTTGTCGGCGATGGAGCAGCAGTTGGAAGTGGCACGCAAGAATGCGTCGGAGCTGCGTTCGCTGATTTCAAATCACGAAAACCGGATCGTCTTCAACGCCGAGAAAGAGTTAGAGTATCAAGGTCTGATTTCGCGTTATCAGTCGGAAATGGCTGGCGCACGCGAGCGCCTACACGCGGCAGAAGCGGCTCTGAGCGAGGCAGATTTGGAGTTAAGCGAGATCGGGGCGTTATTAAACGCCGAACAGGAGCGCATGAGGACAGTGCAATCCGTGGCCTCGGCGGTGGCTGGCGAACGCCTGGAGGCGGAGCGCGGTTTGCAATCCGTGGTGCAGGAGGTGCAGCGCGAAGAACACCGGGTGTCCGGGTTGCGTGGACAGCTCTCCAGCATGACGCAGCAACGCGACGGCATGGAGGCGCGCCTTTCCGTGTTGGACTCTGAAACGGAACAGTTGCGCGGTGCGGCACAGGAACTGGAAGCTCTTTTGACGCAAGTGCGCCAGGATTTTGACGAGGCGCAGCAAGCCGTGGAGGCAAGCGTGGCCCGTGTGAGCGAATGGGAGGGGCACTTGCGCGTGGGACAGATGGGACTGTCCACTGCCGAAGGCGAACTGAGGCAGGTGCAGCGTGCTTTTTCAGAAAAAGAAGGGCGTTTGGAAGTTCTCCAAGGGTTACTCGAACGCGGAGAGGGCTTTTCAGCCGGTACGCAGACCGTTCTCAAGGGGTTGGACAATCCAGATTTTTTCCTGCCTGCAATCCAGGGCGCCTTGGCGGAATTCATTGAAGTGGAACCCGAGTATGTGGCGGCTGCGGAGGCTGTTCTGGGGGCAAATCTGCAAGCCGTTGTGATGAAAGACGCGACGGTGGCAGAGCACATCGTCAAAACACTGAGAGCACACAAGGGCGGTCGAGCCGTTTTGGCACTCCAAGAACTGGACGCAGCCTTTGAGCACGTTCAAAACGACGCACTCAAGCTCCCGGAAGGTGCTCTATGCTGGCTGATTCACAAAATCAAACCACAGCCTGAGGCCCAACGTCTCATCGAACGACTCATCAACTTTGCCGTGGTTGTCCCCGATGTGGAGACTGCCTTGAAGCTGTTCCCCATGCGGGGCTGGACCTTGGTCACCCTTCAAGGCGAAGTGCTCTCAGGCGATGGGATGCTCCACGCCGGTGCGGATCATGGCGCGGGTGCGGCATCCGTCTTGGAGCGCCGAAACCAGGTGCATGCCCTCGGTGCAGAACTCGTCGTGTTACGCGCACAACTGGACGCTCAACAGCAACGGCGCGACGCTTTGGCCAGTGAACTGGATGGATTTTCAGCAACCCTAGCCGAGGCACGCGAGCAAAAGCACGCTGCGGCGCTTCTCGTTTCAGGGCTGAAAACGCAGGTGTCCCAAATGGAGCGCCAGCTGAGTGAGACCCAGCGTAAACAACAGTCCATGGAGGGCGAACAGGCTGGAGCGCAGAGTCGTTTTTCAGAGGCGGTACAGCGTTTGGAGGGCTTGGAAGGAGAGGTGGCCAAGGCGCTGGGCCGGATCGACCAACAGCAATCTGTACGGCAGGATTTACAAGGGGGCATGGAGGCACTCAGGGCGCGCGAAGCGGAAGCGCAGGCGGAGTTGAACGAGATGAAGGTGCGCGTGGCCACGGAAAAACAACGTCATACCTCGCTGCTTTCACAGCGCCAACCGATGGAAGGCCGCATTCAGGAATTGAGCGACCTGATCGAAGCGCGGGAGCGGGATGTGGAGGGCTACAGAGTCAAGACGGCTGCGCTCCAAGCTGAGTCGGAGGACATTGAGTCGAATTTGGAGGGCTTGCGTAGTCGGATTGGAGAGTTTGAGGACGTGTTGAGCGGCCTGCTCTCAGAGCGGGCGGCGGTGGCTGCCGTGGTGGAAGAAGAAACGGCGCAGGTCCGGGCACGGCGCTCGCAGTTGTCGGGCTTGGTAGAAAAACGGTCGCGACTGGAGGTGCATCTGAGCCAGTGGGAAATGAAATCGGATCTTGTTGAGGAACACATTCGCAAGCGCTACCAACTAGAGCTGCGCGAGTTTAACAAGGATCTGTACGCGCTCAAAGTGGCTTATCGAGACGCGATCAAGCGTCAACGGGGCGGCCCCGTGGAGACTGAGAACGCTGGGGAATCTGCTTCCGAGGCGACCTCTGAAGACGGAGCTGCGCTTGAGGCGGACGCCTATGACATGGACTGGGCACGCATTGACATTTTAGTGCGCGAAATCGACCAGCGTCTCGATTCCATGGGTCCAGTAAACATGGAAGCCATTCAGGAGTACGAAGAACTCGAGCAGCGTCACACTTTCCTCCAACAGCAGCACACGGATTTGCTCAATGCGAAGGCAGAACTTTTGGAAGTCATCGCCAAGATCAACAACACCACTAGACAGTTGTTTGCTGAAACGTTCGAAAAAATCAGGATCAACTTTCAGGAAATGTTCACCGAACTCTTCGGAGGCGGTAAAGCGAACCTGATTCTTACGGACCCTAGCGATCCGCTGGAAAGCGGCATTGAAATCATCGCCAAACCGCCCGGCAAACAACTCCAGAGCATCACCCTACTCTCGGGTGGTGAAAAGACCATGACGGCCGTGTCCCTGCTCTTCTCCATCTACATGGTAAAACCCAGCCCTTTCTGCGTGCTGGACGAAATGGATGCCCCTCTGGACGAGTCTAACATCAACCGGTTCATCAAAATCCTCGATCGCTTCGTGGGGCAAAGCCAGTTCGTGGTTATTTCCCACAATAAAAAGACGATCGCCCGCGCCGATGCTCTGTATGGCGTCACCATGGAAGAGCATGGAGTTTCCCGTTTGGTGGGAGTGAAGTTCACGCGCCGCGACGAGAGCCAAGAGGGAACGGGTGCCGTAGGTGCAGGCAACCCGGCGCACGTGCCCAGCGTTGCGGAAGCTTTTGGGAAGAGCCCGAATCTCCACAGCGAGCAGAAGTCAGAAGAGTTGGTGTGAGCCACACCACACCACACCACACCACACCACACCACACCACACCACGCGAGAGGGAGCTGGCGGCACTCACCTTTGCACTCCTGAGTCTAAGAATACAAATCCCCGTGGGGCTGAGGGCTCACACCGGCAGCGACTTTGCTGTGACTCGCAAGGCCCCGCCCAGAGCCGCAATCTCCTCCTCCGTATGCACCGCGCTCAGTGTGAACCTCAGGCGCGCCCGGCCACGAGGCACAGTGGGATAGCGAATGGCTGGCACAACAAAACCAGCCTCCAGCAGTTGTGCACTCAATGCTAACGCGCATTCATTCGTGCCGACAATCCATGGTAAAATCGGACTCTCGGGAACGGTTAAAGGTGGCAGCCAATTGTGT
>CAIWVL010000097.1 GCA_903916085.1 uncultured Spartobacteria bacterium
CCCTCCCCCCCCCTCAACCCCGCGCTCCCTTGACTTGCCTGCCTGTAGCCGTACACTCGCGAGTGCTCTATTTCCCTGATTCGCCGCAATGATCTTCCCAATACTCCGGCCTGTTTTCCCCTCGATCTACAGAGTGCTCCTCACGACGCTTGGGTTTGGTTGCATCAGCGCCGGAGTGGGCGTTGCGTTCATCCCCGTAAACGCTCCCGCGCAGGAAGTCTTGGACGGGCTAGCTGCCGTGGTCAACAACCAGCCGATTACTTTTTCTCAGGTCCGCGAGCTAGTGGCGTCTCGGGAGAGAGCTGCATCTGAGCAGTTGCAAGGCAAAGACCTAGGCGAGAAGATTAAACAAATCAGGCTCGAAGCCATCAATGAGTTAGTCGATCGACAACTCATTTTGCAGCATTTTAAGGAAAAAGGATACCAGCTCCCGCCTTACCTTATCGAAGATCGCATCACAACGATCATCCGAGATGAGCACGGCGGCGACCGAGCCGCTTTCGCTCGGAAACTGGCCTCCTTTGGCCTCACGATTGAGCGTTTTCGCAAGGAAGAAATGGACAAAATCATCGTTCAAAGCATGCGCCAGCAAGCCGTAAAGGCGACGCCTGTGGTGCCTGTAGAAAAGATGAAGGCTTTCTATCACGACCACATCAGTGAATTCAGTACCGAGGAGCAGATCCAGCTGCGCATGATCATTTTGCGCTCCAACGACAAGGGCACCCCAGAGCAAAAACAGAAGTTTTTAGAAGAACTCCGCCAACGCGTCGGCGGTGGGGCCAAATTTGCGGATTTGGCAAAGCTTTACTCCGAAGACAACACGGCCGAAGTCGGCGGTGACTGGGGCTGGGTTCAGGCTGGGACACTGAACGAGACCCTTTCTAAGGCGGCGGCTAGTCTCAAGCCTGGCCAAACAAGCAAGCCCATCACCCTAGGCACTTCTGCGTATCTTTTGTACTGCGAGGCCAAAAAACCACGAATCGTACAGTCCTTCGATGAATCAAGGGACACTGTAGAAAAAGTGATGCTCGGCCAAGAGCGCCAGAAGGCGCAGGAGGAGTGGGTCTCCAAACTGCGAAAGAAGGCATACATCAAGATTTTCTAGCCGTGGCAAAGCTTCTGCGCATTGCGGTCACCGAAGGCGATCCGGCGGGGATTGGTCCTGAGGTCGTGAGGGCAGCACTTGCCTCGCCCCAGCTCAGTAGCGCGTGTGAGTTTGAAATCGTTGGACACTTTCCTGGAGCCCAACCAGGCGTACCGACTAAAGCGGGCGCTCAAGCCGCCTTTACCGCACTCGGAGCTGCCGTTGAGGGTGCCTTGGCGGGAAAATTTGCGGCGGTAGCCACAGGGCCCATTCACAAGGCGCGCATGCGAGAGGTTGGCTTCCTTTTTCCAGGCCAAACTGAATTTTTTGCCGAACGCTACGGAGTATCGGACTACACGATGTGCCTCACGGGCGGCCCCCTCACTGTTGCCCTCGTCACAGCCCACGTCCCCTACCACACCGTGCCTGCATTACTCACCAGCGAGGCCATCTTGCGCACCGGCCTCCAGCTCGCCGATTTCCTCGCCCTGCGCCTCGCCAGTTACCAAGGAGGGCGCCTCCCGCGCATCGCAGTCGCTGGACTCAACCCTCACGCGGGAGAATCCGGGCTGCTGGGTCACGAAGACGGTGCACTGATTGCACCAGCGGTGCTAAATTTGAACAAAACCGGACGGGCAGAGTTCACAGGTCCTTGGTCGCCGGACACAGTCTTTTACCGAGCGGCACAAGGAGAATTTGATGGAGTGGTGTGTATGTACCACGACCAAGGTCTGATTCCGCTCAAGCTGCTGGCTTTCCACGAGGGAGTCAATGTCACCCTCGGTCTCCCCATCCCCCGCACAAGTCCTGATCACGGCACCGCCTTCGAGTTGGCGGGCCGCGGTCACGCAGACGCGCGCAGTATGCTCAGCGCGCTCAATCTCGCAGCAGAACTGGCGCTCAAAAACAAGGCCTCGGAAACATGATCGCGCTGTATAGGCGCGTATTTGCCATCGGCCTCCAAGACACCTTTGTTTATCGGTGGAACTTCCTGCTACGCAGTTTTTTCAGCATCATCCCACTGATTGGCACCGTATTTGTTTGGCGAGCTGTGTGTGAACAAGGAGAAGGACTCACCAGCTACAATCTATCCGCGGTCGTGTTTTATTTCGTCGGGGTCATGGTCGTGGATAATCTAGCCAGCCCGACCGAAGACGAGTGGCGCATTGCAGCAGAAATTCGCGAAGGACAGATCAGCGCGCTGCTCACCAAGCCCATCAATCACCTGCTTTACAGACTTTCCCTGTTTGGAGCCTACCGGTTCCTTTATTCGCTAGTGACTTTCCCCGTCGTGGCGTGCGTCTTATGGGGATTGAGGACTCATTTGCAATTTCCCCAACACCTTCTGACTTGGCCCCTATTCATCCTTGCTGTGTGTGGTTCCGCGCTGATTCAGTTTTTCATCGCGTACTCACTAGCGATGTTGGCTTTCTGGGTTCTTGAGGTTTCAACCTTTATTTTCATTCTCTACTCATTCGAGTATTTTCTAAGCGGCCACGTCTTCCCGCTAGATCTACTTTCGCCTCGCCTCCAGACCCTACTCCAATGGACTCCCTTCCCTTACGAAGTGTTTTTCCCAGTCCAAGTACTTCTGGAACGATTAGATACCGCAAATTTACAAAAAAGCTTTGGCCTTCAGTTTCTTTGGGTGTGCATTACAGCCACCGCAGCACGGTTCCTGTGGCACCGTGGAGTGCGCAAGTACCAGGCCGCCGGTGGGTAGGCTAGCCCAGTGCAAACGTCCTGCATCCATGCTGCGATACCTCAAGATTTACGGATTACTGATGCGTAACTCGCTCATTCGCGAGATGAGCTTCAAAGCCAATTTTCTACTGTGGACAATCGTCGAAATACTCTGGTTTTTTGGACAGGTACTCTTCATTAACGTCCTCTTTGGACACATCGACCGCCTTGGCGATTGGACCAAATGGCAAGTCGTCGCCTTGGTCGGCACCCACCAGGTCGTGGCGCAGATCTTCCAGGCGTTCTTCTACGTAAACCTTACCCAGATCCCGGAACTAGTCCGTACCGGAAAACTGGATGTCTACCTGACCTTACCCTTAGATTCGCAATTTGCCGTATCTACAAAGCAAAGTGGGTTAGACAACTTGGTCAACGCTCTCCTCGGACTAGCCATCACAGGATTCGCCCTGTCCCAACTCGGGGTGCATCCCAGACCTGCCCAGATCGCGCTCTATACAGCATGCGTCCTGCTTGGAGTGACAGTGCACTACAGCGTGATGTGTTCGCTATCCACCCTCAGCTTTTGGATCATCCGAGCCCAGGGTCTGATCTACGCTTATTTTAACCTGTTCAACATCGGTCGCTACCCGGACTCCGTGTTCAAAGGGGCGTTCAGACTCATGTTCACGTGGGTGATTCCGGTGATCCTTGTCGCGAATGTGCCTGTGCGCGTCCTGACACAAGCAGCAGCAACTCCTTGGGCGAGCATTCTACAATTAGGCATCAGCAGTGCAGTTCTACTGTGCTTCACTCGGTGGCTGTGGCGTTTCGGGCTGGTCAGATACGCAAGCGCAAGTTCTTAGGCGCACCTTTTTTTCAAGAACCCACTTTTTTACTTGAGCGTGTAGGCAGAATGAACCACCTTGTCCCCCTGTCTTCATCTAATCGGGTGAAGATTGTGAAGTAAAAGCGCGGTTAGCTCAGCGGTAGAGCACTACCTTGACATGGTAGGGGTCACAGGTTCAATCCCTGTCGCGTCCACCACGTTTTATTCTTGGGGCAAGCCCGATTTACATCTCTTTAACGATCATCATGACATAGTCATGCTATGCTGATGATGGCGGCTTTTCATATTA
>CAIWVL010000098.1 GCA_903916085.1 uncultured Spartobacteria bacterium
CTACGATGCGGCTAAATCAGCCGCCTTTGAATGCGGGATGTTTTTTCGTCGATGGGTAGAGGCCGCGCTTCTCGAAAAGGCTGGCAAAATCCCAGGGCGAGACCCGGCACCGGAAATGGGGTCCGCCTCGATGGGCCCGAGAGGTGGCGAATGAGCCCGACTGTCGCGTGCGTGATGCTCGTGAACGGACGCCCCGACATGGTCAAGCGGGCCGTCGCGAGCTTCCGCGCGCAGACGTATGAAAACTCCAAGTTGCTAATTTGGGACACTGGCGAGCGAGGCCCATCTCTTGGGCGATCTTCGTGACGCTGCCACCGTGTTTGATGTAGAGTTCTGCTATGCGCTCCTGCTGCAATTCCGCGTGCTGCTTTCGCGCATTGGGCTTTTCTTCTGTCTGTCCCATTAGCTCCTCGTTGAATTGACCACGATAGGATTATACTACGTTTTGGGTGAGAATGTCAATAGGCTACGTTTTCTTCTTTGCGCGGGCGCGACAGGCCGGGGCCGAGCTGGCCCTGAGGTACCCTGTCTGCTCAGCGAGGTCCAAGCGTACGCCTTCCAGCGTATCGACGGCTTTGGTGAGCAGGTTGATCTGGGTATCCCCCTGCGCTTGCAGGGTGGCGAGACAGTTGGTGCGCTGTTGCGCGAGTTCGTTCTGAATCGCTTGAGTGGTGTCCTTCAAAGACACCCATTCCTTGCGGGCTTTCTTGATGGGCCACATAAACGCTGCTCCTATCCCGGCAATTGCGAGACCAACGAGAGATTTGACTATGTATGGCCACAATGCCGAGACTACTTCGACTTGCATTGGATTTCTCCGATCAAAAATAGGTGGGCCGATTTCCACGGCCCTTCTCGTATATGAGTTTTTTTTTACTTGTAGAACAGAACAACCGAAGCAGCTGTCCCTGCGGACGCGCCGTTGTATGTAGTCGAAATGCCCACGGAAATCCCAGTGGTAAAGTTGTTCAGAGGAAAAGACCCCGGTGGAATGCTGATGATTCCCGAAGCGGGTATCTGAATACTGAACACTGCCAAGGTTCCCAGTGTAGGGCTAGAGGACTGGTTGATGAACTGCAGGAAGTTTCCTGAAGTCCCGCCGTTGACTAGAGCCCCATACAAGTTGCCAGCACCAGCTTTCGCAACCACTGCGGTGGTCACAGCGCTGTTTTGGAATAAAGACAAAGCTGCGCCAGCTGCCGTTGAAGGCAGGCTGACAGCGTTGACTGCCACGACGCTTGTTCCGGTCGGGGCGGTGCCTAGAGCAGAGACAGCAGCCGCCATAGCTGTAGTGCCGTCAGTCAGGTTAGTGAACAACGGCTTAGTGGCGCTCATCGTTGAGCCAATAGAACCAACAATGTTTACGTCAATCGCACCCGTCGCTGTCGTGGTTTGGTTCGAACGCACTGCTGTGGTACCAACTGCTATGGATGCGTTTACGGAGCCAGCGATGACTGCTCCCGGCATCGTGCCAAAGTTAGTTGGTGCGCCAAGAGCCGTGCCTGCCCACGACGAGTTGTCTGTCTTGAGTGCAGCAGTGGATGCAATGACCGTCACTTTGGTCGTGCCGTCTGTCAGAGAGGTGAAGAATGGATTGGTGTTGGAGTTCGCCGCAGCTGTAGGGGACACAGGGATAGGAGCAGAAGCCGATACCACTGTTGTACCAACAAACAAAGACGAGTTCACTGACCCAGCGATTACCGCACCCGGGGTTGTTCCGAAGTTCGCGGGGGTGCCCAGTGCTGTACCGCCCCAACCTTTAACGTTGTCGTCAAGTGCTCCAGAGATAGCTGAGGAAACCGCTGTTGTGCCCACGAACATCGCGGCATTCACTCCCAAAGCGTTGCCTGTTGGAGCCGTGGTGCCGAACGTATTCGGAGTTCCCAGAGCAGTTGTACCAGAAAACAGTGAGGCGTTAACAATTCCAGCAGTCACCGCACCCGGGGTTGTCCCGAAGTTTGTAGGGGCACCGAGCTGCGTACCACCCCAA
>CAIWVL010000099.1 GCA_903916085.1 uncultured Spartobacteria bacterium
GTGTGGGCGCTCGTGGTAATCGTCGTGCTCCCGCCGGAAGTAGTCGTCGGGTAAATCTGTAACTCGCCTGGATGACCACTGACCGACGAAGACCCTAGCGACACCGTATCAGGCGTGGCTGTGTTAACAGCTGTCAACGTACCGTTGATGGTCACGTTGCCAGAGAACGTTTTGGTGCCGGTGATTGTTTGGTCGCCTTCAGTAATAGCGCCGCTGTCGCCGTACTTGCGAGCGCCTTCCTGCGGGGGCCGGACCGAGACTGGCTGCTGCAACAATGATGGAGACTGCCCTGCGGGAGTTGCTGCGGGTGCAGTCAAAGAAAGCGGAGACGACGTGGGGACCTGAGCCCG
Organism: uncultured Spartobacteria bacterium; assembly: GCA_903916085.1. GTDB lineage: Bacteria > Verrucomicrobiota > Verrucomicrobiia > Chthoniobacterales > Chthoniobacteraceae > Chth-196. Next base: position 351 of record CAIWVL010000099.1, read on the forward strand.
CAGACCGACGGGCAGAAGGCTCAAAGGCAGAAGCGCCATCCAGCGCAATAAATTGGGCAATAAATTGAGCGACAGATTGGGCACCGATTGGAGGGTTTCCATAAAACTAACGATCTGAATCTGGTTCGAAAGGCGCTATTTGGCCAATGGTTTGTTGTCTTTTGAGACTTTTGCTGCGGTTGGTTCTGCCACAGGCTCGTCTCCAAACCCGTTATAAATAATCATCTCTACGGGTCCTCCGAGCCCGCCTTCACGCGTGGCCGTGTTGAACTCCATGGTCGCCCCGTGCAACTCAAACTCGTCCCGTCGGATCGTGACAGGGGTCTGGGCCACGAGCACCCGAGTAAACCGATCCAACGTGGCCTTGGGCAGGTCGATCGAAAAATCTCGGCTGCCGTCCTCGTGATAAGTTTCAAGAAAACTGTCACGAATTTCCACCGACCGATCGTCCACACGCGAGACCGCTCCAATGACGAACAGAGAGCGTAAATGCCCAAGTGGGTCTAGATCAGGAATACTCAGCCCGAAACTGTCGTAGCCCTGAACGATAGGGATCGCAAGGGCTGAAGGTGGTTCCGACTTCGTTGCTGACTTGGGAGCCGGGGGGACCGCTTCAAGCGGTGTCGCTGGGCGCGACGTAGACAAACGCTCGCCCCAGTCGGCAGCGGGCGTGGGCGCAGAGACTGTAGAGGACACAGAGGACGTGGGACTACTCGGGGGCTGCTGCGCAGACGGAGCGGGCGCTGCCTGAGCCAGTACAGACACTGCCCGAAGGCACAGCCAAGTGCTCCCAATCCCAACGAGACCCATCAGTGATGTTCCGTTATTCGCGAACAAGCGCATGAATTTTTGCTAGTTTTGCCAGCAATGCAGGCAGTTCAGCCATCGGCACTTGATTGGGTCCATCGCTCAGGGCTTGGGCTGGGTTTTCGTGAGTTTCAATGAAAATGCCATCGCAGCCTGCCGCAGCAGCGGCCCGCGCTAAAACCGGGGCAAGAATTCCGTCCCCCGAAGTACGGTCACCGCCGCCACCGGGTCGCTGGACAGAGTGAGTAGCGTCGAACACGACACTATAGCCCAGCTCCCGAATCCAGTACAGGGAGCGCATGTCTGCCACTAGATTATTGTAACCAAAGGTGACACCGCGTTCAGTGAAGAAAAAGTCTTTGCAACCAGCCGCTTCCAGCTTTTTAGCAATGTTCACCACATCTTGCGGTGCAAGGAACTGACCTTTTTTAACATTCACAGTGCGGCCCGTTCGGGCAGCTGCCTCAATGAGATCCGTCTGACGACACAGAAAGGCTGGAATCTGGAGAACATCGATCCAATGCGCAGCGATTTTGGCCTCTTCAACCGTGTGCACATCAGTCGTCACGGGCACGCCAAAATTGCGTCCAATTTCACCTAACAACCTGCACCCCGCTTCCACCCCGGCGCCTCGGAAACTTGAGCCCGAGGTGCGGTTGGCCTTGTCGTAGGAAGCCTTAAATACAAACGGCACGTGCAGCTCGCTGCACATCGCCTTCAGCGAGCGCGCCATTGTCCACGCAAATTCCTCAGACTCAATGACACACGGCCCCAGAATAAACAACGGACGCCCCCCCCCAAGCTGCACCGCGCTGGGGCCAGTCCCGAGGGAAAGCGGAGCAAGTTCTGAGACGGAATGAGTAGTTTGTGACATGGCAGAAAGGAGCAGGACAAATTGAGTGGGCAAGCATTGGGCAGCACCCGCCGCTTTCAATCTAAAAACGGCAGAAACCCCACAAAGACACGCCCCCAAAGCGGCCCCGCCGGGACAGATCCCCGGGCGGTTTACCTTCCAGGACGTGATTCATTAGCGGAAGTCTCGCCTCGAACCCAAAAATCAGTCTGCCTGAGGCCCATCCTCTCCCGGGCCGGCAATCACCGTCACAAACGGTTTCCCGCCAAAGTAACGTGCCGCCGCCTCCCGCACTTCCTCTAGCGTCACCGAACGGATCCTCTCCCGTTCCACCAGATAGTGCTCTGCGCCCAGTCCAAACAACTCATCCACCGTGCAACGCGAAGCGAAGGCGCCCGGACTCTGATTACGCAACTCCATGGCACCAAGTGACTTTTCTTTGGCCCGCGAAAGCTCTTGGGCGCTCAGTCCTTCCGTAGCCAGCCCTCGAATCTCATCCTGCAATTCTGCAAGCACCGCCGTCTGCTTGATGGGATCGGTACCGACATAAAACACGAAGGTTCCACAGGAAAGTCCGCAGAACTGACTGGAGCCTACAGAGTAAGCCAGTCCCAATTGTTCTCGAATCCGCACGAACATCCGCGAACCAAGGTCACTGCACGCTTCATCCAAAAGGGAAAGTGCAGCCTCGTCGGGGTCAAACATGTCTACCCCCCGGTATCCGACCATAATGATAGCCTGCTGGCGCTCAATGACCTCCGTGACTCGCTGCGACTCTACCAAGGGTCCCGGCCGCACCAACTCCCGCAACGCCTCTTCCCCAGTCGGCAGGCTGCCAAAATAACGCCCGGCCAACTCCACGGCGTGCGTCTCCTCAACGTCTCCAAAAATCGATAGCACCCCGTTGCTCCCCACAAAAAACGTGTCCCGGAACGCCACCAACGCCTCCCGCTGGATCGAGGCCACGCTTTCAGGGGTTCCCAAAGCTGACATCCCATCTGGATGCCCCTCCAACAGAGTGCGGCGCAGGGCCTGTCCGGCCACCGAAAAAGGATCTTCTTTCTCCGCCTTGATTCCAGCCAGTTGCACCTCTTTTTCCCGCTCCAGCGCACCTTCAGGAAACACAGCGTGACGCACGACATCGGAAAGAATTTCCAATCCCCGCTCCAAATCGTCTCGAAGCACACTCACCCCGATGGAAAGCGTGCCCTTGCCCGCATCCGCACTGATGGCCCCGCCGAGGGACTCGATTTCGTGGGCGATCTGTTCGGCAGAACGCGTGATTGTTCCTTTCAGAAGCACCCGGCTCAGGAGCTTGGAAATGCCATTATTATCGATCGTCTCCACGAGCCGCCCGCCTTTGAAGCCCACAAGCAAACTCACCATGGGCAACCGCTTGTCCTCGCACACAAGCGTGCGCAGACCGTTAGCGAGGCGATGACGCCGGATCGCTCCCCGCACCGGAGCGCCCGCACCAGGCATCGCTTGGGCAAGCATGCCCTTGGGGTGCACAGCCACCAAAGTAACCTGTTGTGCGTCCAAGTACTCCCTCGCCACGCGCTGCACGTCCGCCAATTCAACCTGAGCGAGCGACTCGCCGTAAATGCGGGAAAAATCTGCGCTCCGACAGCTCAACCAACTATCTCCAATGTCTGAAGCCCGCCCACGCGCCGTGGCCAACCCGCTAATGTAGCCGCTCAGTCGCATCCGGCGGACTTTATCGAGCTCTTCTCGGCGAACCCCGTGATCCCGAATGTCCTGAATTTGCTCCAACAAAGCGTTCCGAACAGCATCAACGCGCTCAGGATCCAAAACGGCGCTGACGCCAAAGAGCCCGGCTTCCGAAGGGGCGTAACACCAGGCGCTCACGGAATGCACGAGGCCACGCTCTTCACGCAAAGAACGGTAAAGACGCGCGCTACGGCCGTCCCCGAGAATCGAGCCGAGCAAATCGAGCGCTGGGATGTCCGCGTGACGAATGTCAGGTACATGCCAGGCGAGGCTTAGGCGGGTGAGTTCCGTTGGAAACTCTTCGTGCACTTCGCGTGGTGCCAATTGTTTGGGTTCGGCCGGCACCCATACCGGCTCCAGAGCTTGACGCGGCAACTCCCCCACCCAGCGCTCCAACTCTGCGTGCACGGCGTCAGCATGCACGGCACCGGCGACAACAAAGAATACGTTATTAGGAACGTAGCGGCGCTTATAGTAAGCGAGAACAGCATCGCGCTCCAGGCTGTTAAAGATGTCCAGATGGCCAATCACGGGGTGTCTGTACGGATGGACCTGATAGGCGCTCGAAAACAGACGCTCGCTACTGAGCCTGTCCGGATCATCAAACCCCATCGCAAACTCCCGCCTGATGACTTCTTGTTCCTTAGCGAACTCTTCCGGCGGCAAGGTGGAGTGAAACACCGCGTCTGCAAGAACTTCAAGGGCCACGGGGACGCCCTTGGAGGGCAGGTCTACCCAGTAGACGGTACGATCAAAGGATGTATAGGCATTGATGTATCCACCGACATCTTGGATCTGTTGAGCGATCTCATTGCAGGAACGCGTCGCCGTGCCCTTAAAAAGTAGATGCTCTAACAAATGCGAGATGCCGCTGCCTGTATGGCTCCCCTCATGAATAGAACCGGTCTGCACCCACGCCTGTACGCTCGCCACTGGCGCAGAATGATCCTCGTGCACAACCAGTTCCAGCCCGTTAGAAAGCGTGAAAAGACGAGTATCCAGCCGGGGCAAAGCCACAAATGCAGAACGAGAGTCGGGCATAGTTTGTTATTATAGCACAGAAAACGCCCAAGTGGAAATTGGGATTCAGCAAAAGAGCCTAGAGATTCGCGCCCGCTTGTCTAAATTGCACCTGCTTGTTTAAAAATGCTGCTCTTCCGACGATTCTAGCGAACCGTTGCACAGAGAGCGCTACCACCATAAAAAGCGTTTCCCGCCATTCACTCCTCCCAACACCATGCGCAGCCTTAACCCCGCACCGATTCCGGGTGCATTCAAACCGGTGCATTCGCTTTTTATGTGGACCACTGCACTGGCCGCATTTTTCTCGCACCAAGCCGTAGCCGAGGACTTTGGGGCCTACTCGCTGGTTCCCGTCAGCGCGCCTGCTCTTGTCCTCGAAGTCCCGGGTCCTCCGGAACCTGGCACCAGCATTTGCTTGGGCAAACCGGGCGGCGGGGCCCATCAAAAATGGATCATCATACCCAGGGGTGACTCTTTTTATTCCATCAAACCCTCCACCAACACCGCCCTCGTTTTGGCTGTTTCAAAAGGCGGCACAAACAACGGAGCCACCATCGTGCTAGAAGCTGACAAGGGAGAACCCTGGCAGGAGTGGGCGATCAAAAAAAACGAGAACGGCACTTACTCGATTTTCCCCAGACATTCCCCGGACAAAGGATTGGATGATTTTGGGGGCAATAAAGCCGAGGGAGCAAAAGTTGATTTGTGGATCCACAAACCCGGCGATTCGCATTTGCAATGGCAAATCAAGCCCCTCGCGGGAACGGCGGTCCCGCTTACTGAGGCCCCCCAAACCACCTACACCCCTCCAGAGCCGCCGCCCGAAAAGCTACTCCCAGGCATCATCAAAAAGACAGCCTTCACAACGAGCACAATTTTCCCGGGAACGATCCGGGAAGTGACCGTTTTTGTTCCTGCACAGTATGATGCGTCCAAGCCCGCTTGTGTTTACGTCAAGACGGACGGGTACAATCCAAAAGAAAAAGGGCTGCTGGAAACGCTGATTGCCACGGGGGAAATGCCGGTCACTGTCGGAATTTTTGTCACCCCGGGAATGTTACCCCCCGCAATGCCCGGCACTTTGGGAAGACGCAACCGGTGTTTTGAGTATGATGGAGTTGGGGATTATACGGTGCGGTTTTTAGTGGAAGAACTGCTGCCTTTTGTCGCGAGGGAGTTTGACTTGAATTTGTCCCTCAGCGGGAATGACCGGTGTATCGCAGGCGGAAGCAGCGGAGGAATCGCCGCCTTCAACGCAGCCTGGGAGCGCCCTGAGGCCTTTAGCCGTGTGTACTGCAACAGCGGCAGTTTCGTCGCGTTTCGCGGAGGACACGAGTTTCCGACACTGGTGCGGAAGTTTGAAGCAAAGCCCATCCGGGCGTATCTAACAACGGGCACGCATGACATGGAGAATTGCGCTGGCGACTGGTTTCTTCTGGATCAGGAAATGGATAAGGCCCTGAAGTTCTCGGGATACGACTACTTTTTTCGGAGTATTAACGGCGGCCATGTGGCGGGGTACTACGACTATTTCCGAGAGGCCATGAGTTACCTTTGGAAGGGCTGGCCAAAGCCGGTCCAGGCGGGCTCCAGCGCCCCTAGGGTGCAGGATGTCCTGGTTCCCGAGGAGCCTTGGCAACTGGCCGCTCAAGGTCTACAGGAGGCCCGGGGCGCGGCGTGCAGTCCAAACGGTGAGGTGTTTTTTGTAGAAGCGCAGGCCAACAAAATCTCGCGCATTGATCTGGAAGGCAAAGTGCGTGCGTTTTTACCAGATGCAGGCCACGCAAATGGCCTGTCTTTCGGTGCGGAAGGCCAGCTTTACGCTGTTTCGGAGCAAACCGGCCAAGTCATGCGTTATGAGGCGGATGGAAAAGCAACGCTCGTAACCACAAATCTTTACGGACGCCACATTCAAGCGGTTCCAAACGGCGGCCTTTATGTGAGCGGCGGGAGCAAAAAAGAGGAGGGCTCGGTTTGGTTTGTGAGGGAGGGGCAAACGACGCTGGTGGATTCTGGCCTGAAACGCGCCACCGGTATCGCCCTACGTCCGGATCAATGGCTGCTAAGCGTCGCCGAGGGCCAATCCAAGTGGGCCTACAGTTATCAAGCCAACCCAGACGGTTCTCTGAGTCATAAGGAACGGTTTTTCTGGCTCCACGTTCCCGATTGGGAGGACGACGCAGGCGCTCAGGGGCTTTGTTACGCGCGCGAAGGTCAGATGCTGGTGGCCACGCGTTTAGGAGTCCAAGTGTGCACCGATGACGGCCCCACGCAAGCCATCCTCCCCCTGCCCGACCACAGCCGCGTAGACAGCGTGTGTTTAGGCGGCCCTGACATGGACACCCTGTTTGCCTTTAGCGGCGACAAAATCTGGAAACGTAAGGTGAAGATACACGCGTCCGGGGCTTTCAGTCCATGGACGAAGGTCACCGGAGGCAAGCTTTAATCGGCAGGCAAGGGAGGATGGGATTCTGAGGGAGGAAATGGGGCCAATGGAGGGGCACGAAGCGTTTGCTGCATGGCGCGATCCCATTGAATCCCATTGAATCGAGCCCGCTAAGAGACAAACTCAAGCTCAACGAGCGAGGGGATGAGCCCGGCGCGGTGCGCCCTTCCCAGAAACTCGCGAATGGCCTGCCGCCCCGTGTCGCCGTAATCCAGCGTGTAGTCGTTGACGTACATCCCAATAAACTGATCGGCAAGGCTTTCGTCCATACCGCGCGCCAGGGGCATCGAATGCGCCACGCCATCGGCGCGATGCTTTAGCCCGTACTCGATGCTATTACGCAATACCACGTTGATTTCACTGCGTTCTTCAGGTGTGAAATCTTTGCGAATCACATTTCCACCCAACGGCAAAGGCAGCCCTGTTTCGGCTTTCCACCATTGGCCGAGATCGAGCACCTTCTCAAAACCTTCCTGCTGATAAGTCAACTGCCCTTCATGAATGATGAGTCCGACCTCAGCCCGACCAGACGCGACCGCGCTGAAGATTTCGTCAAAAGGCACGACCGCGTGGCGCACTTCGCCCATGAAAAGCTGAAGGCTAAGATACGCACTGGTCATGAGACCCGGCACAGCGATTAGCCGCTCGCGTAGCCACGCTTTTAGCAACTCGGGTTCTGTGGGAAAATGCGTCCCTTTGGCCACGACAAGCATCGGTCCATAGCCATCGCCCATACTCGCTCCGCAAGGCAAAAGCGCATACTTATCAAGCACATAAGCATAAGCGTGGATGGAGATAGCCGAGATCGCCAATTCCCCCCGCGTGGCTCGTTCATTCAGAGTCTGGATGTCTTGAAGTGTGTGTTCAAAAGACCATCCGTGCGTGTTGATCTTGTTCTCCGCGAGAGCGAAAAACATGAAGGCATCATCGGGATCGGGCGAATGTCCTAGGGAAAGGGCTTGGGTGCGGGCCATGGTACTAAAAAGAGCCAAAAGACGGCTTTGCTAAAGGAAATTCGCGAGGAGACCTGGGATTCCAGGGGAGGAAATGACGCCAAGGGAACTGCACAAAGCACTGATGGCCTTACGCAGTCCCATTGCCTTTCATTGCCTCACTTGCCTTCCCCGTGCGAGGCGTCTCGCACGGGGACCAGCCCTAACTACCGTCTGGCCTAGAACTGGTTGTGCCGGTAAGCGCCCATGACGGGGGCGTCCGGGTTCACTTCCGGTCCGAAGTAGCGCAGGATCACGAGCGGCTCCGTTTCGCTCAGGTTTTCAAAAGTAACCCCAGCCTTGGCACCTGCCTCCGTGCAGAAGTATTCGTCCTCAGTGAGTTCCGTAAACCGGATCAGCTTCGGGCTATTGAGCGGATGACCGTTAATCTTGCCGACACCCTGCACACAGATGAGCCCGTAAGCACCGTTGTCCTTGATGGTGCACTTCACGCCGGGCTCCACGGTGAGCTCTTTGGCTGTGAAGAGCTGCTCCTGCTTGATGCGTCCGTAAACAATCCAGCGGTCTACATACCCGGCACTGCGAGTATCAGCAACGGGAACAGGTTCCAGGTAATGGTTGTCCTTAAAGTTGGGGTCGCAGTTGCCTTCCCAATCGAGCTGATCCACGATGAAATCGATGTCCTTATGATGCGATTCGGGCATGTCCTTCACCAAGAGTTCCCAAGGCACATACCGGCCTTCCACCAAGTTCTGATACATCCCAAACACATCGCTGCCCCACTGGGGTTCATAAGTGCAAAGCGAGCCGGGCGCGTGCAATACGCAAGGTGGAATCAACCAGCCAGTGCCGGGCTTTAGACGGTAAGCGCGAGAAAGATCGAGAATCCCGTTGTCGCCCTTGTTCCAGTCAGCAATACACTTACGCACTTGTTCCTTAGTGGTGCCGGGCTCCAAGCCCATGAACGTGTATGGGAAATTGTTCCCCACATTGTTGTGTTGCGGCGGGAAATAGTACGACTCCGGCTTGCCTTCCAAACCGACCAGCTTGGCCTGCTCAGCGCTCTGATGCATGTGATGAGGAATCGGCCCCATGTTGTCGAAAAACTTCGAGTAAACGGGCCACTTGTGGTACTTGTTCCAGATCGCCTCGCCGATCAGGAGCGACCCGCACTCAGCGACGGCTTCCTGAAGCGTAAAACGGCTGTGCCCAGCCACCACGTAAGACAACCCTTCGTCCTCTGTGCGGTTGTCGTTGGCAGCGGGTGTGGTGGAGGCGAACCAACGTTCGTCGATGCCACCTCGATTCAGGCCAAATGCATACAGGTCGTCCGGATGCAGCTTAAGGCGCTTGCCAGGCTGCAGGAAGGAGCGGGGCACCCAGCACGGAGCCAACCGCAACAGGCCGCCTGTGGCTTCCAGTTGAGACTCCACTGCGGAGCGAACATGAGAGGTGATAGTTTGAAGGGAGGTGACGTGATTCATGGTGGTGCGTGACGCTGCGGGAAAACCCGCCAGAACCTGAATTGATTCACGCGATAAATCTGGAAGCAACATTGAAACTGCATTCTGACCCCAAGATTTCTCCCCGCACCCAACCTAGGGTTAAGCTTGTTCCTCACTTCTCCTCTGATAAACCCGTGGTTCTCCTCGGCAACGTCTCCTTCCCATGAATCCGAATACCGTACTCTACGACGACGAGTGTTCGTTCTGCACCTTCCAGATGAAGCTGCTGAGCTGGCTCGACTGGCGCAACCGCTTTGCCTTAGTCCCCGCCTCGGATCCCCGCGTGTCCACGCTCGCACCCGAACTCACCCCCCAGCAACTGAACGAGGCCATTCACTGCATCTCGAACGAGGGTAAAATCCACAGGGGAGCGCGTGCCATCCGGTTCATTTCACTGCGTCTGCCCCTGTTCATTCCGCTAGCGGCTCTGCTTTGGCTGCCTGGCGTGATTCTCATCGCAGAACGCATCTACGCGCTCATTAGCCGCAATCGCCAGACCATTAGCAAACTCTTTGGCTGCAAAGGAGCCTGTGCCATCATGCCCGACCGCGCAGGGATCGGGCTAAGAGCGCCTAAATTAACTCAAAAAAGAAGGGTCACGCGGACGCGCAGAGAGCGCGGAGAAACTACGGAATAACCTTCGAAATAAGTTTTTATAAAAGCTCCGCGTTCTCCGCATCTCCGCGTGATGTTGCCTTTTTTAGGCGCTCTAAAATCCCCGAAAACGAAGCCGTAACCGGACTTAAATGCGAAGCCAAGGGGGCTTCTGGCCAGATTGGAGGTTCCAGCGCCGAGTCTTTTTTGATTAGCCTCTTCCCTAATTCTCTATGAGCAAACCAACCCTTCTTGTGATGGCAGCCGGCATGGGCAGCCGCTACGGCGGCCTCAAACAAATTGATCCCATGGGGCCACACGGCGAAACGATTCTGGACTACTCTGTCTTCGATGCGCTCCGAGCGGGCTTCGGCAAAGTGGTATTCATCATTCGCCCCGACTTCGAGCAGGCCTTCCGGGACAATGTCACCGCGAAATTCGCCGATCGCATTGAGGTTGGGTATGCGTTTCAAACCCTCGACCGGTTGCCTGCGGGATTCAGCATTCCCGAGGGCCGCGAAAAGCCCTGGGGAACCACGCACGCCATTCTCTGTGCGCAAGACGCAATCAGCGAGCCCTTCGCCGTCATCAACGCCGACGACTTCTATGGTCGCCACTCGTTTGCGGTGCTTGCCGCCCACCTAAGCACCCTGCCGATAGACTCTAACGCCTACTCGATGGTCGGGTTTACGCTCAAAAATACGCTCTCCGATAACGGCTCGGTAGCTCGGGGCGTTTGTAAAACCGACGCTCACGGTTTCCTTAAAGAAATCCAGGAACTCACAAAAATTGAAAAAACGCACTCGGGCGCACGTAACGTGGGTGAGAACGGTGCTGCACTTGAGCTCACCGGTGAGGAACCCGTTTCGATGAACATGTGGGGCTTTTCACCGCATCTCTTCATCCAACTCACCGGATTATTTGAAGAATTTCTGCGCGACCAAGGCGGGCAACTCAAAACGGAGTGCTACATTCCCCTCTCCGTAGGCGAACTGGTCCGCCGCCACGAGGCAACCTGCAAGGTACTGCCCACAGACTCCGCCTGGTTCGGCGTCACCTACCGCGAAGACAAACCCCGCGTACAGGCCAGTATTGCGGCGATGACCCACTCAGGCGAATACCCTAACGGCCTCTGGAAGTAAGACTGTTTCAGACCGTTAAGGAAAGCGCCGACAGCGCCGACAGCGCGGAAAAATCTGAAACTCGTTCCCAGATTTTCCCCATTCTCTGTGCTATCGGCGCTATCGGCGTCTTTGCGTACCACCGATTCCGCGTGCCCTCCTACTTGGGCACACAAGCGCTGCAACCGCTTACGAAAAAGTCGTTTCCCTTGTCGTCGACAAGAATGAATGCAGGAAAATCTTTCACCTCGATTTTCCACACGGCTTCCATCCCCAGCTCGGGATACTCAAGAACCTCCACCTTTTTGATGTTTTCCTGGGCCAAAATAGCGGCAGGACCGCCAATGCTCCCGAGGTAAAACCCTCCGTGCTGTTTACAAGAATGGGTCACCTGCGCGCTCCGGTTGCCCTTCGCCAGCATCACCATGGAACCGCCCAGCGACTGGAAAAGATCCACATAACTATCCATGCGCCCTGCCGTGGTGGGCCCGAAGCTTCCAGAAGCATAGCCGACTGGAGTTTTGGCCGGCCCGGCGTAATAGACGGGATGTTGCAAGAAATAATCAGGCAGACCCTGACCTGCATCGACGCGTTCCTTGAGCTTAGCATGGGCAATATCACGTGCCACGACAAGCGGACCGCTCAAGAGCACTCGGGTCGTCACCGGGTGCTTGGAGAGCTCAGCCAAAATCGCTGACATTGGCTGATTCAAATCAATACGCACCGCGTTATCATTCTTTAGAACCCGGAATTTCTCGTCAATCAACCGGCCAGGATCCGCCTCCAGCTGTTCAAGCCAGATACCGTTCCGATCGATCTTTCCCTTAATGTTGCGGTCGGCCGAGCACGAAACGCCTACGCCCACAGGGCAACTCGCACCGTGCCTCGGCAGTCGGATCACTCGCACATCCAAGGCGAAGTATTTGCCCCCAAACTGCGCTCCAATTCCCGTGGTTTGGGCCAAGTGAAGCGCCAGCTTTTCCGCCTCCAAATCCCGGAAAGCCCGGCCATGCGCGTCGCCTGTGGTGGGCAAGTTGTCGAGCTCCTTAGCAGACGCCAGTTTGACAGTTTTGAGGCAAGCTTCGGCGCTGGTGCCGCCGATCACAAAAACCAGGTGGTACGGTGGACAAGCTGCGGTGCCTAAGGAACGCATTTTTTCCAAGAGGAACTTTTCCAGTGCCTTCGGGTTCAGGAGTGCCTTGGTTTCCTGAAACAAAAAAGTCTTGTTGGCTGAACCGCCGCCCTTCGCCACAAACAGAAATTTGTAAGCCTCGCCTTCCGTGGCGTAGAGGTCGATTTGAGCGGGCAAATTAGTACCCGTATTGACCTCCTTGAACATGTCCAGCGGAGCGGTCTGCGAATACCGCAGGTTCTCCTGCGTGTAACACTCATACACACCACGGGAAATCCACTCGGCATCATCCGCTCCGGTCCACACTTGCTGACCCTTCTTGGCAACCACCGTCGCCGTTCCTGTGTCCTGACAAAATGGCAGAATGCCTTGGGCCGCGATTTCCGCGTTTTTAAGGAGAGTAAGCGCCACGTAGCGGTCGTTTTCGGACGCCTCGGGGTCTTCGAGAATGGCGGCCACCTGTTTGAGATGCTTTTCTCTGAGCATGAACGCACAGTCGTGGAAGGCGTTCCGAGAAAGAAAAGCGAGGGCACTAGGCTCGATTTTTAAGACCGGTTTTCCATCGAACTCGGCGACACTGACGCCCTCTTTGGAGAGGAGTCGATAAACCGTTTCATCGGAGCCCACAGAAAAAGGTTCCTGATAACAAAATGCGGGAGCAGGTGTTGCCATGGGAAAGTTCTAGCGAGGGTAGCGAACGGAGAGAACGACGAAAGTCTGTGAACGAGCAAAATTTCGCCCGCCGGAAGGCGCGGCGGGTTTCAATCCCGCTCTCTAAAAACGCCAAATGAACCCAAAAAGAGGGGGCACGCGGAGGCGCAGAGAGCAACCTCTTTGCGGTCGCCTCATTCGGGACGTCCCTGCCCATGAAACACCCCTTTTCTGAACATCACACCCTATCAACCCAGCGCGCCCTGGGAGGAGTGTCAGCGGATGAGGCATGACGCATGGTGGCCAAGCCCTTTGGGAAATCCCTATGCCCTTTTCACCCGTGATCCCCCTGCTGCTCGGGTAGCTGTGAACGCCTCCTGCCTCCACAACTCCCTCTGAAAAGACTACGTACACTCGAACTCAACGGCACCACACTTTCTTGCGCAACTTTGCAAGTCGTAGGGTGTTTATGAGCAGAGGACTTTCACCATTTGCTTACAATTCTCTAAGAATTGGGGCTTTCTGTGACTCACTTCACACTGTAGATACTTTCGCAAGTTCGTTTTTGGAATGCACTACTGCCCCCCCCAGCAGCTTTTCCGCCTGTTCCCCCGGCTGACGCGTCTCGTCGCCCTAGGGGCACTTTTGGCGTTTTTGGGGACCGACGTTTCCGTGGTTGCCGCCACCCTCACCATTTCAGGCGACGTGCTGGTGGATCAATCCTTCGGGACAACGCTGGATGTCACAGGCAATGTCGGAGGCACCACGGGAAGTTTGCTTAAAACTGGGGACGGTATCCTGCGCCTGCTGGGAACCGGGACGAGTAGTTTTAGTGGCGACATCACCGTAAACGAGGGCGCTCTGGTCGTGAGCGGTAGCGGAGAACTCGGCGCGGCCACCAATACGGTTTCCGTAAATGGCAACTACGTTTCGTACAGTCAAACCGGCGGTCAACTCATTTTGGACGGGGGTTCGTCGGGGCTCACGTTGCAACAGAACGTGAGCGTCTCCGGCAAGGGCGGGCCTAGTAATGTGGGGAACACCTCCCTGCTCTCCATCGGGAACAATACGCTCGCGGGCGAGCTCATGTTTGGAAATAGCACCGGTAACGGCAACGCAATTACCGCCGCCTACGGTAACACGACGATTACTGGACCCGTGAGCCTTGGGTTGAACCAGCAGGAAATCTTCAACGGTTCCGGGAACTTCATTGTTTCCGGGGCCATTAGTAGCTTTCAGCAGGGCATGACCATGCTCTCGAAGTACTCTCTTGGGCTGACGAGCTCTTTGTGGCTGCAAAACATTAACAACACGTTTCTTTCCTCCGTCTTTTTGACAGGTGGGAACGTCCGCGTCTCCGATGGTCGCGCTCTGGGCCGGAATACAACAAACGCCCTCCAATTTTCAGCCGGTTACCTGGAGGTTCGCGCGGACGCGGCAACTCTTGCAAGCGGCACCTCCAATTTTGCGA
>CAIWVL010000100.1 GCA_903916085.1 uncultured Spartobacteria bacterium
GCTCCTGCGCCGATTGTCCTTCCCAAAGCGCCGACGCCGTTGGCACCCGCTGCCGCGCCGGTTGGAGAGGCTGCCCACGCGCAACCGCCGTCTACCGCTCCTGCCCCGATTGTCCTTCCCAAAGCGCCGACGCCGTTGGCACCCGCCGCCGCGCCGGTCGAGAGGGCTGCATTGCCGACGGCCTCACCCTTTGGAGTGGCTCAAAAACCTTTGTCTCCAAAGCCTTTGGTGCCAAAGCCAACCGTCGCGCCTGCCGTGGTTCTTCCCTCCGCCGAGGTTAAGCCTGCTTTTGTGGAGCCTACAGCCTCCGAAGCAGCGGCGGTTTCCCTGGCCAGTGCAACACCAGAACCAGTGCCGCTACCAACTCCAGTACCCGTGCCTGTGGTCTCCGTGCCAGCGCCCGTGGTGCCAAATCCGATTGGAGCCGGAGCGATACCGACGCCTGCGGTATTGCCTAAGGTCTCGCTGCCTTCGGTTCCGGGGGGCTTACAAGCCCCCGCTCCCCTTGCGCCCTCAGCGCCGTCCTCGGTCCCATCTGCACCGGCCCTGGCTTCCGTGTCCGCGCCTCTTGCACCTCCAGTGCCAAAGTTAGTCGCCACGCCGGGGGTGCCGCCCCCGCCTCCCAGAGTTCCTGCAAGTTTGAGCTCGGCCGGTGGTCCTATCACCGCGCCTTTGGCTCCGGCACCACCGGCACCGGTACGACCGGCGTCGCTTAAGCCGCCCAGTGCAGATTCAGACGGAGCTGGAGCTCAAACCGTTCCGCTCAGTGCAGCTGCTGCACCATCTGCGCCTGCGCTGCCGCCAGGGCTTCCTGCGGCCACCGTTCAACTCCAGGCGTCCGCACCGGGTTCATCGTCCTCCGGGCCGAAGCCCATCTCTGTCGCTGTACCGAAGTCTACTGCGCCTTTGGCGAAGGCACCAGTGCCCGTGGTACCTGGCACGGGAGCACCGGGGGCCGCCCCTGTTCCTGTGCGCAAAGCACCAGCACCAGCACCCTCGCAGGCAGTTGTGCATACTGCTTCTTTGGAAGAACCCGAGGAGGCAACGAGCTCCGGGACGATGGAAAAATGGCTGGCAGTGGCAGCTACCGTGGTGGCGCTCCTCTCAGCCCTCAGTACATTCCTCGCCTACTCGGCTGTTAAATAGTTAAAAAGAAACAATTTATGGCAAGTCAAAACGTAGTAACCATTACCGAGTCAAACTTTGACTCCGAAGTCCTGCACGCCACAGTCCCCGTGCTCGTCGATTTCTGGGCACCCTGGTGCGGCCCCTGCCGGATGCTTAGTCCCGTGATCGATGAGATCGCAGATGCCAAGGTGGGTCTCGCGAAGGTTGCCAAGGTTAATGTCGATGAAGCGCAGGCTCTTGCGGTTCGTTACAAAATTAACTCCATCCCCGCGCTCCTGTTTTTCAAGAACGGCCAACCTGTTGAAACCTTGGTGGGCGCCGTGCCGAAGGCCACGTTGACGAGCAAGCTCGAAGCTCTTTTGTAGTCTAAGGTTTTTCTGGCATTAGCCGGTTCTTCGCAGTCATCGGGCCTGTTTTTCGCTAGAAAAACGGGCCCTTTTCTTGTGCGTCTCAAATGCGCGTGTCGCCCGAGTAGGTTTGATCTTCGACCCGGCCAGGCCGATGCGCTTCTTGCTCCCACTCTCTCCCGATCCACATTATTCCATCTTAAGTTTTTATGTTCCCCCTGCGTAATGCTTTCCTGGTCCTCTCCAGTTGTCTGACCCTCGCCCTTCACGCCGAGGAACCCTCTCCCCTCAAACTCTGGCCCGAGGGTGCCCCTGAAAAGCCAGGATTCGCACTCGACCCTGAGAAGCGCATCGAACCCAAGGGCTCGAATGACGTACTCCGGGTTACGAATGTTTCTGAGCCTACCCTGAGCGTTTACCGACCGGAAAAACCCAATGGCACGGCCGTTCTCGTTTGTCCCGGCGGTGGGTACGGAATTCTCGCGATCGAACATGAGGGGACACAGGTGTGCGAGTGGCTGAACTCGCTTGGGGTGACTGCTATCTTGCTCAAGTACCGGGTGCCAGTGCGGAGCAAGGTGCCGGGGTTCGAGCCTTTGCAGGATACTCAGCGGGCGATCGGCCTTGTGCGGAAACACGCGGTGGAGTGGGGGATCAACCCGCATCGCGTAGGCATTTTGGGCTTTTCGGCGGGAGGCCACCTGGCCGTCATGACGGCTCTTTATCCCAATGAACGCACCTATCGAAGCGACCCTTCTCTGGATGTGGATGATGCCACGCCCGATTTTCTGATCCCAGTTTACCCAGCTTACCTCGTGAGCGCGGAAGAACCGTTCACTCTTCTTTCTACCGTTAAGGTCACCCCCAAGGCGCCCCCCATTTGTCTCGTCCATGCCCACGACGACAAGGGCAGAACCAGCTCCAGCGGCAGTGTTCTTCTCTATTTAGAATACAAAAAACTGGGGCTGCCCGCAGAACTGCATGTGTTCCAATCCGGTGGACACGGTTTCGGAATGCGCGTCGGCTCCAACCCCGTGGCTGCCTGGCCTCAACGGGTAGGGGAATGGATGCGCGCCATGGGCTACCTCGAACCCGTCGCCTCCAAATAAACCTGGGGGTGGCCTCGCTGGCGCTTCCTGTTGCCGGGAATGCAGCGTGCGCAGCACTGGACAACAGGGGCAAGTTGTTTAACACTCACCGCCTGACGGAATTTTCCTTATGCACCTGACTGACGCGCAGAAAACTAAAGTGGCCCAATGGATTGCTGACGGAATTAAGCTCTCCGAGATTCAATCCCGGTTGGGAAGCGAGTATGACATCCGTTTGACCTATATGGAGGCGCGTATGTTGGTGGACGACCTCAAGTTGCTCCCCAAGGATCCTGAGGAGCCTGCGACGCCTGCGACTGCGGATGCGTCCGAGCATGCCTATGATGAGACCGCCCACGTTGCAGAAGCACCTGGAGCCCTCCCCGGACAGGTCACAGTCACCTCAGATACTCTTGCTCGTCCGGGTGCAATGGCCAGCGGTCGGGTGACCTTCTCTGACGGCCAGCAGGCTGCTTGGTACTTGGATCAGTTCAGCGGCCAATTGGGAATGGTGCCGCCCTCTCCAGGCTACAAGCCTCCGCAGGAAGACATTCGTCAGTTCCAAGTCCTTCTGGACAAGGAATTGATGCGTCTTGGGTTGTAGTTTTTAACGGCGAACCGCACGCCCTTGCCCTTCTTTCTCTCTGAGCCATGGATTCCAAACCCTCCGAACGTCTTCTTCAAGTCGCCTTGGGCATCCTGCTCATCGTTGCCAGTGGTCTCTATCTCTGGCGGGATACGCTTCTGCCTATTCTTCGCACAAAGCCAAGTCTGGAAGGTATTTCTGACGCAGTGCGTCTAGGCGTACGCTACTGGTCGTGGAAAGATCGGGCAGAGGAGGCTCGCTTGAAAGCGGAACGCGACGATCGAGAACGCGAGATCCGGCAAGGTCCGGTGCCGGAACGGCCTGTTGTACCAACGCTTCCAGCGCAAACACCTGAGGGAACGGTAGCTCCCGCATCCTCTCATTGACTCGGGGTACATCCTTTTACATGTTAAGTTTGAGTGTCTTAAATGGATGTGTTTTACCGGAACCGACGACTAGATGTTGACTCTTGCCGCGTCTCCTTTACGTTGTGTCCTTGTCTGAACGGGAATTGGCGATGAATCTAAAGTGGTCTCTCAAATCCGGAATGCCCAAGGCCAACGTGTCTGATCAAGTCAATTTTTCTGGCTTGTGGCACTGTCTTCGCATGGTCGCTTGTACGTCGGTTCTGGTGTGCTTGGGGGCTTTGTCAGGGTGCGATGACCATCCCACCAATGATCTCAACACAGTGTCAGAGATGGTGGAAGCTCTCAGCAAAAAGGGCGTCAAAGGCATGTCTTTGAATGCCGCAAAAACCTTCATGGTCGCCGAGGGCTTTGAGGTCGAGGAACTTAAAAAAGCAAAGTGGAAGAAGAAGTCGGATCTCGACTACCTCCGCTGCAAGCGCGAAGACGGTTCACCTCCGATCAAGCGCCGTTGGGAAGTAGCTCTAATCAATGACGGCAAAGTGGTGAATGAGATCGAGGCCCGCTCCGCTCTCGTCTATCCATAGCGCACGTTTTCTCGGGCCTTACCATCGCGTCCGTTGGCCTTCTTTAGTGCTGGACAGAGTTCGCTGGCGAGTGACTTCCTCCCTCCTTCTCCCCCCCCTGTGAAACTTCTCTTTACCCTCCTACATTTGGGGCGTTTCTGAGAATCCTCACTGCGCGAACCCCTGTTTTCCGTAGAGGCGTTGACGGCGGCGAACTTTCCCAAGGAGTTTTGTGCGGTGACAAGAATAGGCGGAGCTTAGATATCATACTCTGCCAGCAATTTCTGCGATGCTCGTGCATTGGGCCCTGCGTTTGTACAAAGCGTATAGCTTCGCATTGCAAATTTTGTATCGGTGCTTGTTATGTTTGCGGAATGCACCTCCGGTTGTTGATTTGTACATTACACAACAGAATACGAAGCTCCGGAGACTTCTCATTGATTCTGGGGCGCGTCTCGTGCAACCTAAACTCCTTATGATTAAGCGAAGGGAAGCTGTTCAGGCCGTCACGCTCGCAGTGGGAGCGATGTTAACCCCAGGTTTGATGCGTGAGAGTGTGGCCCAAGAGACTTCCCACAACGGCGATCCAGCAGCGCTTTTGGCCGAACTCGCGGAGGTCATTATCCCGACAACTGACACTCCAGGCGCCAAGGCCGCTGGTGTTGAAAAGTTCATTGTGCGTGTCTTGCGAGATTGTCACACGCCAGAAGAAGTCACTCGCTTTTACGCAGGCCTATCGACGCTCGAGCGTGAATGTCACTCGACGCATGGTAAACCGTTCGGAGCGTTGTCTCCCGAGCAGAAAAGTGAATTCTTAAGAGCGTTCGCCCTGCCGAATAAACCGTTTTTCTCTAAATTAAAGCAGCTAACCGTCACTGGTTATTTTAACTCGGAAATCGGTGCTACACAGGCCTTGGCTTACATCCAAATCCCCGGACGTTTTCAAGGGTCTGTTGCTTTAGAAAAAGGACAAAAAACCTGGGCCCTCTAAGTTAATTGAACTGATAGAACTGTAATTTATGGCTAATTTAAGTATTCAGTCAGTCGCCGACCGTACTTATGACGCAATCGTGATTGGTTCCGGTGTGTCGGGAGGTTGGGCTGCAAAAGAGCTCACCGAAAAAGGGTTGCGGGTGCTGATGTTAGAGAAAGGCCGCGCCCTCGAGCACGTCTCGGGCTACGAGAATGCCATGAAACATCCATGGGATTTTGAGTATGCAGGCAAAATTACCAACGAACAGGCGGCATCGCATCCTAAACTAGCGCGTGATTATCCGTACAACGAGATGACGGAGAAGTATTGGATGAGAGATACCGATTCTTTATA
>CAIWVL010000101.1 GCA_903916085.1 uncultured Spartobacteria bacterium
CCCTCCTAAGGCTAATCTCCAAGTAACCCAAAGGGTTACCAGATGATAGCCGGTGGTTGAGCGTAAGCGATACCACCGGATTAAGGCGTATACACCAACGCACCCCGGCAGGGGTGCCAGCCACGGATCAAGGCGAACATAAGCAACTCTAGGAACGACGTGCGCTGCCCTCTACTTCGGACGTCAGTGTGCACCTCCAAAAATGATCCGAAGGTTTACCTGATTTGAGGTACTAGGCTGTCATAACTCGCCCCTTAGGGGCTTCGGAAACGAACTGATACGTTACTTCTCACCGAACTGCCTACCAAGTACTGGGGCACCCGAATGCCAGCCCATCGCAACGCCAAGTGGCATAGCGCCACCGTCCGACCTTTGGGATGCCCGGCCTGCCCCAACCTCGCCCCTGCCGGGATCGTTTGTGAATAAGCCGCCTTCTTCTCCTCAATCACTACTGATACGAGATCTCGTCGACTAATGCTTCGAGAAACGCCAGCATCACGAGTATGACATCCGGCGTCGGCCGCTTCGCTGGGTCTACGTCGTCGATAACCTCAAGCAAGGTCACAAGTAGATATTCCATCACAACCGGCTCCAGAGTCTCTTCAATCCAAAGATGTAGGGTTTTCACCATGTCATCTGAGTCACCTACAATCTTGCTGATGTAATCGAGTCCTTCCGTAAGCGCATCGACGATGGTGTCAAAACGCACCGCGCGGGGAGGTCCGACTCTTGGCATACAGATGTGACACGCCCGCACCAAAATGAGCTCAAACACGTGCCAGTCCCCGGGCTTAATGACGGCCGCCATGACGCTGGCCGTCTGCTCCAACAGTCCGGGAAACGCCTTCTCCATGCCCCGAACAGCGTCCGCGTGCGTCGGATACTGACGCCGCATGACTCGCAAGCGCTCGTTCAGTGCGTCCTCCGACATTAATTCGTAATCTTCCTCGGACTCCTCGCCAAAAACTCCCTGCAACACATTGTCCCACTCACTTTCGTTCTCGCCTGTGTGTTGAACCCTCTTGGGGATCATCTTCGGATCCAAAGGACGCGGGTCTGAAATGAGCTCCCAGAGTCCCAGTTCCTTCAGCAATGGATTCAAATCCAGGTCCAACCCCTCCTCGTGCCGCCTTTTGTCACATCCCCGAATGTGCAGCTTCATCAGTGTTACCAGAAGCGGTCGCGTATCGGCCTGAGCCGCCGCCGCACGCGGAGTGAGTCCTTGAAGGTGCGGGATCGGTTGGTCAATAAAACCCTCGTAGTGTTTTTGGAATAAAACCTCCAGCGATGGTGGCGCGCCCCCTGGTTCTCCTTCTGCCGACTGCGTCGATAATTCAGGAGGTTCACACCCCTCCAGTAAACAATCCGGCACCAACGCGGCATCAAATCCGGCAGCCTTACTGGCTAATCTGGCACCATAATCGTTCGTCAATTCGCCTGTAAATTGCAACGGACCACCAGCGAGTCCTTCCAAATGAGCCAGTATCGCGCGATGATTTTTGTCCCCATGGGCTTCGATCCGCAGGCGACTTTCACCAAAAAGCACCCGTCCAACCATTTTCTGGCCCAGTGTGAATCCAGTCGTCTCCTCCTTTTCCGGTAGAGGCGCGTTCAGTTTGGCCGGTTCTTTATCTCCGTCCCTTTCCAAAACCACAAACGCCGAATCAAACCCTCCGTGCAAATCAGCAGCTACCAATTCGTCCTCCTCACAACTGACGTTCTTTACAAAAAGCTCCTCCAGACGACACCGATCGGCGCACAAATAATCCGCCTTGATGAACCGGTAATCCGATTGAGTCAGCGACTTCTGCCAGCGCGCCTTCGAAACCGCCACAATAGCCTCACTCACTTTCGCAAAGTTTAACGCAATCCAGTCCTGTTCGCCCGCCGGATCCGACGGACCGCCCAGATGCCGGACTAACTCACGCACCACCTCCAACGGACTTTTCGCTCCAAACTCACTCACTTCTTGCACCGTCCCGCTCAAACGTTCGTAGTGCGGCATCGAGTAGCGCCACCCAAGTAACGTCGTATACCGGCTTATATTTGCCGCAAGCGACCAGTCCACCACGCGCACCGTCTCGCCCGTCATCAGATCGGTGGCTTCGATCGATTGTTCGTCCAAAAAACGCTGCACTTCCAAGAGCACAGGCCGCAAACCGGTCATGGCTTTCAAAAGAACACGTTCATCATTACTCAAATCCGCCCTCGGATCCGCTAGCCAGCGCTCACAGAGTGAAAACCCGCCAGCGTCCCGATTCAGATGGTACAAGTACACCAACTCCGAGTGTTCTTGAGTCGGACTAAGCCCACTTTTCACCGACCCATAAAAAACAGCGCGCCACCGCTCAAGCTGCTCCCCGACCAATACTTTTTCCGCGCGTCGATGGGTCTTTTGAATCAACTCCGTTTCGATCTCACTGTGGCGGCCATAGTTTTCTGGTGTGAACGGAAAATGAGGGCAATCCGCCGGACACGCGTACAAGGAGCCCCTTCCGGAGCCACAATCGGCTGATGAAATCGGTTTCTTGAGGACAGGACACTCTCTCTGATTTTTCTTGGCTTTGCTCACCCCGCCAGTGTTGCTCTGTCCCCCCACATAAGACAATCCAGGACGATCGATCAAAACGTGACTCGTTGAGGCGAAAGTAGAGGCGGCTGCATTTCATTCACTCCCCTTCGCACCGACATGCGAATGGCGCTGTGGCCTCAAGAGCCCCTAATGGGGCACCCGAATGCCAGCCCATCGCCATGCCCTGGGATTTCCGTCAACCCGCAACCTCACCCGGTTTGAGGTACTCAGTTTGTCCCCAGCTTGGGGGGGAGGGAGGGGGCTTTCCTGATTCACAAACCGTAAAGTTCTGCGGCCGCTCAGTGCTTTCCAAAGTTGTGCAATAATGAAGGCCGAACAATTCAAGCCAACTCAACACCACCTCGACCATGAATAACGCACTGACAGAAATCGCCTACATTTTGGATCGCTCTGGTTCCATGGAGTCACACAGTCAAGCTGCCATCAACGGCTACAACGAGTTCCTACAGCAACAAAAGGCAGTGCCCGGACAGGCCAACCTATCGTTGGTTCTGTTTTCAAGTCGGTGCCATGTTCCTGAGACATCCACCCCTCTGTCCGAGGTGCCGGAGCTTAATTCGGAAACCTATAAGACCCAAGGGCAAACAGCCCTTCTGGATGCCATCGGTGAGACAATCAACACTCTGGGCCGCAAACTAGCCGCCACTCCTGAGGCTGAGCGTCCCGGCAAGGTGATCGTCGTCATCTTCACGGATGGCGAAGAGAACGCATCGCGTCATTTCACTTGGGAAGCCGTGTCAGCGTCTATCCAACACCAGCAGGAAGTTTACTCTTGGGAGTTCATTTTCTTGGGAGCAAATCAGGACGCCATCGCAACGGCTGCGAGCATGAAGATGAACAAGCGCCATAGCAGCAGCATGGAGTTTTCGGACTCGGGGATTGCCTCGGCCAAGAAAGCGATGAGTCGCAAGGTCTCCTCCATCCGCATGCATTCAATGGGCTTCATGAGCGCTGATTTCAGCGCCTCGATGCAGGAACTTGTTGCCGACGAATCTCAGGCGAGTGAGAACCCGCCGAAGAAGTAGCCCACGGCGGGACTGTGCCCCAGTTCAGCGCTTCGCTTTTCCGTAAGAGAAGCTGCCGAGCTGGGGGCGCACCTTTTGGAACGGCCCAAGCGGCATAGTCGCGTTCAGTTTGCGGTTTGATTTTGGGTTGTCGTCGGATGCTGCATGCCGCCATGCCTGCTAGCAGCGCGCAACCTGACGTGCTTGTAGTTTCGTCGTTTAAAGGAAACTACACACCTGTGCCCGAATCCGTCGCTGACACCCCGATTGGGGTGATGCGCTTGTATGGGCGTGCTCCGGTGGTGTCGCTTACGCTCAACCACCGGCCGCCGTGAACCCTTCAGGTTCATCAGAACAGCTTCTATAATTTGCCCTCCTAAGGCTAATCTCCAAGTAACCCAAAGGGTTACCAGATGGTAGCCGGTGGTTGAGCGTAAGCG
>CAIWVL010000102.1 GCA_903916085.1 uncultured Spartobacteria bacterium
CGGTGGCAGCGTAGACCCTCGGATCGTTACGAACGTCGCCTAGCTTTAGAGCGCCTAAAAAAAGGCAATCTCACGCGGAGATGCAGAGAGAGCGGAGCTTTTATAAAACCAGATTTCGAAGGTTATTCCGTAATTTCTCCGCGCCCTCTGCGCCTCCGCGTGAGCCCCCTTTTCTTAAGTTAATACTTGGCCTAACGGGGGCCGCCTCGGCGGAAACCGCCGCGAGGGTTAGTCAGGGCCTGCTCCCATTGTTGGCGTTGTTCAGGCGTTAAATCCGGTTGCGAAGCGATCCAGGCTTTACCAACGTCAGGGGCAGTCTGACCGAGGCGACCAAGCACCATACTGAGGGTGCGCTGACGCAAGTCGGCGTCTTCAATGCTGGAAGCGGCGTGCAGTGCACCTTGGGGATTACTTTCGGAAAGGCTGGCTGTGGCGAACGGGAAGATCTGGCGACGCATTTCGTCGCTGTCAGAGCTGCCGGCGTTCATAACAAGTTTTTCCAACTGCGCAGGCTCCAGAAGTCGACCCATGAGCAACGGACGTATCGCGTCTACGCGAGCAGAGGGGTCTTGTTGAAGAGCCCAGCTGAGGGGGCCAGCGGGATCCAGACGTGACCAGGCTTCCATGACTGGAATAACCATGTGCTGCTGTTTGGTTTCAAGCGCCTTCGCTGCCGCCGCTTTAGGGTCAAGCTCCGCCCAACGCCGAGCCAACGCACGCGTGGTGACGTAATCGCCGTCGCTTAAATCTTCCAGCGCAGCCTTGAGCGCCCCCTCAATCTGGCCAAGTTCCATCTGACTGGCTAACCGGTAAGCTAAGATGTATTTGCGAGACTCACTCTTCAGTTTCGAGACTCGCTCAAACAGCGCGATGATTTTCTCCGGTGGCAGCTTGCCTAGCGAGTCTGAGCCGCGTGTGCTGAGTGAGGTCTCAGGGTCGCCGTCTGTGGCAGAGCTCACTCCCGTAGTGGGCCTCAGTCCGCCGCCTAACGACTCTCCCTGTCCGCGCGTCGCGGCGCTCGTGCCGTTCGCGTTGCTAAAAGCGCGCTCTGCATCGGCTGGAAGGAGCGTCCCAAGCGCAACACCGCCACAAAGTCCAACGGCGGCAAATAACAGGGCGCGTGTGCTAGGGGGAGTAGCCATGGTATACAGTTTGTCGGGCGGGCGGGGGCAAGGCAACCGTGAACGCTGTCACCGGCCATGCCTTGAGCATTGGGAAAACCTGAGACCGGTGCCCGCGCTAAAAAGGGTCAATCGAAAGGGCCAAGCCCATGGGATGGGAGGTGAGAGCCCTGGGTGAAGGGTTTGGCGTAACCCGAGGAACCTCCATTCACAGACGGTGCCCCAACGGGGGCGCATGGAGCGTGACTCCACCTGCAACCTCCGAGGGGCACCCTCTCAAAACAAACCTACTTCGCGGGGATCTCGTTCAGCGTGTAGTAAGCAACCGGATGTAAGACAGGGTTGCCCTTAGCTGAACGGACGCCATCCAGATGCAACTCGTGGATGTGCCCCTTCGTGAGAACATCAAACTTCAGACGCACCGATTTTCCGTCCTGAGCAACATCAATTTTCTCAATCTTGGGCAGGACGTCATCTACTTCTGGGCTGCCGTATTTAGCCTGGTAAATGTACGTAAACTCGCGGGCGGTATAGCTGGCGGGATTACTTGCGGTGACGGGATCCACGGGCTCGGTGAAGGTCAGCTCGAAGCCATCGGGCTTGGCGTGCATTTCGTGAACTTCAAACGGAACTTTTCCAGTCCAGTCTACGCGTTCAAAGGCAAAGGGTTGCCCACCTTTGGCGCCCCAGCCTCGATCGGAACCGCCTACGAAAAACTTCCCATCATCGCCCATGCGCGCGCCGATTGGGCCGGAACGCAGGCCTTTGAGGAAGGGGAAAACAACACCCTGTTTCACGCCGTTCACGGTCTCCAGATACACTCGGGAAATGTTTGAATGGCTTTGATCAGGAATGAAAATCTGCTTCGAGAACGGGCCAAACTTGCCATTACTTAAATCACAAACGACAGCGGTCGAGGAGTTTCCAATTTTTCCAGGACCGTACACCATGTAAACAGCAGGCGGCACCAGTTCCTTAATCCGCTCGCGTTCGATAACCATCCGGCTTTGGTCATTAGGATCGACGGGACGCGGGCCCATGTTCGGTGCCAAGTCGTACCACATGTTGCCGCCGGGATGGCCTTGGAAAGTGCCGGGAATCAGATGCTGCAACGTACAGGCACCATGCCAGGGACCTTGATTGTCCGTGTAGTAAACTTCGCCGTCAGCATCGAATCCCACGCCGCCGGGAGAGCGCACGCCGCTACACGTTGGCACCATCGTGCCGTCAGGCTTGATGCGCATCGCCCAACCACGGAACGGGGTTTTGCTCGAGAAAGAGCCAGTGAGACACGCCAGCACCCAGAGATCGCCGTTTTTATCAAACCGCGAGCCGAAAGAGTACTCGTGATAATCGCCGCTTACGCCCCACTTATCGGAGACAGTCTCGAAACGGGTGGCTTTTCCTTTCCCTGTTTCGTCCTTCATACGAAGGACTTCGTACCGATTGGTGGCGTAAAGCCAGCCGTCCTTGTAAGCGAGCCCGAGAATTTCGTGCTGTCCTTCAGCAAAACGTTCGTAGCGGATCTGATCTTTTTCCGGGAGGGAAGGATCAGGCTGAAAAGATGCACTTTTTTCGTCCCAAGTACCTGTTCCAGTGGCGTTTTGGGCATTAGCGGCGATCCATACTTCGCCCCGGCGAGTACCCAGTGCCACCCGACCGTCAGGAAGGAAATCCACCGAGCCCACTTCCAAGCCGACTCCGGGAGGCGTGGGAAAGGTGGTGATTTTGTAGTACTCGGCCTCTACAGGATCGGGCATTTCAACGGCGTGTGCGTTGAGAAAAAGGCTGCTGACGGGAAGGCCACCAAGCAGAAAGGAAAGGAGAAGGCGTTGCGCTTTCATGATTTTATGGGGGAGAAGAGATTACTGGGCGGCGTGAGTTGCATGGTTGGCGGGATGCATTTCGGGCCAGCCATAAGCGATTTTAATCACTGGCTTGGCCGGGATCATGAGCGAGTCACCCACAACGATGCCTCCATCGGTCTGGAGCAGGAACTTGTTTTCATACGCAGCGCCGGGAAGCGTAAGCGACTCGCCTTTCACAGCAAAACCTGCCGGAGTGGAAGTCACCTGCGCCTTCTTTGCCAACAACAGGAATGACTTGGGCGGAATGTTACCCTTCAGAGTAAGGGTGCGCACGAGCGTGCCGCCACTCTTGAAATCGCCCTTCGCTTCCACGCGATCTTCCACGTCCACTCCACGCCAAGTGTAATGGAAAGTCGGCACCCCTGCCTCGTCGAGTTGGTAGCCCTTCCACGCGTAGCCTTCCAAATGCTCGTCCTGAGTAAATGTCGGCCAAGCAGCGTCTGGGGTGTCGAGCACGGCGAGAGGCGGCACGAGGTCGGCCGGGCGCAGTACGTCAAAACCGGCGGGAGGTTGTTGGCCGCCTCCCCGGTTCTTCCAATGCCGGGCGGCGTCCATGAACGCTCCGCGCCAAGCCATCGTAAAGTTCATCGTCTCCGCGCTCCACGCGAAATTGAGGCCGCCGGGGAAGCCAACGCCAATCCCGCGGTTGCCCGCTCCGGCGATAAAGTTGCGATACACAATGGGGGCATCCTTGGGCTCTAAGGGAAGCCCAACAAACTCGTTCGTCTTCTGGGCGACGCCTTTTTTCCAGTTGGGCGGCGTCCACTTCGACAACGCTGTGGTATCGAACTTCTCGCTCTTCCAGCCCACGTAGAGCTTTGCGTCGCCAGTCGCCTGAAAATACTCGATGCGCACGGCGTGCTCGCCCTTTTTGATTTTGCGCTTGGTCTCTTTAACCTCGGCGGGATGAATGCCGTCGTTGTTGAGCACACGGTCACCGTCAATAAAGAGGCGGCTGCCATCATCGCTAGCAACGTAGAAACTGTACTCGCCATCCGCCGGGAAGTTTAGTTTACCAGTGAACACCAGACCGTACTGGTTTTTGTAATCATCAAAGTTAAGCTGCACGAGGTTATCCGCAACGGGTCCAGTACGATGCGGAGTGAGCTTTGAGAAGTCGGGAAGCGTTTTCCAGTCGCCTAGATAGAGCGCAAAAGAGAGATCCTGAAGCTTAGGCCCTTCACCCAAAACACGCATGACGCCCTGCATGCTCGCCGCGTGCCCAGGGAAACTGCACACATACGGATAGTTTCCCGGCTTTTCAGGTGCTGTAAACTCGATCTCCTGCTTCTCATGCGGGTTAAGCAGGCGCGACTTCAGCCAGACTTTCGGATCATCCGGAAGAAAGTTGTTTTTGAGAGCGAGCTCAGGTTTTTCCAACATCCGCATTACCAACTGAACCACGTCCGTGCCAGGCTGGCAGATGACGAGGTTGTGGGGCATGTCGTCTGGATTTTCAAAGGTGAGCTTCACCTTCGAACCCGGCGAAACAACGATCTCGTTCAGATCAAACTTCATTTGCGCGGTAAGCGTTTTGAGTGTGATCTGGACGGGCTCCTGCGCTCTCGCGGTTACGGGTGTAAGCAGAGGAGCGACGGAAGCGGCCACGAGGCCTGAGAAAAAGAGGGAACGAAGGGAGTTCATTGGAAGGGAGCGGTTCGGAAAGGCTACGCAAAGACAGACGAAGAAAGCAGGTGAAAAGTCAGCTATCGAGCACCTCGTCGCGCAAATCGAGCGGCCCGCACAGGTGTTACACGCCGAGGCACCGATTTCTTAGATGCTTGCTTCTTGGTTCGGCCACCTTCGCGCCTTGATTCATGTCACGGATGAACGAGTTTAGAGCCCCACCACACCCATGAATCCTTCGAAACTATTTGTCCTGGGACTGCTCCTGTTGACGGCTAACCTGTCTTTCGGAGCGCTGTTCTCCCCTGCGCGCGCTGGCCGGGCCGAGGCGGATCGCTTGCTGTTGTTGTGGAAAATGCTGCTGCTCGCCGCTATTCAAATCGGAGCCTGGGCTGTCGTCCTAGATCAAGGCTGGGCCGCTCCCACACTCGCCGAAGCCTTTACCCGCTCAGCCGCCTGCTTTGCGCTCATCGGCGGCTCCGGCGGCGGACTAGCCGCTCCCTGGGACGGCATCGCCCCATTCATCGCGCTCAACGGGCTGCTCTTCATTCCAGTGACGCTGCTGCCGCTGCTCCGCCCGCCCGTCACTGAACTCGCCGAAACCTCCCCGGAGCCCGTCGCAATACCCGCTTTCTCTACGACTCCCGTTTATGTGCCTGCTCAAGAGCCGCTTCAACCAGCGCAGGCTGTGCTGCCGTCTGTTTTAGAGAAAGCGGCTCCCATTACGGCGCCTGCTCCCGTTGCCCTAGCGCCCACCGTTGCTCCACTCGTCCCGCCGACACCGGTTGTGACACCGATTGCTCCTGAGTCGGGGCCCCTCCCAGCCGCTCCCGCCGTGCCTCCCGCTCCCGCCCCAGCACCAGCCTCTCACATCGAACCTCCCCTGCCCGTCTCGCCCACTCCTCAAGCGCAGGAAACCCTTTTAGTGCGCGGCGGCTTTCGGCCCAAAATTCCCAAAGTCACTTCGCCTGGGTCAGTTCTGAGCGCAGAGGAAGAGCTCGCCGAGCAACTTAAGCCCATTGGCCCCACGCCACCGCCCATTCGTTTTGAGTGGAAGAATTAGACGACTCGCCCCTAATGCTCCGACGCGATCTGCCCATTTTTGAACTCGAACACGCCTTGGTAGCGACTCTGCAACGCACCCCTCGCGTGGTGTTAGAAGCGCCCACAGGTTCCGGCAAGTCTACCCAAGTACCTCAAATCCTCTTAGATCATGGCCTTCTGGGAGACGGTGAAATCGTTGTCCTTCAGCCCAGACGACTTCCGGCCCGCATGCTCGCCGCGCGCGTCGCAGCGGAACGCGGCGGTCGCGTGGGCGGGGAAGTCGGCTACCAAATCCGATTGGACCGTGTGTGCTCAAGTGCCACTCGGATTCGCTACGTCACCGAAGGCGTGTTGCTGCGCCAGATGCTGAGCGACCCCAAGTTGCGCGGTGTGGCGGCTCTTTGTTTTGACGAGTTTCACGAACGCCATCTCTACGGCGACATCACCTTGGCGCGAGCCCTAGACATCCAGCAAACACTGCGCCCAGATCTGCTTCTGACAGTCATGTCGGCGACGCTGGAAACCACTGCGCTCCAAGAGTATCTGGCTCCATGCGAACTCCTCGTCGCCCGCGGACGTACGTATCCCGTGGACATCACCTACCTCGAGCGTTCTCCGGGAGAACGCCCCGTGTGGGAGGTCGTTGCGGATGCTTTCGAACGCCTCGCACCAAAAACTGAAGGCGATGTATTAGTCTTCCTCGCAGGTAGTTACGAAATCCACCGCACGATCGAAGCTTTACGCCATACGCGCGCTGGGCGGGAGTGCTCGATCTTACCCCTTCACGGCGAACTTCCACCGACAGAACAAGATGCAGCAATCGCCAAACAGTCGCGTCGAAAAGTAGTAGTCTCGACCAATGTTGCCGAGACGTCGCTTACCATTGACGGCGTGCGAGTTGTGATCGACGCCGGGATGGCTAAGGTGGCGCGCTTTGATCCTTACCGGGGCATCAATACCCTTTTGACCTCGCGGGTCAGCCGCGCCTCAGCCGACCAACGGGCCGGGCGCGCTGGCCGAACGGCACCCGGCATCTGTCTGCGACTGTGGACCGAACGCGAACACGGCGATCGTCCGGCGCAGGAAATTCCTGAAGTGCGCCGCCTCGATTTGGCCGAGGTCATTCTCACCTTAAAAGCTGCAGGCGTTCAGGATATCACAGGATTTCGCTGGTTAGAGAAACCTGAGCCCAAGGCCTTGGATCGTGCCACAACACTGCTCCAGGACCTTGGCGCGCTTGAACTTGACGGTGCCATCTCCGAACTCGGCCGCCAGATGCTCGCCTTTCCTGTGCATCCTCGATACGCGCGGATGCTGCTAGCGGCCGATCAATACGGGTGCGTCCCCGAGGCTGCTGCCATCGCGGCACTTACCCAAGGTCGCCCCTTGTTGCGCCGAGGCGACGGCCGCCAACTGGAACAGGTGTCCGGCGAACTGAGCGAAAGTGAGGCTGGCTCCGATCTTTTCATGTGGCTCAAGGCCCTCGATTTTGCGGAGCGCGCCAGCTTTGACGTCCGGCGTTGCGAGAGCGCAGGCGTGCATGGAGGCGCGGCTCGGGAAGCGTCTGCATTAGCGAAGCAATTTTTACAAATTGCTAAAGCCGAAGGTCTTTATGTAGGCCATTCCAACTCAGATCCAGAGGCCGTGCGGCGCTGTGTGCTGGCCGGTTTTCCCGATCAGGTGGCGATGCGCATGGACGCCGGCACACTCCGGTGCGCGCTGGTGCACGGCCGACGCGGCGTATTGGCGCGGGAGAGCGTCGTGCAAAATGAACCCCTGCTTGTGGCGTGTGAAGTGCGCGAAGTCGAGGCGCGCGGGACGGAAAAACAGGTCCTCCTCAGCTTGGCAACGGGGGTGCGCGAAGAGTGGCTGCGGGAGCTTTTTCCTGCGGGATTTCAGGAACGTGTGGATGTGGTTTTTGATCCCACTCAACGCCGTGTCGTGGCCCGACACATCGTGCGTTTCCGGGATCTAGTTTTGCGCTCCAAAGAAACCGACCGCATTCCTGAGGATGCCGCAGCGGGACTGCTCGCGAACGAGGTGGAGGCAGGGCGGTGTCCATTAAAGCATTGGGATGATGCTGTGGAGCAATGGATTGCGCGCGTTAACCTAGTCGCGACGTGGTTCCCGGAACACGCATTACCACCCGTCACGGAGGGCGACCGACGGATGTTGGTGGAACAAATTTGCCTCGGGGCCATCAGTTATCGAGACATCAAGGAGAGACCCGTTTGGCCCGTAGTGAAAAGCTGGCTATCTGCGGCACAGGCTGCTTTTGTCGAACAAGTTGCACCAGAACGTGCGGGCATGCCCAACGGAAAGAAGTTCAAGATCGTGTATGCCGCGAAGGCCGCTCCAACAGTCGCC
>CAIWVL010000103.1 GCA_903916085.1 uncultured Spartobacteria bacterium
GCCGCCGGGAGCTCGATTTTTTGTCCGAAGATCGAAAGGAAGGAAACGCGCGCCACCATGGGATCCACGGAGGATTGGCTCTTCGGGGCGACCGTGCGTTTCGCATACAGTTCGCTCTCTGGCAACTCTGGCAGTTCTTCATTCAAGAGCCAGCGCTGGAGGGAGTGAACTTCGCGGACGATCGCCTGGGAGGTGGGATCCGACGCGGGGCAGTAATGGGGATTGCGGGTGTTCAGCCTCGACACATTTTCCCAGATGAATCGCTTTAGGTTGTGGGTGGTCGGGGGAAGCTCCTCATGCGTAACCACTGGCATCGCGCTAGTACGTGGTGTTTTGAGACGCTTCTTTTTTTGGGGTGTCAGGGAGACGTTGCAGGCAGATAGATTTGGCAGCGAGGCCTGCAGGTAGAGAAGAATTGCAGGGGTGCAGTGAAAGTCGTCGGAAGCAAGGACTGCGGCTTTTTCGACTTCAGGATCTGAAGCGCGGAGCATTTCGTCGTTGCTCCATTGGTTTGGCAACGGGCTGAACTGAACACGATTGATACGGATGTGCTCGCAGCCTTGGTGCAGCATAGCGGCGTCGCGTTCCATCATCGGCATGAAGTCGAGCGCTGCGGCGCAAAGCGTTTCCAAAGCGGAATTTCCAGTAATAGGGGTCTTTTTGCCGCCCATGCGCCAATTCCAATTCTTGCCAGGCGCGTCATTCCGCTGCACCAAGAGCGCAGTGCGGAGGATTTTGTTCGCGATGAACTTATTAAACTGCAGATCCGGCTCCGCATGGGCCAGAATACTAAGTGCGACGAGGTCCTCCATGCTAAGGTAGTCGCCGTCTGGAGAGGCGGTATAAGGCTCGGCATCCTCGAAGATGGAGATAAAGAGACGCCACGCCATTTGGCGACAGCCGCTGCTGCGTTTGAAATGATCGTCGGGCAGGTGGTATGCGGGAGCTTTGAGTAGCTCATCCACGCTTGACGCAAGCGTCTGGGACGCTTTCCGACCGCGCCGGATGCACTTCTGCATCCTAGAGGACAGGAGCCCAACTGATCGACGCTTCCGATAGACCGGAACCGTTTCGCAAACCCCTGCAATGTCGCATGCGATGAGCATGCACCTGCCTAGCCCCGCATCCTCGTTACCGGGCGGCTTAAATTCATGACTCAGAAATCGCACATGGTCTGGATGCGACATTATCCAAGGCTTAAGCGTGTCAGCTGTCAGTTTTTGGATGGATGTTTTTACGGCCCCGTTTTCCACTAGAACGGCGACTCCGTACTCAGCCTGAAATCCCATCTCGACTTTGCTCGCGGTGAGCCATGTCGGTGCAGGGACCAGCTTCAGTCCGAAGTGACAACAGTAGGTTGTTTCCGCCTCGCCCTGACGGTGCGGGAGAGTGTCGATTGCGCGGCAAAGTTCCTCTCCATTTTCAAATCGTCGGCCCAGCCATTCCTCCGGTACGACACTAGTTCCAGTGTCACCGGCGCTGCCGACTGCAGCGATGGAAAGAGCGAACGGCATCCGGTCGGTTCGCGTGAGAAGCAGTCGATTCCGCAGGTCTGGGTTCAGA
>CAIWVL010000104.1 GCA_903916085.1 uncultured Spartobacteria bacterium
AAGGTAAAAATCAGACTCATAGATCAGGATTAAATTGAGCCAAAGCCGCTTCGTCAGGCAAAATCATACCCACCTCTAATGGATAGACGCAGAGTAGACGCAAGGGACAGACATTCTTCGTGCTCCCTTCGTGCTCCCGGGCGATGAGTACTAAGTGGCCGTGCTTGATTAGCTTTCAAGAAGCTGGAATCAATAAAGCACCAAGAATTCCGGTGTCTAAAGTGGCTAACTTAGCACCATGATGACGGGCTAATCCAAGTAAATGCCCGTCGGTAAGTTTATTTGGTACCTTGGCGTATGCTGGTAACCGGTCTACTCCAAGGGCGTCAGATAACAGAGTAAACGGAGACGCAGGGGACAGACACTCCTTGTGCTCCCTCTTCGTGCTCCATTTACCCCACACTAGAAAGTCCCCTCGAGTGTCAGACCCCTGCGAGTGCTCCATCCTTGATCCCGGAGAAGTCAGGCGATCAGGTGAAAATAGACAAGCGGGACGCCAAAACTGAGCCACGACTGGAATACGGAGGGCCAGATGCAATAGCAACTGGCATGACGCATGCCGGTCGTTAGCTGCAGTGACTGGTTCAGCAAGGCGGGAAACATTGATGAACCAAAGGCCTAGATCCGAAATTTCATTTGAGATCTAATGCAAACAACAAGGCGTCTTTGATCTGTGATAGATTATTATCTGATACATTTCCGAGTTTTCGTTGCAACTCGTGATGAGGAATAGCCTGCAAGCCTTGCACATTTACAAAGCTTTCCAATTTTAGAAAATTGCTTTTACCAATAGGGATCTCATATGGACTTTCCCTTGAGGAGGTTGTGATGGGGGCACAAATGGCTAAGGCTCTTGGTGGGGCTGAATCTTCTCTTGAGAGAACAATCATTGGACGGACTTTTCCGGCGATTCCCAAATTAACGAGATAAACCTCACCGGGCTTCGTCGTCATAAAAGGATTCTAAAACGGCGTTTCGCATGGAAGTGGGTAGCAGAATGTCTGAGTTGTCTTCTTTGATTTTGAGATCGAAAGGTAAACCTCTCTGAATTCTGACTTGGTGGAGAAAGATGCGAATGGCATCGGCAGTTGTGAGCCCCAACTGCCCGAGGATCGCTTCTGAATCCATTTTAAGGCGGGCGTCTACCCTAGCGCGAACGAAGGTTTCTTTTAGAGCCATGTCCGAATGTGGCCCAAATGTGCTCAGAACGCAATCCTGACATTCTGAACGCGTAAATTCGACGGAGCTCAGCTCAGGACGCAGAGGACAGACACTCTTCGTGCTCCACCCAACCCGCACTAGCAGGTCTTCCACTCGGATCTCCCCCCGGAGTGTCTGTTCCCTGCGCTTCCCTGCGCTTCCCCTGCGCTCTCACGACCATTACTCAAGCGCGGGTCGACCCGGATTAAATCCAATAGGCTGGGTTCTGATCGTGAAATCGCACGATTAGGGCAGCTAGCCAAGGACACTTAATTGTATGGGGGCAATCCGCCCATATGGGATTGTTGTACCGCCCCGCCATCCGATGGTAGCCGATCCCATGGAGAGCGTCAGCATTCCTCAGAGCTTCATATCTTTTTATGACTTCGTCAACCAAATCCCAATCAAACTTGTAAAATTTAAAAAACTCTTCACCGTGGGAATTATAACAATGATAGCCACCTCTTAGAATACGATCTATCTCATATCCATTAGGCACAATGCGAATTCTGCCTGTAATCAAGCGCCAATCCCAATTTGCCGGAATTTTTGGTTCGTAACCAAACCGAATCAACAATCCACTGCGACCGCCATCTTTAAAAAAATGTATCGGGTTTCGGCTAGGTCCCAAGCTACCAACTTCAAGAAGTCGGATCGGGTAGACGATGCTATTGGGGGTCTGCCCTCGTGGGACGAGTCTGTCAGCATCTCCAAGTTGAGTGGTCTCTCTAAGAAGATCAAATACGTCGGCTGGGGTCATTGTCGTTGGCATATTTTTAGATTTTAATAAATTTTATATCACTGAGGTGGATTTCCGTTAATTAGATTAAGGTTATCTTGGGATTCTCTAGTTCAGAGCAAAACAGTCAAGCAAATTGCTGAATGTCACCATCCATCCATAAACAGGACCAAGGCGACTCCAAAAACTGTCCAACCCGTCAGAACTTCACCTGTGTGGTTGAAATTGGCGTCGAAGGTGGGATGCAGACGAAGGGGCAGACACTCTCCCATCAACCCACGAAGGTCCTCCACCCGAGTGTCTGTCCCCTCCTGCGCTCCCCCCGACTTTGTGCAGTCAGCATGTAAAACTTGCCTCACTAACTTCAGTGCCCCAGGGCGGAGCTTGCCTACATAAGACTTTTTGGAGTTGGATGGCAGCGGCTCGCTGTGGCGCAACCTTTCCGCAACCGAGGCATTTCACTTAGAACGCCTAAATTAACCCAAAAAAGAGGGCCCACGCGGAGGCGCAGAGAGCGCGGAGAAATTACGGAATAACCTTAGAAATCAGGTTTTATAAAAGCTCCGCGTTCTCCGCATCTCCGCGTGAGGTTGCCTTTTTTTAGGCGCTTTTAGGGCGCAGACCATTAGTTTGGCATTTATGAAAACTCCCAGTTCAAGACTGTTTCTTTGGTCGATCGTATCGGCTCTCTCTGGATTTCTGTTCGGTTTTGACACAGTGGTCATTTCCGGCGCGGAAAAGACGATCCAGGCGCTATGGGGCCTGAGTCCGGAAATGCACGGCATCGCGATGGGGGCAGCCTTGTGGGGTACGGTTCTCGGCTCGTTCGTCGGAAGCTGGCCAACGGATCGCTTTGGCAGAAAGGGAACGCTTCTCTGCATCGGGGTATTGTTCCTCGTCGGCTCGCTGTGGTCAGCGTTTGCAAATGAGGTTTATGGATTCATGCTGGCACGCTTTCTCGGTGGCATCGCGATCGGCGTGTCCACAGTAGCAGCGCCACTTTACATTTCGGAAATCTCGCCGCCAGAAAGTCGTGGGCGACTCGCGGGCATGTTCCAATTCAACATCGTCTTCGGCATTCTCGTCGCCTTCGTCTCAAACTCGCTGCTCTCCGGCCTAGGTGACAACGCATGGCGTTGGATGCTCGGTGCAATGGCTGTTCCGTCGCTGCTGTACACGTTCGCCTGCTTCATCATTCCAGAGAGTCCCCGGTGGCTACTCTCGCGAAAAGGCGACCGCGCACGCGGCATCGCCGTGCTGAAGCTCATTGCGCCCAATGCCAGTACTGCCGAGCTCGAAGAAACCGCCAACACAATGACCACAGCGAGCCACGAGGCCAACTCCGTGCAGGGTTTCTGGAGCCGTGGAATGAAGACGCCAATCCTTATCGCGTTTCTTGTCGCATTTTTTAATCAGCTCTCCGGCATCAACGCGATCCTCTACTTCGCGCCGCGCATTTTCGAACTCACTGGACTCGGGCAGAAAGCTGCGCTTTTGCAATCCGTCGGAATTGGCGTGACGAACCTCGTCTTCACCTTCGTAGGCCTGTGGCTCATTGATCGCCTTGGCAGACGTACGCTGCTTTACATCGGATCGTTTGGATACATCGCGTCGCTCGGGCTATGCGCGTGGGCCTTCTTCACCGAGCACTTCGTCATTGTGCCCATGTGCATTTTTGCTTTTATCGCGGCGCACGCCATCGGACAGGGCGCAGTTATCTGGGTACTGATCTCAGAAATTTTTGCAGACAGGTTCCGAGCGAAAGGCCAGTCGCTCGGCAGCTTCACCCACTGGATCTTCGCCGCGTTGCTCACGACATTTTTCCCGAAGATGGTCACAGCGTTCCCTCCGGGTTTTGTGTTCCTGTTCTTCTGCTTCATGATGGTGCTACAACTTGTGTGGGTAAAGTTTATGGTACCGGAGACAAAAGGCCGTAGTTTCGAAGAAATCCAACACGACCTCAGCGTGTCTTAACCTCAAGAGGCGCTCGTATTGCATAGCGACTGGAGCGACTGGGAGCGACTGGGGACAGACACTCTTCGGGCTCATCTGCCCGGGCTTCAGCACAGCGGGCGCTAAGTAGCAGTGCTCCTTGAGCTCTGGGTGGAGCTTTTCCGCCGCCACATCGCGCGGCAGACTGATGGGGACATCCCCCAGAAACAAACCTGCAAGCTGGCCGGCCGCGATAGGCTCACGGCCAAACAGCGGTCCACTTGAAGTCCAGATTTCACCCTCCTTTTTCCAAGCGTGCTCTGTCACACCAATCCCGAGGTCGATCACCAACCCTTTGCCGTCAAATACGAATGGCGTCTCCGCCGTCCCGCCTTCCTTGAGCACAAGCGGGACATTGGAAACGTCACCTGCCGGCATCGACGCTTGGTCGGCGTGCAGTACAGCTACCGGCGCGAGCAGAAGGGCTGCGAGCATTGGGAAGGTGGATTTCATAGCGTTATTGCGGATCACGTCTGGGTGCCTGACGGAAGTACCTTCAAATTTCTGCGACCCGATGCGGTTTTTCCAGACATGCACGACGATCCAGCAGCCCGGAAGAGGCA
This sequence comes from uncultured Spartobacteria bacterium, assembly GCA_903916085.1. GTDB lineage: Bacteria > Verrucomicrobiota > Verrucomicrobiia > Chthoniobacterales > Chthoniobacteraceae > Chth-196. Next base: position 4,495 of record CAIWVL010000104.1, read on the forward strand.
GCTAAAAAGCGATAATCGTCGTGCAGAATCACGAGTAGATCCTAACCAGTTGCTCCGGCAACGACAAGCAGCTCACACAGCTCGGCAAAGGGCTATTCAGTAAACCCCAACCATCGCTGCACTGCGGCTTCGACCCCTGCGAGTTTATCCGCACTTAACCGGGTCAGGAACCGCTCCAGTTTTGGCACGGGTACCGTACCAATGTTCTGCGCATCAAAGACGCCCGGAAGGAATTTGTGATCGACATGCTCCACCTCGAAGCGACCTCCATGCACCTGAGTCGTCCGAGCCACGTAAGTCACCACCGCCTTTTCATCACCCTCAAAAGGCACACTCAAAATCAAACAAGGCCGCACTTTTGCAGCCATGCCAAGATCTACCAGCCAGATCTCCCCACGCGTTATTCGCCAAGCCATTGATTACCTGCTGCCTCTCCGTCTTCTTTATCAAGCTGCAAGAAAAGCGCTTCTGAAGTCGTAATCATCCCACGGCGTTCATCCAGCCAACCAGCTACTTCCAGCATCTGCTGGGTTGGCAACTGCTCAATGGCGGCTTCGATTTCAGCAACGGTGCTCATGAGTGGATTCTACTCTTTCACCTACGCCAAAGCAAGTAACCCGCTCGGATGACACCTTCCGCGCGTTGAGTCTCCCTCACTGTTAAGTGAATAAACATGCGTTTTATCAGGAGTACATGCTTCATCTCCTCCATAAAAGTAATGCGGGACAACATCCTTCCAAACCTGCCCTTAATCAGGGATCACATTATCAACAAGCCCTGGGTCTGAAACAAAGTTATACGTACCTTATTGGGAATTAAATCGCCATTCGCATCATAGGCTGCTTCTAAGCCATTGCTATGGCCCTACTTTCCTTCACCCACGACGAATCATTCTTCGGCTCTTTACTAGGAACCCAATTGTATTGGTTTCGATTTACATGCTCGTCTCTCGATGGAAACATCAGGTCGGAGGAAAAGTGCGACTGTATGGTTCATCGAGCAATCCGCAATTGATCAACCGGCAAGACTGCCAGTTCGTTCGCCGCATGGCTCTTGTGCGTGTAGCCGATGTAAAGCTTGCCCTCGTGCTCGACGGCGTACGGATAGCTGAAATCCGCGCGCACGTCAGACACACCGGGGCCTTCAGGGAAAATGGAGGGGCGGATGACGAAGACGTTGCTGAAGACCGATTCGCCCGGTTTGCTCACGGCGATGGTCAAGGGCGAGCGCCGGCCTCCGGTGTCCGCCGTGGTGGTGCAGACGAGATAGCGCTGGCCGGTGCTCAAGATGCCCGCGTAAGGCTTGCTCGTGGCCATCGGTAAGTTCGACGGCACGGTGGGCGTCCAAGTGCGGCCGTAATCTTGGCTCACCGAAACGAGCGCAACCGCCTTGGCGCCGTAACGGGAGATGTTGATGATCCGACTCGCTTCGACAAGGACCGTGGATTCGCCCCAGACTTTACCAACACCTTGCGCCGCCGGGATGACCACCATTTTCCACTTCGTAAAATCATCGCCTTCGCTGATGGCCACCGCAGGCAAGTCACCTACGACTTCGTATCCATGCGACACCCGCGCCCCAGCCATGATCCAGTTGCCATCGGCCATCTTCTGCGGCTCCTGCATCGGCCAGAATCCTGCGTCGATGACCACGCCATGCGGTTCCCAAACACCGGACGTTTCATTCAGCGTGTAGGCCCGCGTATGCGTGCGCTGAAAATGGTCGTAGAACGCCCCCATGAACGCCCACAGCGTTTCTTTGTGCGAAAGGAAAACGCCGTGACTCACGCCGAGATTTCCTTCGCCGTCATCCATCACCACCGGTGCCCCCCAAGTCTTCCCAGCATCATCACTCACGCGCACGTGGGCCTCCTCGGTCGGTGTATTTTCATCACCTTTATTGAACCCGTAGGACGCGTATAGCCGCCCTTTATGCCACGCGAGACCGACACCTAACGTCCACTTCGCGCCGTCGGAATCCGGTGCCTGTTTCTTAATGACATGAAACTCGGTGCCCTGCACTGCAGGTAACTCCGCCGCCTTCGGCAAAACCAAGCGCTCCTCCCACAGAGAAACCGGTGCCTCCATCGGCTTCGGAATTTCATGCGTGAGACTCACCGGGCGATAACTTGCCGAAATCTCCTCCGGGCCCCACGCACGCGACTCAAATCGCGCTTCATCGAGGGCACCACGAAATGGTTGGCACGCCCCGCCCTTGTCGACGATGCCGCCGAGAGTGATTGGCGCTTGGGTGGCCGAGACTGGCTTCTTGAGCGCCACTTCGCCCACTGCTTTCCCATTCAAAAACAATGCCGCCTTGCCCGCATCGACCGTCAGCGTCACCTGGTGCCAATGTCCGGCTTGGAGCGTTTCCTTGCTCGTGATGGTCGCCCAACCGCCCTGCTGGACATAGGCTTTCAAGTGGCCATCTGCCTCCACCGTGAGCGTCCACTGCCGCTCGTTAAGGGAGTAACGATTTTTCCCCGCGATAACCTGCTGCCCGGCACTGGGCGCATACGGATTGCACCAGACGGAAAACGTGAAGCCGCCATCGCCGCCATTCAGCGCCGACGAGTCCTTCAGCTCGAGCGCCGAAGTGCCATCGAGCACCAGCGACGTGTCTCGCGCGCCGCCGGCCACCTTCGCCTCACCAACAACTTGGATGCGCGAATCCACCGCATCGAGCGGCCAGGTTTCCGCCATGCAGCCAAATGTGGAAACGAAGAAGAAGACGCAATGGCTGAGGGGAAATCGAGTCATGGCAGGGAGGGCTGAACGAAGTTAGGCGACGGCGAATGGCACGTGTTCAACTTCACAAAGAGTACCCCGCCGACGTCAGAAAATTGGGGCTAGGAAACGAGGCCACGTCTGTAGGCTTCAGCGGCGGCTTCGGTACGGTCCGTGACTTGGAGCTTTGCTAAAATAGAGCTGAGATGCGCTTTTGCAGTGCCTAGTGAGAAGTGGAGCGCGTCCGCGATCTCAGGGTTGGTAAGCCCCTTCACCAGTTGCATCGCGAGCGCAACACGATTCCCTGAGGCCTCGGGGTGCTGGATTAGAGAGCGAGTTGCGGCGTTGAGCTGGAGATGGGCAGCGAGAAGTGTCTGCTCGAGTGTGTCATGCAGGTCTCCAGCGAGGCGCACTCTCTCTGACAGAATCCGACTTTCGGCAGCTTCGCGGCGCGCGATTTCGGTGTCCCCTGTTCCCTCCTGTAAATTCAGCTCAGCGTTCCCAGAGAAAACAGGAGGCTGGTTTTTGACCAGGAAGGAACAGAATGGACAGAGGAATAACCTGCCTTGTCTTGGAGATCCGCCCCACCTCTACAAGGTTTAGGGAAAGGCAGCAAATTGACAAATAAGTCAATTCATACGTTTATTACCCCGATTATTGCCGTATATATCAAAAATGGACACACTTCAGGAACTTGGCCAGGCGATTGCAACCAAGCGAAGGGCTCTAGGCTTCAAGCAATCCGCAGTGGCCGTGCAATCCGGTATTGCCGCCGAAACACTCTCCCGTTTTGAACAGGGACGCGTTAGTGAATTTGGGGCACGGAAGCTAATGGCGCTACTGAGTGTTCTTGGCATGGAAATCGAGTTTAGAGAGAGGGGAGCAAGAGGGTCGCTGGATGAATTGCGGAAGGAACGTGGAGAGTGAACCTTTACGTCCATGTCCTCGGAAAACGCGTGGCGACGTTGGAGAGCATTGGTGATTTTAAGAGCGTCCTGACCTATGATTCCGACGTGGCGGCTGGGGGTTTTGTTTCCTTGACCATGTCATCCCACGGCGCTGCCTTCGGCCGGAATAGGCCACCCCAAGGGAGCTCATATGGCCACCGTGCCGCGCCTCCTATTCATCCGAAGGTTTATCTGATTCGGGGTACCAGTAGGCGGTACGACAATAAGTGAAGCATACAGGGCGGACCTCCTGAGTCCCAACGGGGCATTAGAGGCGAATCGAACAGTCACTTATGGCCGTACCACCGACTAGCCACTCGGCCAGTATCGCGGCTTGTTGCCTCTTGTTAGAGTGACGAAATGAAGTTCCCCCTCATGTCCCGGCTCTGGCTTGGAATGCTTGCGTTGTCTGCGCCGCTCAGTGGCTTCGCCGGTCCTGCGTATCGCTGGGATTTTGGTGCCGAAGAAACGACCAAGTTAGAGGAACATGGCGGAGTGCAGCGCGATGTTCCTGGGCCAAGGCCGCCTGAATTTCCCGACTTTGACGCCAATAACACAGCCGTCCTTCTCACCGGAGATGGCGCGCACTTTACATTTCCAGACCCGGGTCCGAACAGCCCATTAGATTTCACCAATGGAGACCCGATCACCTTGGAGGCTTGGGTGAATCTTTCGGAACTGGGCCGTGGGGCGGCCATTACCGTTGTGGGGAAAGGACGGACGGGAAATCCGCAATTTGCTGCCGACAACCAAAACTGGGCATTACGCCTGCGCGAAATGGGAGGCGAGGCGCGCGTAAACTTTCTATTCGCAACGCCGCGCCAAGCGGATCAAAAGACGGCAGATGCACATTGGCACCGGTGGACATCGAAGACTGGATTTGCGCCAAATTCAGGCTGGCATCACATCGCGGTCAGTTATCGTTTTGGGACTGTCGACAGCATGACTGGTTGGCTGGACGGCAAGCCCGTGCAGGGCTTTTGGGACATGGGTGGTGCCACAACCGAGGCGCCCGTGGTTGATAATGACGAAGTCCGGTTAGGTGCCTCAAAGGTTGGCAATGCGTTAAACAGTTTTCGAGGCGGGCTCGATGCCGTGGCCATTCACCGCGAGATCGTCGAGGCCGATGTGCTCGCCAAGCGTTTTCGCCGGACAGGAGCTGAGGTCAAAGTAAAGGCGGCTCCCGAGACAATGCCCGCGCTTGGGGCGCTTCCTGAGGGAAAAGTGCAAGTAACTTTCCATCAGGGCATGGCCGCAGGAACCCGCTGGCTAAACGAAGGAGAAAAATGGCCGGCGGAAACGTTACGCTGGAGCACCGAACGCTTTTTGCTGCCGCGGCTTCCTCTGCTGTACGATGCCTGGGGCATCCGGGATGCCTGGCTCGGCCCTGTGTTGGTGCGGATGGCTGGCGATGTTAGCCTGCCCCCGGGGCGGCATCGGTTGCTGCTGCGCGCCAAAGGACTGAGCCGGGTGTGGTTGAATGGAGCAGCGGTGGTGCGCAGCAATCCTCAGGTCAAATCGCCCCCTGATGGGGAGGAACCTGTTGCCCCTCTGCCGGTAGCTCATTTGTCAGGGTTACGTCCGCCTGCCTACGGTATGTTTGAGAGTTTTGGGGAGTGTGAAGTTCCCGCAGATGGAAAATGTCAGGTGGTGTTGGAGACCGTGGTGGGCGGGACTAATTTGCGTTCGGAACCGGGAGAGCTGTGCCTTTCGGTAGAGACGCCTGATGGAAAGTCCTACGACATTCTGAGTCCTGCGCGGGGCGTTGCAGCGCTGCCGCAAACGGATTTAGCCGTCGAGCCTGAGTTGAAGCGTCTCGCGTTGGAGCTAGAGAACTTTGACACAGCGAACCGGCATAAGGCGGCGGCGTCTCAGGATCGTTTTTGGGAGGGACGGCATACATTAGCGAAAGAATGGGTGGCGGGACTCCCCGCCGTGGAAGTTCCCGGAGGGGCGGAACACCCGGTGGATGCGTTTCTAAACTTCAAAAGCTCGAAGGCTCTTGAGGCTTCCGCCCAGACGTCGTTGGAGGAAGCCCGTCATTTTCACTCGAAGGTCTTGAGCATTCTCAAAGACGAATGCTTCCGCTGTCACGGCGACAAGGACAAGGGAGGGCTCCGTCTGAATACTCGAGAAGCAGCGTTGCAAGCGGGCGAATCAGGCAAGGCCGCGCTGGTTCCGGGCAATCTTGAGGCAAGCCAACTCATCAGCCGCATTCTGAGCAAAGACGAGGATGAACGTATGCCCCCCAAAGGGCAGGGGTTGAAGCCTGAGCAAATAGCGATTTTGGAGGAATGGGTGAAAGCGGGTGCGCCGTGGCCTACCCCGCCAGTGACTCCTGCAGATGTGGCGTCTTCGCCGCGCTTGGACGATGCTGCATTTTTGCGGCGCTTGTCACTGGACCTCACGGGGGTCGCTCCGACACCGGTGGAGTTGAAGGAATTTCTTGCAGACAAGCGCTCGAATAAGCGCGAACTGCAGATCGACAGACTTCTCGCTTCTCCCCAGTGGGCAGACTCCTGGATGCCCTATTGGATGGATGTGCTGGCTGAAAATCCCGCGCTCATTAATCCGACATTAAACACCACCGGCCCGTTCCGCTGGTTTCTTCTGGAGGCGTTGAGAGACAATAAACCTTTGGACCGGTTTGTGACGGAACTGGTGCTGTTGCGAGGAAACGCGGGGACGGGAGGCAGCGCTGGATTTGGGGTGGCGGGTGAAAATGATGCGCCCTTTGCGACAAAGGGGCAGATTCTTGCCAGCGCCTTTCTAGGGATTGAGTTGCAGTGTGCACGTTGCCATGACTCGCCGTATCACAGTTCGAAGCAGTCGGATTTGTACGGGCTCGCGGCGATGCTCGAGCGCAAGTCGGTGACGGTTCCTAAAACGAGCATGGTGCCTGCCGCCTTCTTTGAAAAAAAAGCGCGGGAGTCGCTCATCAAAGCCACGCTGAAACCCGGCGCATTGGTCCAACCGAGCTGGGCCTTTGGCGAAAGCACCGGTGTGCGCGATGATTCCGCGTTAGACGCCTTCGTTCAAAACCCGAAAGACACCCGCGAAAGATTCGCCGCGTTGCTGAGCGCTCCCCAAAACGCACGCTTCGCACAGGTGGTGGTGAATCGGGTTTGGCGGCGGTTTATCGGCGCCGGTTTTGTAGAGCCCGTTGCAGATTGGGAAGGACATCCCGCCTCCCACCCGGAGCTTATGGACTGGCTGGCTCGCGATTTCATAAGTCACGGCTACGACCTCAAACATCTCACCCGCACCATTCTCACTGCCGAGGTTTACCAGCGCGCCGCGACCGGGTCGAATCTGGCGGCGGGCCCGGAGTTGAGATTCTTCAATGCACCCGAGCGGCGGCGACTTAGCGCCGAGCAAATCGTAGATACCCTGCATACGGCGGCGGGGCGCTCGATGGAAGTGGAAGAGATCACCTTCGACCCGACGGGCCGCAGAGCGGAGGGCAAACGCATCACCTTAGGAACACCGACTCGGGCGTGGATGCTTGCGAACCTCACCAATGAACGCGACCGCCCCAGCCTCAGCCTGCCCTTTGCACAGCGCGTCGTAGATGTATTAGAGGCATTCGGCTGGAACGGTGCGAGACAGGCTTCCCGAACAGACCGGGAGGTCGCTCCCAATGTTTTGCAACCTGGAGTACTCGCCAACGGGGCACTTTCCATCAGTCTCACCCGTGCGACCTTGGGAAGTCCACTTGCACAACTGGCCGTCGAGGCGACACGCAGCGAGGAGTTGGTAGAAGCGACGTTTATGCGGTTCCTCAATAGACCGCCAACTCCAGGGGAAGCACTCCCTTTTGTGAAAGCCTTGAAGGAAGGATTTGAAGAGAGATTAGTTCCAAAGGAGCAAGTTGTAGCGCCAGTGCTACCGCCACCGCTACCCCGGGTGACTTGGTTTAACCACTTGAGTTCCGAGGCTACCACCATCGCTCTGGAAAACGAAAAACGCGCGCGCCACGGGGCTCCTGCCGATCCTCGTTTGAGTGCACCTTGGCGAGAAAAATTTGAGGACATGGTCTGGAGTCTTGTGAACACGCGTGAGTTTGTCTGGATGCCTTAATCCCCCGCCCTCCCCCTTTTAGAAACCCCCGAGAATTTCAACGTATGAATCGTCGTCAATTTATCGCCAGCGCCGGAGCTGTGATGGGCGCCCGTTTACTGCCCGCTTTTGCCGCTCCAGAAGCCGCATTGCTCAAAGGTAAAGCGGAGCACGTGATTTCGATTTGGCTGGGAGGCGGGATGTCCCAAATCGATACGTTTGATCCCAAGCGACTCGGCGACCCTCAAACAAAAAAGGCCGGCTCGTACTACCAGAGCATCGGCACAGCGGTCTCTGGCGTGAGCGTTTGCGAGCATCTCTCGAAGCTCGCCCCCCTGATGGATCGCGTGACCGCAGTTCGCTCTGTGTATCACAACGTCATCGATGAACACGCAGCCGCCAGCAACCGCATGCACACTGGCCGTGCAATCAGCGGGACGGTGACCTACCCGTCGCTGGGGTCGATCATCACCCACGAGCGCGGTGCCGTCACGGAGGGCGCGCCGCCTTATGTCGTTATCGGTTATCCGAATGCTACGCGCGGACCGGGATTTTTGGGCGCGAAAGCGGGCTACCTTTACTTGACGGAAACGGGCCGAGGCCCCGCTGGCTTGTCGCTGCCCGAGGGACTGGGAGCGGAACGTGCGGCGCGCCGAGAATCGTTGCTCTCGGCCTTGCAACAAAACCAACCCAAGGCGGAGGATGCGCGACTGCTGGATTATGATACTGCGATTGGCCAAAGTCTGCGTCTGAGCGGCCCGGACTTTAACCGGGTATTTCGTTTGGACGAGGAGTCCGCCAATTTGCGGACGGATTACGGGGGGGAATTTGGGCAACGCTGTTTATTGGCGCGGCGGTTAGTGGAAAGTGGAGTGCGTTTTATTGAGGTGTCCCACAACCTCAACTTTTTGAATGGCTCGGGATGGGATGTGCACAACGTCGGGATTCTCAAGCAGCACGAGCTCATTCGCGAACTGGACTCCGCCCTTTCCACGCTACTCGTCGACCTGGAGGCACGCCATCTCTTGGAAAAGACCTTGGTGATGGTAAGTTCAGAATTTGGAAGGCCCCCGGAATTTGACAGCGGAGGGGGAAGAGGCCACCAGGCCAAAACCTTTACTTGCGTGCTTGCTGGTGGGGGACTGCGCCACTGCGGCGCTTACGGACAAACGGATGAATTAAGCAAAAGCATCGTTTCGGATCCCGTGTCGGTGCCTGATTTATTTGCCACGGTTCATGCCGCACTTGGAATTGATTACCGCCGCAATTTATACGACGGCGACCGCCCGGTTCCCATCACCGACGGGGGAGTTCCGATCACGCAGCTATTCAGCTAACAAACATTAAAACGCTAGAGCTAGTACGACCACAAACGACGAATCTTTTGCTCTCAAATCAGCGTCGCCGTGGCCAGATGCAAGAACCGGTTTCCGCGGCGTTCACAGACTTCATTCGCCTCGCCTATTGTGTGTTTTTGTCCCACACCACGCTCCGGGACAATTTCTTCGTCGACGAAACCGGCAACAAAAACGAGCCAAACCCGCGCATCCCAGAGTTTGTTGGGACAAGTTGCCCTGAGAACGTCACGGCCGACGTGGAGCCTGTCGGAGTGAATCTTCCAGTCCACGCCCCCGTGGGCGTACTCAATAGCGCCCGCAACGCAAGTGTATTGGTATCGACGCTGACCTTGTTCAGTATGCTTCTGGCGCCCAGCGAATCCACGGTCGCACTTACAACATCAAACGAGGTGAGTGACCCCGCCGTCTGGAGCGTGAACATCGTGTTGGCTGCACCCTGTGGCACTCCTAAAATTCGCTCCCCTGGGTTGGGTGACGTATATGAACCGCCACTAATTACGACTGACGAGAAATCGAACCCGTCATGATAAGTCATATCCGAGGCGGCACCGGCCGGTTTATACCAAGTCGCAGTCCCAATCAGTGTGTTATCCGTGGGCGCACCTGCGCCTGGGGCGATCGTAATCGTTCCAGAAACCACTCCTTTTGCGGTGTAAATTGGAGCGTAAAACAGGATGGAACCGTTACTCGCGAGCAGGTAGGAGCCTACCACCTTCGTGCCATCGGCAAGGGTCGAGGAAAGGATCACAAAACCCGATTTTTCATTCACACTGAACGTTCCGACGCCATAACCCTGCGGCGTTGTTTCATTCGTATCGGGCGGTTGAATGTAGAATGAATACATTCCTTTGTAGAGAGATGCGTATCCATTTTGGGCAGACCAGACGTTACGCGCTCCGTTTACGGCGACCGTACGTGTGCCATCACTAAAAGTGCCTGTAACACGATTGGTCGTCGTGTTGAAGGTAAGATTGAGCGTCCATGTCTTAGCAATGGACGTCTGAAGGGTTGCCAAAGTCGCATCCGTATCGGAACGCACGAGGCGTCCGGTAAAACCGTAAACGAGATTCCCGTTCAGGATCTTTCCGGTGCACGCACCAGCGTTTGTCGTGGTAATCTGCATCCGGGAGCCGAGAGTGCCATTTTTAAGAAGCGCATTCCGCTCAATCAGGGCATCGGACGTCCCAACAAAGGCTGAAGGCAAGGCCGTCACTGTGATTGGAAAGGTGAGCGTTGCGTCGTATTTGGTGGCCGAATTTTGGACGCGTACCGAAACATTACTGGTACCGAGGCGTGTGGGGATGCCCTCAAGCGACCCGGTATTCACGTTCACGCTCATGCCAGAAGGCAAGCTCGTGGCGGTAAAACTCGTGTTCACATCTGGCGTGAACAAGCCGATCCTGAGAGTGCCTGCCACGATCGCGGTTGTCGTTACCGGATTAACAGCGAGTGGGACGGCCGTGCTAGTGACGCTGCTTGCCCCATTCGAAACAACGACGTCGTAGAGTCCCGCATCGCTCAGTTGCGAGGAGGGAATCGAGTAAGTAGCGCCGGTTGCATCGGAGATGGCGCTTCCGTTTTTACGCCACTGATACGTTGAGGTAGTTGTAGCAGAGGCAGCGACGAAGAAACTAGCGGCGTTCCCGGACGTCACACTTGCGGCGACAGGTTGGATATTTATTTGCGGAGCCGTCGATTGGACCGGTGCGGTGATCACGTCGCTTTGAGCGATCACGCCATTCTTACCAACGATGATAATGGTGTTCTTAAAAAAGGTAGCAGCCTGGCCGAGATAAGAGTCATTAGATCCGCTTGTTGTTTTAAGATAACTCGGAACTGTAAGGTTAGTCCAATTGACTCCGTCGACGGATAACAAGTGACGGGCGGCATCTGATTCACCTACGAAATACTTTTGCTTAATACCTCCGGCGAAGTAGACGCCGTTTCCGTAAGCCAAAGCAGGAAGCAACTCATAGTTACCCGATCCCCGTGTTGTCTGAAACGACGTGCCGCCATCACTGGATGTGAGTAACTGAACATACCATCCGTTCACAATGAAACGATTGCCAAGATAGATCGCGGTCCTGGCAGTGGAAGACTGCCCTAGCGTGCCAAGAACCGATGAATGATCCGTCCATGTTAACCCGTCAGGCGACGTGTACAACTGGACGGTGTTCGTACTGCTATTGGAGGCGGTCAGGACAAAGACGCCATTCCCGTAAGCGACACTGCGCCCCGTTTGTACAAGCGACATCAGTGAAACAGGAGTCCAAGTCGTGCCGTTGGTAGAGCGCAACAGCGATCCTTGCTCACCGCAGGCAACCAACGTACCACCGCTAGAAGCCACAGCGTTAAGCGGAGTTCCCGTCGTTGGGTTCGTGTACTGAGCAGTCGTACTCCAAGTGGTTCCGTCTGCAGAAGTATAGATCACGCCCGTGAAGTCGCCGGCAGTAAAATTATAATCTTGGCCGACTAATACAAAACGGGAGCCGTCCCAAAAACCTCCTTGGAAATATAGGTTCCCGTTAGCAATGCTACGTTTTGTCCACGTTCCTCCATCCGTTGAAGTGTAGATTTTACCGCTGTTTCCTGCGGCAACGGCGATTGTTCCGTTCGATACAATCGTGTTCAGGTCGTCGGTGTCGTTGGAAATGCTGGTATTACGCTGGGTAAATGTGTTTGCCGGATCGGTTACCGTGAGTGTCTGTGAAGTGACAGAGCTCCCTCCGAAGCCGTCAATTACCGTCACACTAACCGTGTAGGTGCCGCCTGCTAACCATTGGTGTGAAAGACTGCTGGAGGTGCTAGGCGCAGTGCCATCACCAGCATCCCACAAGTAGCGTAATGATTTTCCACCGGGGTTAGTGACGTTCGCGGATAGTGTTGTTGTAGAACGAGCCGAAACCGTGGAGGGGATTGTGATCGATGTGATTTGAGGCGCGACATTGGACGCCCCCGAGATGTTGTCACTTTGCAAAATCTCACCCCTATCACCTACCGTAATAATTCGGCTGTTAAACACGACACCACCGTTTCTCGCATAGGATGTCACACCTCCGTCATGGGTAGCGGGAGTGGATGCCCAATTTGTTCCATCAATGGAGTAGAGATTAATTTCAGATGTGCCTGAATTACCCCGCCGTATTCCCGATGTAAAATAGAGACCAGCCGCATACGCGTAAACCGATGTTTCCTCTGTGTCTGTCCTTTTAGTGGAAAATGATTGTCCTGCGTTTGTTGATACACGGAGTTTAGAATACCATCCCGTTGAGATAAAACGGTCGTTTACATATCCAATAGACCGCAGGTCTTGCCAGGTGGAGTCAATCCCAGTGCCACTGGAGCGGTCACTCCAAGACTGCCCATCGGTAGAGGTGTATACGTGTCCGTTACCGCCTCCGTAATTCGCTGTGTGTGTCGTTAAGACAAACGTTCCATTTCCATAAGCGATTCCGCCTACGGGCTGTGTGCCCGAGGTTAAAGAGACACTCGACCAATCCGTGCCGTTTGTGGATCGTAAAACAGTTCCCTTATCGCCCCCAGTTACCAGAATTCCACCTCCGGCACTTATGGATCTCAGGGATGTATCCGCGGCTCCCGTGTAGCGTCTTGTCCACGTGTACCCACTGTCCGAGGTGTAAATAATACCTTTCCACGCACCATCATAGTCCTCTCCCACGGCTACAAATTGGGAACCCGTCCACACAATCGAGTACAATTTGATATTCGTTGTGCCTTCTGAAATGGAGCGGCTCGTCCAATGAATGCCATCAGGCGACGTATTAATGACGTTGCCGGCGGTGCCGCCCTTTGCACCTACAGCCACGACTAAAGAGTCGCTTGCCGTCACCGAGTATAAATTAGCCAAGTTTCCAATAAGCGTACGTTTCGTAAAATTCTGTGCTGGGTCGCTCACAGTAACAATTTGGGATGTCGTTTTAGAGCCACCTTTCATATCACTCACGGTAACGTTTACCGTGTAAGTCCCACCCGTAATGTAAGTGTGGGAAAAAGACGCTGCGGTTGATACGGTCCCTCCGCTTACCGAGCCATCCCCGGCATCCCAATTGTAGGAGAGTGTGTCACTGTTAGCGTCCGTCGCGTTTGTTGTGAAGGTTGCGCTGGAACGCGCACTCAGAGAAGACGTGCCCGCGATTATTGGGGTCGTCGGAGCGGTGTTTCCGCTGTAGTCGCCGAGGTTGATTTGAACGTCGATGTATTGTTCATCACCACTTCCGCCTTTGGCAATAGGGGTAATGTAAACCTGTGCAGTGCTATCGGCATAGGTTCGCCCGATATCTAGGGGAGCATCTGTCTTCTCGTTGAGTGTGTTCGGTGTGGTATCAATCAGAACACTGTTGCTAGCGAGGGGACGTTGCCACTGAATATAGGCGCCGTTCGTCAAATGACTGTTGCTCGTATAAGCAGGGCGGTAACCGATCCAATAGTATTCCGGATCAGTCGCAGTCGCTGCAGATTTGCGAATCCGTACGCCACGCAAAGATCCCGTCGTAAGGCTGTCGTCAATTCGGTAAATACGTACGGTCTGGGAGGATGTTCCGCTAGTTGGCCCTGCAAGATCCAACCATTGAGTGTCGGACAACCACCTGAGCCGTTGTTTTGCTTGGGGATTAAAATGCCCTCCAGGAAGTTTCCCATCTCCCATGACGTCGTACGGGTCACCGTATTGTTTTTCGGCCCCCGCGCCGACAACACTACCATCGGTGGTCAACCAGAAGTTTGAATGCTCTAATCCATAAATATGCCCAAACTCATGCGTGTAAACACTCGCGTCATTACTACCTTGCATCCAGTAATCATGTCCATCCACGCTCGCTAATCCGGCATACAAGACTCCACCTCCTTTCGCTCCAATGTCAACGAAGCTCACACCAACAACATCGTAATCACCGTAAGTAGTATCAGACGTTCCAATTTGGATGTTAGCATCAGTTCCGGTCCTTGTTGCGTTACGAAAAGCGGCTTTGGCATCCGATAACAATGTACCGTTCGCGCTGGTGTAGCTTGCGTCCGAGGTATAAGTTGCGCTTGATGAACCCGAATACAAGGTGGATGCTCCGAGTCTGTAAACCGATGAACTTACAGTGGCTGTAATAGACGTATTTCCATAGGAAATTTGACTAAGAGCCGACGTCACTTCGTTGTTAAGGACACTTTCCGCTGCGGCCTTTGACACGGGCTCTCCTTGCTTATCCGAAAAATCAACTCGGATAAGAAAAAGTTTCTTGGGAGACTTAGTCCAAGCAATAGACGGCATTTCAGCCTCAGCCTGTGCGGCTGGAAGATTAAAGGCGGCGTCAGTATTGCCGTCTGCGAGGTATCGCTTTGAAAAAATGGCCATCGATCCGGCCTGAGGCCCAGGAAGCGTGTCGAGTTTCGCGATCTGCCGGTCAAACTCCGCGAGTTCTGTGGCGCTAGCGAACGCAAAAAGTTTTCCGCCAGCGACGGCCTGAACGGGAGTGCCCGTGATGGGTTTGCCGGTGACAAAACTTCGTGAAAGGTCCGTTTGCCCAGCGGGGAACTGGTCTTTAACAGCCGCTAATTCCTCAGCTGTGAGCGCCTGAAACACTCCGGCACGCATCACGGCCAAACCGTCGAGAGTAATTCCCTGAAGAGGTAATACATCCTTCGAGCCAGTCGCAGCCCGAAGTTCTGACCGATACACTGTGAACCGCGAACCGTCTTGGAATTCGAGGTAGCCGGGAACGGGCGACTGAGGTTCGGCGTGTGGTTGGCCGGGGAGGTGGCACACCGGAACGTTGGTGTATTTTGCGGTCTGGCTGAATGGATTTTCGACCAGAGCCCGAAGTTCGGCGGGGAGGTGGGCAATTTCGTCCCAGCGAAGAGATTGTTCGAGAGCGGTGTCGGGTTTTGAGCGAATGAGGTCCCGCATCTTGGCCCTGCGCTCCTCTGCGAGGAGAATCCCCTGAGGGAGAGCGGTTTGTTTCTCTGAATCAGGGAGTGTGAGGTAGTTGGTGAGCCATCCTCTTAGTTCGTCAGAGATGTGCTGATTAGCCGGTGAAGGGTTCGTCAGGGCCGCTGTCGCGAGTGCTGGAAGTGGCGCAGCAACTTGGACATTAGAAGCTTCGCCTCCAGCCGCAGCGCTGCCGTCGACGGGGATCAGACGCGAGGCGGTACGCTGATAGATACCGGTCAACACGCACAGGGTAACAGCAACTCCCAGAAGAGTTAGGGCGCTTTTACGCCACTGGGATCGAGGTCGTTCAGAAGAGTTCTTCATAGGTCGCCGCTTAAGTTTCACCGATAGAGTACAAAGACGGGGCGCTCTTTAAGACTAGAAACTGGGGGCACTACAAATTGGGGAACGTAGCTAACGCCCTGCAGCAAGGGCCCCTGCTTGAAGCGATTTCAGTCCCTCGGTTCCCCTGCGTTTGTCGCGACGGCGCAACGGGAATGCAACTAAGGTTCGGTGTTCATTTTCTCAGTGAAAGAAAATGAACACTGACCCCTATTTCCCTGAACTTGAAATCTCAGATTAAGGATGCTTCAGGTGACTTCTTCGAAGTATTCCCTGAGTGGTCCCTCTACTGGGGTCAAAATAAGGTCAATCGGAAGGATATCGCTGTCGATAGTTCTCAAAAAGTTACGTGCGAGCGCATCAAATGCGGCAATTCCAGACGATGGATTATACCACGTAAAATCGGGAGCAGAGAGAAAACCAGAGCTTATCATGAACGTATTGAACTCCTCTAGCTCACTGTATCAGACCCCATGCTTTGCACCATCATGTCGGAAACGACCGATGACATTACAGAGAGGAATTACGAGGCCTTTGCTTTCTGCCCACGAGACAAGAAGATTTGTTTCACCCCAATGTGCATCTTCCCACTCTGATTCAGGTGCATCTCCATTTGGGCGTAAGCAGCGGCCAACGTGACAGGCGGCTGCTTGGAGCGAATCTCCTTCAATTTCCGTGGATCGATGACCATGCAAGTAAAAGTCGTAGCTGAGCTTTGAACGGCGAGCAACTTTTTAGATTTAGGGAGAAGTGAAGAGGGACAGACACTCGACTAAAGCCACTCCGGCGCCTAGTTCAAACGCGTCTACAGCGTGGAAGCGGAGACGCAGGGGACAGACACTCTTCGGGTTCAAACTCGTCCGACAACGACTCCCTCCGTTCAGGCGGTGTTTGAATGCGCCCCCTCGAGTCTGTCTTCAAGATCCGTTGCTTCGCTTCGAGATGTGTCATGCAGGGCACCATCTCTCATTCCGACCACGTCTCGCCATTGACGCTTGGCGTGACGCTTACGGAGTTGGTGGCGTACCGTCAACTAAAAGCAACACTGAAGACGAGCGTCTCGTTGACTAAGGCCGCCCACGAAGTATTGGCGAGCGGAGCAGAATCCTTTAAACGCGAGAAGGCTCCATCGCCCAAATTTACGATAAAACTGCGGCTCGGAGCTGATGCACAAGTTGAACGGGAGAAGCTTGAACAAGAGCCGATCTTTTGCCGGAAACCAAAGCCAAACTCGCACATAATGGCCGTATTTCGCTGGACGCCCCGCAGGGAATCGGGGAAGAGCAATTATATCTTAACGCTCCCGCGTCCAAGCTGAAGAAATTGTGCCGGAGTGTGAAAAGCAAATTCATTTCACTTAGCTCCATGGAGTCCTCACCTACAAACTGCCACCGAATGGCCCAATTGGCTGAACGACCGAGTTTAAAACAGTCGATTCCCTCATTTCTAACGACTTACGTCAACTTTTACCCGTTTTTCTCCACTACGTTCTGCACCGTTTTTGAGCGACTTGGCAGACGAAGCCCCAAATGGGACAGCAGCACAGCCACGTCTTCCTCCGGTTTAGCGACCGTACGCAGGCGCACCTTTACCTCCAAATCCCCACGCCTTACAGGCACCACGACGTCCATCGATTTGATCATTCCAAAGGCATTGACCAACTTGCGCGCGTTACTCCCAAATCCCTTGCCCTC
>CAIWVL010000105.1 GCA_903916085.1 uncultured Spartobacteria bacterium
ATCAAACAGCACGTCCTGACCGAGCGGAGCGGAACGCATCACGCCAAAGCGCAGGGCGTCGGCTCCGAACTTTGCGATAAGATCCAGTGGATCAGGGGAATTGCCCAGCGAATTGGACATCTTGCGGCCCTGTTTGTCGCGGATGATGCCGGTGAAATACACGTTCCGAAACGGGAGTTCTCCCATGTACTCAAACCCCGCCATGATCATGCGGGCGACCCAGAAAAAGATGATGTCCGGGCCGGTAACGAGATCCGTGGTGGGGTAGAAAGCTTTGAGGGTTTCCGTGTTTTGAGGCCAGCCCATCGTGGCAAAGGGCCATAGCCACGAAGAGAACCAGGTATCGAGTACATCGCCATCTTGTTCCCACTGAGCTAAGTCTGCGGGCGCATCCAGTCCGCAGTAGGCGATGGTGCCGTCCTCAAGCTGGCGCACTGCTTCTGGCGAAACGGCTTGGCCCACGGCGGCGCGGGCGGCGTCTACGTCGGTGCCGCGAAAGTACCACACCGGAATGCGGTGCCCCCACCAGAGTTGGCGGGAAATACACCAGTCCTGTAGGTTCTCCATCCAATGCTCGTACACCCGTGTCCAGCGTTCTGGGTAGAAGCGCATTTTTCCTGAGCGAACGACTGCGCGGGAAGCTTCCGTGGAGGGATAGCGCAGAAACCACTGACTGCTGAGGCGGGGTTCGACGGGCACATCGGCGCGCTCGGAGAAGCCTACGTTGTTTTGGTAAGGTTCTTCCTTATCAAGGAGCCCGAGTTCAGTGAGTCGGACGACGGCTGCCTTGCGCGCTTCAAAGCGGTCCAGGCCGACGAGGCCTTCTCCGGCGAGGGCGTTCATGGTGCCGTCAGGGTGCATGATGTCGAGTGCTGCCAGTCCGTGGCGCTGGCCGATTTCGAAGTCGGCTTTGTCATGGGCGGGAGTCACTTTAAGCACGCCCGTGCCGAAGCTGAATTCCACGTGAGCATCGCCAATAATTGGAATAAGCCGTTCCTCTCGAGCCTGTTCAGAGGGCAAGGGACGGACTGCGTGCAGGCCAATGTAGGCACTGTAACGCGGGTCCTCGGGATTCACGGCGATGGCTGTGTCGCCTGGAATCGTTTCGGGGCGCGTGGTGGCTATGGTGAGGAAAGTGCCGGGGCGTTCGGCGATTTCTACACGGAAATGGTAGAGCGTCCCGGACTGCGCCTTCATCACGACTTCTTCGTCGGAGAGGGCCGTGCGCGATACGGGACACCAATTCACCATGCGTTTACCCCGGTAAATCGCCCCTTTTTGGAAGAGATCCGCAAACACACGCTGCACGCAGGCAGAGTACCCAGGATCCATCGTGAAGCGCTCTCGATCCCAGTCGCAAGAGGCACCCAACTTCTTGAGCTGCTGGATGATGATGCCGCCGTGCTTTTCCTCCACGCCCACACGCGCTTGAGGAATTCCTCGCGGCCAAGGTCGTGCTTGGTCTTCTTTTCCTCCTTCTTCAACGCCCGCTCCACCTGGATC
>CAIWVL010000106.1 GCA_903916085.1 uncultured Spartobacteria bacterium
GTCCGTCTGGGTGGCCTGATACGATTTCGAAATTTCAAAAATCGCAATAAGCATCAAGGACCATCAACCACCTTGCACTCTCCTCAAGATCGATGGCCTGCACACCCCGCCACAAACGCCCTTCTCGCCACCATTCACCCTCCGTTCAGACGCTCAGCTCACCACAAAACCCACCCCTCCACTCCCCACGTTCCACCCACGAAAGCTCCCCGATTGTCCCATGGAAAAAGCTCTCCCAAGGGACCGCCTCACCGCCTCACCGCCTCACCGCCTCACCGCCTCACTGCCTCACCCGACGCGCAAGACAAACCACACAAAATGCCGCCCCTTCCCAGGGACTACCGACCACCTTGGCGCCGCCGCCATTCGGCGCGATTTTCGCCCATCAACACTACAATCCCGTCGCGAACGAAAAAAAGCTGCTCCCGGAGACGTTTGTCGCGAGTGCGGCCAAAGAGATGCTCTTTGTGAGCCTCCGCGTAGGCATTCAGCGCAAGATTAGCAGCACGCAAAGCCCGCTTTAAGTAGGCAATGGTCATGCCCAATTCTGACCCCTCAGGATCGCTCAGTGCAGCGGCGAGCTTTCCCCCCAAAATACACGCCTGACGGGAAAGTTCCACCGCGGCCGGATGCATAGCCACAGCGGGCCCACGCCGTTCAAGCGCCTCATCCAACCACACGGTGAGCTCAAAGGAGGCTTGGTACAGGGGATGAACCTCCGCACGGTCAGCCCACTCCGCATCTGCAGTCTCCATTTCAGTGAGATCCGCGGCTTCCTCATCTTCTAGGTCAAAATGATCCCAGAACCCCTCCTCCTCGCCGTTAGAGTCCGTCCAACCCATTTCCAGCGCAATGAGTTCGTCACGCTCAGGATGATTGGCATAGCGCTCCAAGAGATCGAGGTACCGCTCGGTGCGCAGGTCCTGATCCCGAAGAAACCGCTCCCAATCGTACTCGTCCCACACTTTCTCCGGCTGCTCGTGCTCATCCGCCATGGCTCCCTTTCTCACCAGAGGTCGGGGCCGTGTAAACCGCAATTTTCGAAACTTTGTTAACTCTATGAAAATCAGTTCTCCACTCACACCTCAGAAGCCCCTCCTGCGCTCGGATCGGCTGCCGCAAGCGTTTGCCGCCGCAACTGTCCGCAGGCAGCGGAAATGTCGTGTCCCTTTTCCCTCCGGATCGTCGCGCTCACCTTCGCCCGCTTGAGGACGGCCATGAACGCATCCTGCCGACTTTCTTCGGGGCGCACCCAGTCCAGCCCATCCACAAGGTTGTACGGAATGCAGTTCACCTTCGCATCCACACGCTGAGCCACTTGTACAAGCGCAGCTGCATCTTCCAGAGTATCGTTCACCTCCCTGATGAGAATGTACTCGAAGGTAATCCGCTGTTTCTTGCGCTCCATGTAGTACTCGCAGGCATCCAACAGCTCGGCCAAAGGATACTTACGGTTCACTGGCATGATCTGCTGGCGCACCTCGTCTCGTGCCCCATGCAGGGACACTGCCAAGCGCACCTGCATGGACTGCTCGGCCAGCAACCGAATCTGCGGTGCCAGCCCGCTCGTGGACAAAGTGATCCGCCGCGCGCCAATCCCCACACCCCACGGCGAGTTCAGAATTTCCAGAGCGATCAGCAGGTTTTTGAAATTAGCCAAAGGCTCGCCCATTCCCATGAACACCAAGTTACTCACCCGCTCGCCGCTGAGTTTTTCCACGCGCAAAATCTGCCCCACGATTTCACCCGGCGTCAGATTTCGACTCCACCCGTCCAGGCCACTGGCGCAAAACTTACACCCGTAGGCGCATCCCACTTGAGTAGAGACACACAAAGTACGCCGGTCCGAGGCTTCGCCATAGAGGGCCGGCGAGGCAGGAATTAAGACGGACTCAACGAGTGCGCCATCCCCCAGACGAAACAAATATTTGCGCGTGGTATCCTCCGAACCCAGAACGCGCACCGGTTCCAGCGCATGAAAAATAAAACCTTCCGCCAACACTGCACGCAAGGCGGCCGGCAAATTAGACATCGCCTCAAACCCTTCCACCCGCTTCGCATACACCCATTCAAGCACCTGCGCTGCCCGGTAGGCGGGTTGCCCCGCCGCCACCAACCGCTCCCGCAACTCGGCAAGCGTGACCGCGTAAATGGATTCCTTAAGGTCTACAGCACTCATGCCGCATGCTCCCCCAAATGCGTCGCTGCGTCAAAACGCCATGTGTGGCCCACCGCAACTTCAGCACTTTCCGCTTCCGCTTTCCCATCCCGCTTTTAACCTAGCGGCTTTCCGTATGCTGACGCCCCACGAGATCTTCGCCAAAATGCCCGCCGAAATGGCCAGCGGCATCTTCGCCTTCCTACACGAACACCAGAAGCCCTTGTACAAGGCAACCTTGGATACCCTTGCCAAATCCCGCAATTTACGCGCCGTCTTTTTGGAAAAAAAACCCCGCACTGAGCAGTACGCCTGGCTCACTGACCAACTCCGCCGCCGCCAACACGATGCCACCGCAGCACACGTCCTGCAGTTGTGGCTGGTTGGAGCTCACAAAAACTTATTGTGCGACTTCCTAGACGGCTTCGGTATTGCGCACGATGAACACGGGACGGTTGAAATCCTGCCCGAAGCCCCCGCGCGCGAGGATCTGATTCGCGTGATAAACGGCCTTCGTTCACGCTACGAGGCACCTCTTTTGGCCGTGTACCTAAACACGTTCCAGTCGTTGGATTCCGAAGGTTGGCCCACCCTGGCGGCGCTCATCAGCGAAGACGCCACGCTCCAGCTCACAGGCGCTTAAACGCTTAAACTCCCAAAGCGCGGGCCAAGTGCCCGCGAAAACAGAGGGGATTCAAAGGGAGAAAATGGGGTTCAAGAGAATGGCAAAATACCAGACCACATAACGCGGTCCCCTTGAGTCCCATTCCCCCTCAAGGTTCCAGTCTCACGGACTCTAGCTCAAGCGTATCCCCGGGCTTGAGCCCCTCAAATCGGAGCATCAGGCGCTGCAAACCGCCCTTGTATCCAGGCTGCCCCTTGAGCGTAAACGCGTGCTCCTGACGCACTCCCCCCACAGGCACCTCAAACACCGCACTGCCCTCGGGCTCCTCAGGACGAATCCCCTTCCACGCCACACGCAATCGTCCCGACTGCGCCTTCAGCAACGCACTCATCTTGAGCGTACCCGCGACGTCCGCGCGCCAAAAAGTGAAGGGTCCCTCCAAAAACAAGGTCGTTCCCTGTGCCTGCACTCGCCAAATCGTCCGCAGCGGCATTCCTCCGTCGCTCCCGCCACGCACCGTCCAGCCCATCCGCCCAGTATCGAAGCGATACTGCGGCAATTCCCGACCTCTCTCCCACTCTCGAACCAAAGAGCGAATTTCCTCTACAGAGCCCGGCACCAACCGGCACTCGTATTCGTACCGAATGTTGTAATCCAGATGCTCAAGAGCAACAGGTGCCAAATACCCAGTGGCACCATCGCGAGCCCCCCACTTTGACGGCGTTCCAACCACCGCCCCCTGTTTCCAGTACGTCGTCGCAGGCTGCCAAACTCCCAGTCCCCACCCTTTTGCGTCCACCATCGCAGCCCAGTGTTCCGTGGCGCTGAAAGTCTTCCAAGGCGGCCCCGGATCCAGCCATTCACTCACGGCATCCCCACTGAAGGGACGCTCCCCTGCGTAAGACACCGCATGCGTGAACTCTCCGTTGGTATAAACCGCAGGGAGTTCCTGATGCCTAGCCGGGTAAAATGTCTTGTCCTCCCGTTTATTAGTGAGCCGACACCGCAAGTGCACCGCCCTCGCCTCCAGCCTGATCCAACTCTCCAATTCGCAATCTCCCTCCACCCCAGCCAGAGGCCATTGCATGGGCACGAGCCGGGTGTAAATTTCAGTCCCCGTGTTGCGATGCTCCAACACCCGCGACGGATGCCCCTCCCAGTCTCCCGACTGCACCGGGTTCCAGCCCAGAGCTCGCCATGCAGGATGCGGCTGGATCCCATTGGGTGTGTATGGATTAGGTCCACTGTAAAAAGACATCTGCACCTGCCGCCCGTGATCAAAGTTATTGATGAGCTCCCGCCCGTCCGGCTTCCCGATAAGGGACGTAATCGAGCCCCCCATTTTCAAATCGACTCCCACCTTTAGATTATCATTCTCCAGCCAGCTCATTTCAGGCTCGGACCGCGTCGACGCTGCCTCAACCGGTCGCATGTCGCCCCAGCCTACCAATAAAAAAGCGGCTGCGGCAGCCACTAAGTATCCCAGTTTTTGGGGAACAGTTTTCATGAGTTATGGACCAGACAGACACTAAAAAGACACAACACAGCCGCCCCATAAGCAGGGCGCTAGACTCCAAAACTTAGAGGGTTCGCTCCGCGTCGAAAAGCACAGAAACCCAGTCACAAAAATCCCGCCTCCCCTTCATTTTTTCCAAACCTTCACTCCCGTAGTTCCGTAGCGATTGGTACCCAGGCCGCCCCAATCACCGGACTTTCTGCCATGCACATTAAACCGCCGCACTTCATCATTGTTACCGACCGCGGGGCCCTGCGCGCGGGCTGGATTCAGCCTGCGCCTCACGCTTTAAATGCCACCTCCAACCTCAAGCAGGCCGCCAGCCTCCACCGCCCGCCCTCCATCCACTGGGTGGAAGACCTGGCATTTGTCCATCCCCGACAGCATCTCACGGAACAGGTCACCGACATGGCAGGGGCCTACTCCGCCGCAGAGTCTGCAGGGGGTTATTCTGGCGGTGCCCCCCGCAGAATGCCATCCTCTTACCCCGACACTCACTGGAAAACCGAGGCAGATCGACACGCCGTTGAAGATTTAGCGGGGGCCGTCGTGAGCGTACTCACCAAACAAAAACCAGAAGCCTGGAGCCTATCGGCCCCCGTAGACATCCACAACGCCCTGCTGGAGGCCCTTCCCAGAGTATGCAAAGGGCGTCTCGTTCGATTGCTCCCCAAAAACCTCGCCCGCTCGACCCAAGAATCGATCTTGGCGCATTTTCTAGCCGAGTAACCCCACCCAAGCCAAAGTGGACTAAGTGGACTAAGTGGACTAAGTGGACTAAGTGGACTAGGTGGCCGGAGTGGCGCGCAACACGCACTTTCAGCATGCCACCACTCCCCTTGCCTCCACCCCCAGCCCCCTGGTTGCGTTTCCCCAGCTTGCGGTCTCGCACGATCTCAGGTATTTGCTCTTTGAAGAGCCCATCGGCTCCTCTTTCTGCAACCCTCCTCCGCAACTCGCCCTCCCATGATTCTCAACCGCCGCCTTGCTCTTCACTCCCTCACTGCCCTTACGGCCCTAACGGCTCTCGTGGCCTCCGCCTTGCCTCTGGTTGCAGAGCCCGCCCCGGAAACCTTCTCCGTGGGAGCCCTCGCCTTCAAACGGCCCGCCGATTGGGCATGGGTGCCGGTACAATCACCCATGCGGAAAGCGCAGCTTTCAGTGCCGGGTGCCGAAACAGGTAAGAGCGCCGACATCACTTTCTTCCACTTCGGTCCCTCGGGTGGCGGAGACTTGGACTCGAACGTGCAACGCTGGCTGCATCAGTTTCAGAGCGCACCGGGTGCCGAGAAGGTCGAAACCAAAACCGTTGGTGGACGCAAAACAACCGTAGTTTCCACAGAGGGCACTTTTTCGGCGGGCATGCCCGGACAGGCAACCGCGCCCTTGGATAATTACGCCCTCTTGGGGGCGATTGTGGAGGATGCTGAGGGGAGCGTTTTTGTGAAAATGACGGGCCCCAAATCCACAGTCCAAAGTGCCAGCGTTAAATTCA
>CAIWVL010000107.1 GCA_903916085.1 uncultured Spartobacteria bacterium
CCCCGGTTGTGTAAGTGTAGCACGTTTGAGGAAAGCGGCAACATTAGGCCTAAAAACCTCATTCAATCTTTCAAGCCTGCGGGGCATCAGCGCTCGGGCCTGCCCTTGATCCAAATAAATTTCCCCCATTCTCTACGGTCGATTTAACGCCACGCCGCAGTAGATTGTCTGCACACAGGCCCGATCCGGTGCTGCTCTAGAATCTGTTTTCCCGAACACCAACTCATGTCTCCCATTCTCGAAAGTCTTCTTCGCGAAGCCAGCATCCGCCTGCGCGAGGCATGGAACAGTCTGCCCTTGGTGCACCGGTTGTGGCACAACCTCCAATTTCTCGCACGCCGCCTTGCCCGGAGGCCGCGTACAGTGACGGAAAGCCCGAATCTACTGCCACTTCTCATTCAAGTATTGGCGGCCTTCTCCAAGGGCGGCGCGGAGGTGTTGGAGGAAGAAATCGACTCCTCACTCGGCTTCCTGCGCCATGACTTTCCCGAAGCAGTTTACTCAGAGCTGAGGCAGCTTTTCAGGCACGCCCTACAGGAACAGCACGATCTTGGTGCCATGGCGCAAAAGCTCGCCGCACAGCTCAACACCGACCAGAAAATCATGCTCGGTGTGCAGTTGTATGACCTGATCGCGCGCGCCGGCATGGATCGCCGCCAGCTTGTGGAGTTTTATTCCTTCATGACTCAGTTGGGGATGGCGGCTCAAGCCATCGACATCGTCTACCAACTCAGCTCCAGCGACACCCCTGATCCCTCCGTTTATCAAAGCGGACACTCGCCCCTCGAGTGCGTGAGCTTCGGGGCCTCTGGTAGCAAGGAAGACGTGGGACTCAAGAGCCTCCACGATGCCGAACGCATGCTCGCGTTCCGCTACCACGAGCTGCTCCTGCTTAAAAACATTTCCGCTCCCAACATCGCCGTTCGAGGACGCCCCCTGAAGCCCAGCGACTTTTGCCGAATCTATCCCGGCCAACGCATTCTTTTGGGCGAGGAAGTGTTGAGTCACCAAGAGTTAGCCTACTATTTTAACGCCAAAAAGAACGTCTCGCTTACCCAAATCTATCTCTCCCTGGATGACGATGAGGAACTGGAGTTACACCGCGAAAAGTCCAGGGACAGCCTCCTCGAGGTGCGTTTCGGGCTCAAGGTGCAGGTGCGCGCCCTGAAGACCACGACGGTCAAGCTCAACGGCGTCAAGCTGACAGCGAACACCGTGGTGGAGGCGGCCCTAGACGATCGCCTAGAGTTTGACAACGAGTCTGAATTGCCGCTAAGCGATTTGCGGCGCAGAGCGCGCGCATTGGGTGGTCGCTTTCAGCTCAAGACTTACAAAACTAGCTATCTAGTTTCCAACAACCCCTCGCTCCTTGACGTAGACGACATCCTCCTTTCCCCAGGCACGGCCGGTGAAGTGCTCCTGCGCATCCTGTGCGATTACGATCACCGCGTAGGCACCCTAGAAATCCTGCATTCCGACCGACCCCTACAGGTGGGTGAGGAGGCGCTTTCCGTCGGTGGCCGCTGCGCCTTGGTGGATGGGGCGACCATCCGATTGGATGCCTGGCAGGTGCTGAGGTGCGACTTCGCCGAGAGGATCATTGAGGAAGAACGCAATGTCATTTCGACCCTTGAAATCAGAGACTTAAGCTGCAAATTCCGCAAAGGTATCACCGCACTGGACTCCGTCTCCTTCAGTGTGAGCCGGGGTGAGATGGTGTGCGTGATGGGGGCGAGTGGTTCGGGAAAATCCACGCTCCTGCGTGCGATCGCCGGGCAGCAACACCCCACGGAAGGCCAGGTGCTCCTCAATGGCCAACTCCTATATGATGACTTGGATACGCTGAAGCGGTTTGTCACGTACATTCCTCAGGATGATGCTTTTGACGACTACCTCACCATTGAGGAAAACATGGAGTTTGCGGCCGCCATCCGCTCACCTCACCTTTCCAAACGCGACCGGGCGCGGCGAGTGGAAAGCAAGCTCATCGAACTGGGGCTCGCGGAGCGCCGCGATTCGGTGGTGGGCAGCGCGATGAAAAAGCTGCTCTCCGGCGGAGAACGCAAGCGACTGAACATCGGCTTGGACATGTTGTCCTCAGCCGACGTGTTTTTGTGCGACGAACCCACGAGCGGGCTCTCCTCCAAAGACTCGGAGCACGTTATCGAAATCCTGCGCGGTATGGCGCATAACAAGATCATTCTAGTCACACTGCATCAGCCCACCTCAAAGCTCTTCCAGATGTTCACCAAGGCCCTCCTGCTGGATAAGGGCGGCCGACTCGCCTTCTACGGTTCTCCGCATGAGATGCTCTCCTACTTTGCGGAAGCTGAGCACGAACAACATTTCGGCACCGAACTCGGCGGCTGCCCCGCCTGCGGCACGACTCGACCGGAGTTCATCTTTGACGTCCTTGAAACCCCATTGCGCGACCTGAGCGGGGACATCATTTACGAAGAAAACAACCGCGCCCAGCTCGTCCCTGCCCGCCGCTTTTCCGCCGATTACTGGCGGGATCGGTACGACCGGTTTCGCCTTTTGCAGGACATGAAACAGGTCAACGTGCGCGAAAACCCCTTGCCCGTGCCTGCGCCACCCCTACCGACGGGTCAGCGCCGCCGGCTCAAGCTGCGCGAGGAATGGGCGCAACTGCGGACCCTGTGGAAGCGAGCATTCACCTCCAAATTGCGCAACCGGGGCAACCTCATCCTGACGCTCGTGGTGCCCCCTGCCCTGGCCGCGGTCATCGGCTGGGCCCTTTATTTTACGAAGGACGAGTCGGGTTCATACGACTTTGCGAGCGCTTTTCACATTCCCACCTACATCTTCATCTCACTGCTCGTAGCCATGTTCCTAGCCCTGGTGAGCAGCGTAGATGACATCATTCGCGACCGAGTTCTTTTGAACCGGGAACGCAATCTAGCAGTGCGTCTGCCGTACTACATCATTGCCAAGATTGGGACGCTGACCTTGTTTAGCGCGATCCAGTGCGCGCTATTTGTGCTCGTCGGCAACGCAATCTTGGAAGTCAAGGGCATGTTTCTCCCGTACTGGTACTTCATGCTGATCACTGCGCTTAGTGGGTTAGCCCTAGGCCTGGTCATCTCTTCGCTAGCCACCTCCAGTAAAATGGCAGCCAACTTCGTTCCACTGGTCCTCATCCCGCAGCTCATCTTTAGCGGTGCCTTGGTGAAGTACGAAGAAATGAACCGCGACCCAGATCTGCTCTACACCCTACAACGTTGGTTTGTACAAAATCCGGACCCTAAAAATCCAGACGCCGAAGCCCGGGAATCTTCCGACCGCAAACTCCGTATTCCAGCCGTGTCACGGATTGTAGCGACACATTACAGCTACGAGGGATTGATTGTCGCGCAGGCTAAGTTGAACCCCCTCACCCGCAGACAGGATTTGCTACAAGACCTCATTGACAAATTGGCAAAAAAGAAAGGTCGCACACCGACCGAAGACCGTCGCTTGGAGGATTTGAAACAGGCGCTCATTGAGGTCAGCGTCCTGTCCTCTGATTCCGGGCGAGATTTGGACAAGCGCATCCGCACGGTGGACCGGGTGATTGGCGGCATGGGCCTCGTGGAGAGCAGCCTGGGCTCGGGCGGCACGCGTCTCAGCGCGCAACGCAGGTACACGAACCAAAAGGTGGGCGAGATGGTTTACAAGGCAGAGACTGAGCAGAACGACTACAGGCTAGACCGAAAAGTGAACGTGTTTTTTAGCCCGGACAAATACGTGTGGGGCGTACGTGTCAGCGTGTACGTGTGGAACAGCCTCGTGCTGTTATTTTCGAGCGCGGGACTGCTAGCGATCCTGCATGTGGTGCTAAGCCGCCAACTACGCCCAGCAGGACGCGCTGCGGAGCGGTAAGAGAAGAAATACCCTTGGCAACCTCCGCTGAACAACATTCCGAGCGTTCATCAGTTGTATCTAGGCCAGTGGCGCACATTTCACGCAATGCGACGAAAACTTTTCATCGGACTCCTTATCGGCTTGCCGATGCTCACCTTCGCTCAGACGCCGGCACCAGCGTCGCGGACTCAGTTGGGCGTGGCGCACATTGGCGGACTGTATTGCTTTTCTGAGACAGACTACCTCAATGAAGGAGCAGCGACGGCGCACGCAATCGGCGCAAGGTGCATCAAGGTCAGTTTGAGCCTCGACACCGATAACCCATCGCCGAAGCTTTATCCATTCCACTCACAGTGGCCCAGCGTGGCGACGCTTCATGCGCTCGCGGACACTCCCCACTACCGCGCCCTGTTCGCGAGGGAGTTCGATACATTCATCCTCACGGCCTTTCGCCCAGGGCGCTCTGCGGGTTACTGGCGTGAGAGTTTTTCAGACGAAGACGAGCAGGCCGAGGAGGAGTGTTTCGCCTCCCTGACCCGCCATTTGCTGCGCACCTACAGCAAAACCCGCAAGACGTTCGTCATCCAGAACTGGGAAGGCGACTGGGCGTTGCGTGGAAGCTTCGATCCTGCAACCAAACCCACCCCCGCCGCCACAGCGGCGATGATTCGCTGGTTGGCCGCACGCCAACGCGGCGTAGCCCGCGCTCGAGCGGAATTCTCGACCGATGGCGCACGGGTCTTCCATGCCTGCGAGGTGAACCTCGTCAGGCAGGCGCAGATGCAAGGCGCGCCCGGAGTCACTACCGACGTTTTGCCGCACGTCTCCGTGGATTTGGCGTCGTATTCCGCATGGGATACGAAAGATTCTCCGGCGCAGTTCGCCGAGGCATTGGCGTTCATCGCGAAGCACAAGCGTCCTACGGAGCCGTTCGGCGACCATGGCGTTTATGTGGGCGAGTTCGGCATGCCGGAATCGGAGGCGACTCCGCAACTCGCTTTTGAGCGCACCACCGCACTGCTCACAGAAGCGCAGCGTTTCGGATGCCCGTTTGCCGTTTACTGGCAGCTTTACTGCAACGAACCTACCACGAAGCCCCCGAGTGCGAACGGAGACTACAAAGGCTTTTGGCTGGTGCGCCCCGATGGGACGCGCAGCCCCATTTGCCAACTATTCCAATGAAGCCAGCGCAGCTTGATCCTGCGCCGTTGCTGAGCTTGGGTCGTTAGACTTCTCCCGAAAAAAGTCCCTCGATAAACCTAAATTAAGCACAAAAATTGGCCGCTTATCGCCATGGGAACTTAATCAAATAATCGAAGGGCTGAATGAAATGATAGCAGCATAAATCGCTGACTTGGACCGAAAGCCAATCGGCGTCCCAGACAAAGAAGAGACGCGCTGAAAGCCAAACTGACGACAACGATGCTCTCTGTTTTGCTGGACCGGAAAAGAGGGCGTGGACGCGGCTAATCCTGCGAACCAACCCGGGCAGCAAAAAGCTGGGACAAACAGAATACCTGTCGTCCCAGCTTCCGCTTTTAGCAGTAAATTGAATTGCGTTTACTCGAGACAGGCGGCTTCCTTCGTGCTGCGCACAAAGAGGCGTCCACCGGAAACGGTGGGAGTCGTCCAGCACTTGCCATCGACCACCTTCTGGCGGCCCGTTTCGCGGTAGGCTGCAGGTTCGGCAGCGAAACGCACGATTTCGCCAGCATCAGACAAGGCAACAACTTCTCCTCCCATAAGGATGACGTGGCCGGGCCCGAACCCTTCCTTGGTCCACTTAATGGCACCGGTCGCGAGTTCCACGCACTTCACTGGGCCCTTACCGTATTCTTTAAACTGGAAC
>CAIWVL010000108.1 GCA_903916085.1 uncultured Spartobacteria bacterium
ACTCCAGCGGAGCTCGCTCTCGAGGCCGCCGCGATTGCCGCCGCCGCCGCCCTCGCTCAGGCCGCTCAGCAACCCTCGGCGGTCGTCGATACGACTGCGCCTTCCGACTCAGTTGTAGATGTTACTTCCGACGCGGGAGCGCAGGCATCCCAGCCGAATGCGCTTTTAGATCAACTTGCTCTTCGTGCTTTGCAGGCTTCCTTTCGCTCGGGTCTCGCTGCGGCAACGGCAGCCTCTCAGTCCTCTCAAGTCTCGAGTGCTGCACCAGTTCAATCGCAGTCGAGTGCGGTAATGGCTCAGGGGTCATCGCAGACTGCCTCGACTCCCGTTCAGGTTGCTGCTCAAAAACAACCCTCGGTACCCGCGCCTGTGCCTTCGGTGGACGCCACCACACCCTCCTTACCGGCACAACCGCAGTCGGCTCCTGCCTCACTGCCAATAGACGCACCTTTGGTGAGCGTTTCAGCGACATCCGCTCAAGCTGTCGCTCTTGCAGCTTCAGGACAGTCCAACTTCAAGGTTGCGTCCACCGAGGTCGCTGCGCCTCTTGCTGTGAAAGCTCCCGTAGCGGAACCGCCCCCGGTACAACCGACACCTGTTCCAGTTGTCGCTGTAGCTCCGGTCGCACCTTATGCTCCCGGCGCTCTCGCGTCTGCTCCCAGCGTTGGCGAGTCGGTGGAGGAATTTTCCGTACCGTTGACAGCGCTCGACCCCACGCAGCCTACGGCGGCCGGTGTCACCACAACGACCTCTACGACCCCGGCGGTTCTAGGTGTTGCAGTGGCTCCGGTTGGGAAGGACGCGTCCTCCGGAGATGGGGGTTCCCAGTCCGCCGGAGACGAGTCGCCAAAAGATCAGACTCAGACGCCTGTTCCTCAGGCTTCAAAAGCCTCATCCTCAGTCAGTTCACGTCCCTCCGTGCCCCCGGTTAAGTCGGAAGCGCAAACTGGCACGCTAGGTGCTACAGGAGAGGGTGTGTCAAAAGTCGCCACATCGCTCCGCTCGCAAACAGCGGAAGACAACACTCCCATTGCTGTAGAGAATGAGGTGCGTGCTTCTGTCGCGGACAAAGCAACTGCGGAGTTGTCCCCGTCCTCAATGCAGGCGCCGGTTGTGGCTCGTCCAGTTCTTGAAGTCGCCCCCAAGCCTGTGGTTCTCCCGCCAGTCCAGGCGCGGGCTAATGAAGTTTGGAAAGTTGTCCAGGATGCGGTTCAGCGTGCGCGTTCAGAAAACCCCTCCCATTTGGCCGTCGATGTGCGCATGGACGACGGTTCAACACTTGGGGTGGAGGTTCGTATGAGCAACGCCGGTCTTCAGGCTTCCTTCCGTTCGGACTCTCAGAATCTATTGAAGTCCATCGAGGCACAGTGGAACACGTTTGTTTCGAAAGAAACAGCTGATGCAAAGGTGACTAGTGCCGTTTTCGAGGGACGGACCGGCCTCGGGACATCCAGTGACTCCAGTTCAAATGGCAGCGAGCGTCGTCAGCAGATGCAGGATGCGTCTGACTCTGCCGCGCTCAGTCGCGGGGATGCTGGCGGGAAGTCAGTTTCTTCCGGCGTTGCGTCCAAGCCTATCGTAATTACTCCCTCAATCCGGACCAGAGATGGTCGCGTGTCCGTCTACGCTTAGTCTTTTACTTAATAAATCATGGCAACCACTCCATCCATCGCGACTGGCTCGACGGACATCACAAAGTTCGATCCGGCTGTTCAACAGGCGCTTCAAGGCGTGACGATTAAGGCCAATAAGCAGGCACTGAATCAGGACGATTTTTTGAAGCTCTTGACGACCCAGCTTCAAAACCAGGATCCGCTCAAACCCATGGAAGATGCGCAGTTCATGGGAACGATGGCGCAGTTCGCTGCCTTGGAACAAACCAAGGAGTTGAACACCACCATGACGAATTTCTCTACCTCAATGAACCTGAGTTCGGCTCAGCAGTTCCTTGGGAAGAACGTGACCATCAACGACAACGGCACGGATGTCACCGGCACCGTGGATGGCGTCACTGTAGTGAGTGGGGTTGCGCAGTTGCTCGTGAACGGCAAGTCCTACACCACCGACCTCGTTACTGGTGTGACTCTCTCGACTCCCGCGACCACTTCTAAATAGTTTTAAGCTCTAATCTCTAACCGCATCTAACTTATGTCTCTTGCTTCCAGTCTCAACGTCGGTGTCAGCGCCCTCCGGGCCTACTCCGAAGGGATCCAAGTGGTCTCCAACAACATCGCCAACGTTAACACCGTTGGTTACAAGGCTTCCCAGGCCCAGTACTCGGACACTTTCTCCAACATTCTGCGCCCCATGGTGCCGAATGAAAACAACACTGCCGTCAAGATTCCTCCAACCCAGGTTGGTGGTGGTGTGCAGGTTGAGGCTGTTTCTCCCGTGTTTTCTCAGGGCACTATTCAGGTCACGAACTCTAGCAGCGATCTCGCGATCGCGGGGAACGGCTTTTTCCGCGTTAAAAACCCTCAGACGGGCCAGTACTTCGTCACCCGCGCAGGCAACTTCCGCGTGGATGCCGATGGTTACTTGGTGACGCAGCAGGGCTTCCGCGTGCAGGGCTCTTACGGTGCACAGACCAAAGTTGTCTATGATGCCTCCACGGGTTCCTACGACGTGAAGGGTCAGCAGGACAACGCGTTGGTCAAGATTCCTGCAGGGATCACTACTACGCAGATTGTGGGCGGAGCGACGACTCTCGGCACTTACGTGATGACTGTCCCCACGGCAGTGAATGCCGCTTCTCTCGCGGTTGGTATGCCGATCTCTGGTAACGGGATTGCCACAGGCACGACGATCCAAGCGATCGACATGACCTCGGTCCCCCCGAAGATCACGATGAGCAAGGCTGGTACTGCTACGAACTCTAACATGACTTTGACAGCCGGTCTCAAGACAGTCGATTCCGGTGGGCTCACTCTGACCTTCCCGGCAGACTACTCCCGTTCTGATCTAATGAAAGGGATGGTTATCACCGGCGCAGGGATCGCTCCAGGCACCACCATCGAGACCTTCAGTGGTAACATCAAGAAGACCATTCCCGCCTCCTCGGGTTCGCTGACCCTCACTGGCGTCACGACGACCCTGGCAAGCACGACTGTGACGGCCTCAGGTGGTACATCTGGTCTTGCTCCCGGGATGATCCTTTCTGCTGGGTCCGGCATTCTGAACGGATCTAAAGTGGTCACTGTGAGTACAGACGGCGTGACGTTCACGATTGATACGCCTGCAACGCTTGGTGTAAACGGTACGTTGTCTGTCGTCGCGGCAGGCACGAAGACGTTGGATGTTAGCAGTAACATCATTGCCTTGTCTGATGTCACATCCTTGACTGTGGGTATGAAGGTTTCTGGTGAAGGCCTGCCTTCTCCTGCCTACATTGGCAGTATTTCCTCCACGACCAACATCGATGGCACCAAGAACGTCACACT
Organism: uncultured Spartobacteria bacterium; assembly: GCA_903916085.1. Lineage (GTDB taxonomy): Bacteria > Verrucomicrobiota > Verrucomicrobiia > Chthoniobacterales > Chthoniobacteraceae > Chth-196. Next base: position 3,441 of record CAIWVL010000108.1, read on the forward strand.
TCTGGATGCCGCGCCCCAGACCTTCTCGAGCGCTTCCATCGTCACGGTGGGTACCGCGCAAACTGTTACCGTCTCGGACACTTCAAAGCTGCGCGTGGGTGATCGTCTCACTGGAATTCCCCAGTCCATGACGAACCTGGCCACCATCGCGACTAATGGCGGTACCGGAGTGACGACCGTCACACTCGGTGCCACAGACGCGGGTATCATTTCTCATTTCAACGCTGGTGACGCTTACAGTTGGACAGTGGGCGGTGTCGGTTATACGGGCACGATCGGAAGCGTTAACTCTACGAACGGGACCTTTACCGTTAGCGGAATCACTGTCGCATCCTCGGGAGCTTCAGCTCTCTCTAGTGCTTACAGTGGAACCGCCACGGCAAACAGCGCTACCGTTTCCGCAGCGATCTCGGGCATTACTGATGCCACACATGTCACGCTGGCTAGCGCTGTTACCGATACCGCGTCCTGCACGCTGGTCTCACAGGGAGCCAAGGTGTATCCTACTGGTAACTCGTACTCCGCAGTGAAGCTTGGCTTTGGGGACCAGACGGTTGTTTTGAGCAAGCGTCCCACGGTGGATAGTTTCGATCCTGTTTCCTTCTCTCTTGGCACTTATTACACACCCGCTGCCAAGGTGGGCGATGTGAAGGTTGCCTTCAATGAGGGTGATAACTACACCTTCTACGGGACCGATGGCAACGTGCTCGCTGGGATCCCGTTGAGCGCTGCGCAGGCTTCTTCTCCGAAGATCCGTGCCTTCAACGTCGGCACGACGGGTGCAATCAACATCATCCTGTCCAACGGGCAGACCTTCACCGCAGGTAACGTGTTGCTTCAGACCTTCAAGGATCCGGGCGCTCTGACGCGCGAAGGGGATAACCTCTTCTCCGGGATCACGACCGCAGGACCTTACAACGGCGACTTCGTGGACTCAAACATTGCAGGACTCACTCCCTCGGGCGGTGGTCTCGGTGCGATCAACGGCGGTTCGCTCGAACTGTCCAACGTCGACCTCGGGCAAGAGTTCTCGACGATGATTGTCACGCAGCGTGCCTTCCAGGCTGGCTCGCGTGTAATCACGACGACCGACCAGATGCTCGAAGAAGCTGTCAACCTCAAGCGCTAACCTGACGCGGCCTAGTTTAGCTCCGCGTCTCTAACCGTACCTTTCTCATGTCTGATGAAGTAATTGATCCATCATTAGAGCCCTCAGCTCAGGAAAAAAAGGCAGCAGCCAAGGCTGGCAATCCTTTGATTCCCTTAATCATAGCGGTGGTTGCCAGTACGGCGATCTCCTTTGTGATGGTGAAGTTTGTCTTCGCCCCGGGCCTTGAGAAGAAAATCAAAGCGGAACTTGCCGCTGGCGAAGGCGGTGAAGAGGGCGGAGCGGCAGAGGCTCCCAAAGACGCCCACGGCGCGGCACCTGCAAAGGACGCCCCCAAGGACGCTCACGGCGCACCTGCGAAGGAAGCACCGAAAGACGCCCACGGGGCGGCTCCTGCAAAGGATGCGCACGGCGCACCTGCACCAGCCGGTGAAAAAGACAAGGGACCGAAACAGACCAAGGCGGGTTGGGAAGTGAGTTTTCCCAATGTGGTGTCCAATCTCACGGGCTCCCTTGGCACGAAGTACGTAAAGGTTTCCTTCACGGTGTTGAGCGATGACAAAAACATCGGCGACATCGTTGAGGAGAACAAAAGCAAACTCAAAGATGCAGCTATTCGTGTTCTAGGTTCCCGTTCGCTTGCTGACATGGAGACGTCTAATGCCAAGAATGTGCTTTGCAGTGAGATCGCTGCGAATTTCAATAAGGCGCTTAACACGAACACAGTGAAGCAGATCTTCCTGACTGAGTTTCTGATCCAATGAGTGACTCTGATGAAGCACCTCAGGTAAGGGACTTGGCTACGGCAATCACTTCGACCGGCCGTTCCATGACCATCATCACGGCAGAAGGTTATCAGAAGGAGTTAGACTCGTCCGGAGTGACTTCCTACAACTTTCGGCAGCCGGGTTTTTTGTCCCAAAAGGACACGACTCAGCTAGCGGTTCTGCACCAGAAGTACGTTGCGAACTTGGGAGCCAAGTTAGCGACGTTCCTCCGCATGGACATTACGTGCGAGCGTAAGAGTGTGCGCTGTGCGAGCATGCCGTTCCGGACCTTCTGCGATAACGTTCAGCAGCCTACTCATCTGTCTGTTTTTCAGGTTTCTGGACTCGATGGAGCCGGGGTTTTGGAATTGCGTCCGATGACGAGCGTGGCCATTGCCAACCGCCTTTTGGGTGGTCAAGGCGTGGTGCATGAAGTGGAACGCAATCCGACTGAAATTGAGATCGCGCTGTTGGATGATGTTGTGATGATGATTTTGCGTGAGTGGTGCTCCATGTTCGAGCGCACACCGGCTCTGAAACCGACGATTGTCGGGCACGAGACCGGCACTCGGTTTCTCCAAATCGCGGCCGATGACACGCCCTGTTTTGTGTTTAGGGCAGAGATCACGTTGGGTGAGTTAAAGGAACAATTGCAGATCGGCGTTCCTTTTTCGTTGATGGATGGAATTACCCATGAAACGGGTTTGGGCGGAAAGTCCACGCCTGAGATCAAGCAGAAGCCTCTTCATTGGCGTTCCCCGTATGCAGCGATCGAGGTCCCTATTGTGGCACAATGGGACGTCAGGGAGATCACGTTAGGCGAGGCTGCGGCCTTGTCTGTTGGCGATTTGATTAGTGTCCCCCAGGATTTGATTGATCAAACACGCCTCAAAGTGTCTGAAACTGAGGAGTTTTACGGCACGATTGGGGTCGAGGAAGGCCGCCTCGCGGTGCACCTGAACGAAAGAATTACTAAGGAATAGGTTATGGTTAACACTCTCGATGATTCCAGACTGAGCACAGTGCTGGATGTAAAGGTGCAACTCTCCGTGCGTCTTGGCTCCTGCCAGATGGCAATGCGAGATGTGCTCGAATTGCAGCCCGGTACCGTTGTCCAGCTCGGCCAGCGCGCAGACGATCCCGTGGGCTTGTACATCAACGACAAACTCATCGCCTTGGGTGAAGTCGTGGTCGTGGAAGAAAAATTCGCGATCAAGGTGACCACGATGGTCGGCGGCCCGGCGTAAGGCCACCGTGCCTTATGGTTTTCGCCGACCGGTTTCGATCCGCCCTGCGGCTTTTACTGGCGTTTGGTTGCGTTTTTGCAGCCCGCGCCGAAGAGGGAGGTGCAACTGTCGGCGGCACCGCCGCCGCCATCGCTAATTCAGGGATAACGACCCTCTCAGGAGGTGGCGGTATCTCTATTCTGGGCTATGTCCTCACCATTTTGGTGTTGGCAGTCGCTGCCGCCGGCGTCCTTTTTAAGGGCGGCTTTATGGCTTTTAAGGGTGCCTCCAAGGCGGAGCGCAAGCTTCACATCGAGGAATCTCGTTCGCTCGGCCACCGTCAGTACCTGGTCGTGGCCGAGTACGACGGGCGTCGCTTCCTGTTAGGGGTTTGCCCAGGCAGCATTGAGTATCTGAGCGGACTCGACTCAGAGGGGACTGCGCCGGCTGGCAGTTTTCAGGAGTTGCTTCCAAAGGATCCTAAGGCCGATACACCCGATTCAGTTCCTGCAAAGGGGGCGCAGTGATTCTCTCTCGGAGACCTAAGCGTAAATTTTGGCCTGCTTCACTCCTCTATCCTGCAGCAGTGAAACTTTCTGTTCTTTTTCTGCGACCGCTAGCGTGTTTGCGGTTATCTATTCGGTGAAAGGTATGAGTCCATCCGCCCCTGTCCTTCCCACTTTCTCCGGCCTACGGGTCTGGCCTCCGAGCTTACAGGTCTGGCCTGTATTGTTGCGCTTGCTGCTGCCTGTTGTCTACGTGGCGATTTTCGGCGTGTTACTGACTGGCGTTGCCCAAGCTCAACAGGCCTCGGTCTCGGCACCAGGCGGTGCTTCGATGACCATCTCCCTTGGTGGAGATACTGACCCCGCCAACGTCTCGACTGCCATTCAGATCGTCATTCTAATGACGCTGCTGACGTTGGCGCCTTCGTTTATCTTGTTGATGACGAGCTTTACGCGCTTTGCGATCGTGCTCGGCTTCATTCGGAGTGCCATTGGTCTCCAGGGGGCACCGTCGAACCAGATCATTTTGGGGATGTCATTATTTCTCACTATGTTCATTATGACGCCGACGGCCAAGCGTGTAAATGATGAGGCGCTACAGCCGTACATGAACAAAGAGATCTCGACGACGCAGTTTGCAGAGCGTGCTTCGGTGCCCTTAAAGACCTTCATGGTGCGCCAGACGCGTCCGACAGAGATTGACTTTTTCTTGGGACTCTCCGGACAGGGCGCTACCAAGACCGAGGATTTGCCGATCACGGTGGTTGTTCCTGCTTTTGTGCTGAGTGAGCTGCGCACCGCCTTCCAAATGGGCTTCCTTATTTATGTGCCTTTCCTCGTCATTGATTTTCTTGTGTCGGCGACACTGATGTCCATGGGGATGATGATGATGCCGCCGATGATGATTTCGCTGCCCTTCAAGCTTCTGCTCTTTGTTTTGGTTGATGGCTGGCATTTGATTGTCCGTTCCTTGGTGCAGAGCTTCGCGTCATGAACATCGAACAATCAGTCGACATCTTACGCGATTTGGTGACGGTGGCGCTTACCGTGTCCGCACCGATTCTTATCGTGGCTGTATCTGTGGGCGTGGTGGTGAGCTTGCTCCAGGCGGTCACCAGTATTCAGGAGGCGTCTCTGTCGTTTATCCCAAAGGTCACGGCACTCGGGATCACGATGGTGGTCGTGGCGCCGTGGATTTTAAAGACCTTGATGAACTTCACGATCCTTTTTCTCAACCGTCTCCCGGAGGCTGTCCGCTAGCCTTGCTCCCATCGACTAGCGAAGCCGCATCTTACGCGGGCTTTCCGCAATTAAGCACATGCTAAACGGGGATCTTCTGGTGATGTGGTTCCTGGCATCTCTCCGGGCGACTGGGTTGATGTTGATTTCCCCTGTCTTTTCCTCAAGAGCGGTGCCTGCGCCACTGCGCGTGATGATCGCGTTATTTGCCGCTTTCGTTGCCGCCCAGCTTTCGGGGGGGGCGCGAGTGCTTCCGACGACGTTGGGGGCGTTGGTTGTCGCCTCGGTCATGGAGATTATCATCGGACTGTTCATGGGCTGGGCGATTCGCTTGGTGCTGCATGGGGTCGAGGTCGCGAGCCAAGTGATTTCCAGCGAACTCGGCTTCACCATGGGGCAGCAAATTGATCCCATGAGCGACACCTCAGAAAGCGCCATTGGTCAGCTGTTGATGTCCTTCGGGTCCCTACTTTTTTTGATTTCGGGAGCGCATCAGGCTGTTTTGGCGGCGTTCTTGCATAGCTATGAAATTGCGCCTGTGGGGTTTCTGCGAGGAAACGAAGCCGCAGCGGTGCTTTTGGTGGGAGCAACCGGCAAAATTTTCCAGGCGGGTATTCAGATGGCAGCGCCACTGGTGGCCGTTAACTTTATCATATCTTTGACCTTTTCGATCCTTGGAAAGGCAGCGCCGGCGACAAACGTGTTTGGGGAGAGTTTTGCGGTACGGATTGTCGTGGGACTGACGCTTTTGGGGATCACGCTTTCTCTGTCGGCCCAACTCCTCGTCCAAGCTCTCCGAGGTGCTCCTGAGCTGATGCTCCGGATCATCCCTTAAACTCACGCGCAAGGAATGGCCGATCAGGAAAATAAAACGGAAGAGCCAACGGAGAAGCGGCTTAACGAGGCCCAGGCCGAGGGGCAGTTTCCGCGTGCCCCGGATCTCCAGACCGTCGCGATCCTTGCGGGAGCGTTGTGGGCAATTTCTGTTCTGGGGAAAGAGACGGCTGAGCGAGTGGCCTCCATCGCTGTGGATATTTTCTCGCACATCGGAAAGATGGAGATTCGTCCCGAGGCAGTGGGTCCTTGGGGGATGGCCTCACTCAAGGCATTGCTCGGGTTGTCCCTTCCTTTGGCGCTTGTTTGCACGACGGCGGCTGTGCTGATGGGTGGCGTCCAGACGCGGTTTGTGCTGAGTCCTAAGGTCTTGGATTTGAAATTTGACAAACTAGATCCGATTGCCGGGCTGCAACGGATCTTTTCCATGCAGGGCCTCGTGCGCGTGGCGCTCGACATGTTTCGGTTGATGTCGGTGGCTTGGGTGATCTATGGCGGTCTGCAAAAGGTGATGGCTGACCCCATCTTCTACACTCCAGTCCCGCTGGGGCGACTCGGGGCATTCATTGCCGATTCCGCGATTATCCTGCTGTGGCGCTGCATTCTCGCGCTCGGGATGATTGCGGCTGTGAATTTCACTTACCAGTTCTTCAGGGTTAAAAAGAGCCTGATGATGACCAAACAAGAGGTCCGCGACGAAATGCGGCAATCTGAAGGGGATCCTAAGGTAAAAAGCGCCCTACGTGCGATGGCTCGCCGCATCCTTCAGCGGCAAATGCTCAAATCGATTCAGACGGCTGATGTCGTGGTAACTAATCCCGTACACTTTGCGGTCGCCTTGCGTTACGATCGGAAGCAGGAATCCGCGCCCACGATCGTCGCTAAGGGTGAGCAGGCCTTTGCCCGTCGTCTAAAGGCGGCGGCCGCGCAGCATGGCGTCCCTGTGGTAGAGAATCCGCCCGTGGCTCGGATGCTTTACAAGTTTGGCAGGGTGGGGAAGCCTATTCCCGTAAATCTGTATCACGCCGTTGCTGAGATTCTTGCGTTTGTTTACAAATCTCATCGCGACTATTTTCGTGATCTTCAACGTAGAAGAGACGAGTCCTGAGCACGCGGCTTGCTTACATTAAAAGAGCTGATCCATGAACGAACTTGCCTTCCCATCCCCTTCAAAGATTCTCGCGAGTCTTAAAAAGGGCGACCTTGCCTTTGTCGCGGCACTGTTCGGCACGGTTGTCCTGCTTGTGGTGCCCGTGGGGCCCATGTTGTTGGACCTGCTTTTGGCGACGAGTATCGCCATTTCGCTGCTGATCCTGCTCATTATTGTTTACGTGAAGGAGCCTGAGGATTTCTCAGGGTTCCCCACGTTGCTGCTCTCTGTGACCTTGTACAGGTTGGCTCTGAATGTGGCCTCCACGCGACTCATTCTGGTCGATGGGCACGCTGGTAACATCATTCAGGCTTTCGGTGATTTTGTCGTTCGCGGTAATTATGTAGTCGGTGCCGTGGTGTTTCTGATCCTAGTGGTCATTAACTTCATGGTTATCACCAAGGGTGCCGGACGTATCGCCGAAGTCGCTGCCCGCTTCACTTTGGATGCCATGCCAGGCAAGCAGATGGCTATCGACGCCGAATTGAACGCAGGTCTCATCGACGAAAGCACGGCCACAAGGCGGCGCGGTAAGATTCAGAAGGAAGCAGATTTTTATGGTGCCATGGACGGTGCCAGTAAGTTTGTGCGTGGAGATGCCATCGCAGGGATCTTAATCACGCTCATTAACATCATTGGTGGCATCATTATTGGGGTCGTTCAGAAGAACATGCCCGTTGCGGACGCCCTCAAGACGTACACTTTACTCTCCATCGGGGATGGTCTTGTGGCTCAGGTCCCAGCTCTCATTGTGTCCTTGGCTGCAGGTATTCTTGTCACTCGCGCCTCCGAGGACTCCGATCTGGGCAGTTATCTTTCCAAGCAGTTGACGTTTTACCCACGTGCCATGGGGATTGCCGCTGGAATGATGGGCATCTTTGCGGTCGTCCCAGGCATGCCAGTGATGCCTTTCCTCACGCTCGCCGTGATTCTGGGCGGACTCGCTTGGAAGCTGAAGCAAACTGAGAACGAGGAAACTGAGAAAGCGGCAGTCGCGGCCATGGCCAATGCGAGTCGTTCCCTGGGTTCCTCGGGTGCTGACGCTGCTCCTGGCAAAACAAGTGCCCCGAGCGATGGTAAGCCACGCCCGATTTCCGAAGAGTTCAAAAAGCTCATGGAAGTGGACGTTCTCTGTATCGAGCTTGGCCTTGGCCTCGTGGGGCTTGCTGACAAAAAGACAGGCGGCGATCTGCTCGATCGTGTCACAGGTGTCCGCCGCAACTTCGCCCGCGACATGGGGATGGTGATTCCCCCAATCGCCATCCGCGACAGTCTGGATCTCGAGAACTCAGAGTACCGCTTCTTACTGCGCGGTCGCGAAATTTCGCGTGGCAAGGTGCTTCTGAAGCACTGGCTCGCGATGAACGTCTCCAACAGTCCTGTGACCTTGCGTGGTGTTCCCACCGTGGAACCGGTGTTCGGCATCAAGGCCACTTGGGTGGATGATGATGAACGGCGGACCGCAGAAATCCACGGGTTTACGGTCGTTGATCCCAGCTCCGTGCTGATCACGCACTTGTCTGAAACCATGAAACGTCAGGCGCACCTTATTTTGGGACGTCAGGATGTGCAGACTCTACTGGATTCTCTCAAGGAAACCCAGCCGGTCTTGGTCTCCGATGTGGTGCCGGAACCGCTCGGCGTTGGTGTGATCCAGCGTGTGCTCCAAAATCTGCTGCGAGAAGGGGTTTCCATCAAGAACCTGCCTTCGATCATGGAAAATTTGGGTGATGTGGCTTCGCTGACGAAAAGCCCAGATGAGTTGTCTGAGCATGTCCGTCGTCGTTTGGGTACGTATTTTGTCGCCGAATACGAGTCAGAGCCTGGTATTTTGAAGGCTATCACCATTGAGCCGCGTCTGGAGCAGTTGCTGACCACCAAGGTACACCGGACCCAGTTTGAAGTTGGGTTGGTCATTGATCCGCAGATGGCGCAACACATTCTACAGGAGTTGTCCAAGCGCATGGCTGAGATGGCTGAGAAGGGGCTGGTGCCCGTTTTGATCACGACCTCTGAGCTGCGGTTGGCCTTCCGTCGCTTCTTTGAGCCGTCTTTATCCAAGCTCGTGGTGGTGTCTTATCAAGAGCTTCCCGCTCAAACTGAGATCCAGAACGTCGGTATTTTACTGCCGCCAGCTGCCGGTCAGAACGCCGCTTAAACGACCGCTAACGAGTGTTTGACCAGAAATCGCGAACATCCTTTGCATTTCGCCTGAACCAGAGCTGATTCTCTTTCATGTCTGAACAAAGATACCGGTTTGTAGTGAGCTCCGCCGAAGAGGCGGTGAGCGTGCTGCGCCAAAGGTTTGGGGCCCGAGCCCGCGTGGTTTCCGTGCGCCAAGTTGAGGGCAAGGGGCTTGCGCGGTTTCTGCAATCGCCCAAGCTTGAGGTCATTGCGGCCGTCGGCGATGCGCCTGCTCCCGCCCCTGTCGCAGTGCCCGCAGCGGCTCCAGAGCCAGTCACTCAGGCGCGCACCGTAGTGACCGAGATGCCGCGACAGACCGTCGCTGAGAGTCCCGCACTTGAGAGCAGCTATTCTTCGGTCAGTCGCCTCGTGCGTTTGCTTGAAGCGGGCGGTATTTCTAAACAGGTGCTCTCTAGGCTCCAGCTGTATCCCTCCTGGACGGGGATCGAATCCATGCCGCTCGGGCGTGCGCTTCCTGAAGTGGGTGGCCTTTTGCGTGCCGAATTCCGGACGATCCCGCGACGCCCTCTCGGCGATCGGGTGGCCTTTGTGGGACCTGCCGGCTCAGGCAAGACAACCGCACTGTGTAAGCGTCTCGCAATGGACGTATTTCTGCGTAACCAGAAGCCTTGCGCACTGAAGCTTGATCTCGATCGCGCAAACCCGGGCGACGCCCTCTCGGTCTTCTGTGAAGCGTTGGGTGCCAACTACATCCGTGCCGCGGCCGAGGCGCCCACTCCCGGCCATGGGCGCACTTTGTACATTGACCTGCCTGGGTTTGGTCTTTGGGCCGAAGACGAGTTGGCTGACATCCGGACGGCTCTCGGTCCTCTTCACACGACAAGTCGAGCCATTGTGATCAACGCGGCTTACGACCCCTCCCTGATCCGGCGCTGCTTTGAGGTCGGAGCCCGCCTTGACTGCACTCACGTTGTCTTCACGCACTTAGATGAACTTCAGCACTGGGGCAAAATGTGGGACTTCTTACTCCGCTCAGGTTTGACCCCGCTTTTCCTGAGTACGGGCCAAAATATCGCAGGAGATTGCGAAGAGAATGTATTTGATGTGGTTCTTTCTCGAACCTTTTCGGGAGTTGGTTTGGAATCTGCTACACAAGCTGTCAGCGCATGAGGTACTTTCTTTTAATGGGCGGTTTTGCAGGGTTTGCAGCTGTGATGATTGCGAGCCTGTATGCAGGCAATCGCCCCGCCATAGCTTTGAGAGACGCAGCCGTGGGCTGTTTCGTGGGCGGCATCCTATTCCGGATGCTTCACGCCGCTTACTTCGCTGGTATTAAAGGTTGCATCGCCGAACGCGCGAAAGGCACTCGCAACGCAGATCATTCGGACGAACTGGAGGGCTCGCAGCGCAGGGCTTAACCCCTTTTTGCGTAGTTCTGGGTTCGATTTACCCCGTCCATGCAGACTTCTGACTCCAGCCCCGTCAATCCCTCCCATGTGGTGCGGACTTACCAGACGGATGAAGACCGCGCTAACCTGTTGGAGGGCAACCTCCCATTGGTCAAGGCTGTCGTGGACAGAATGCGTATTTTCTTGCCTCCATCCTTGGATCTTGAAGATCTCTACAGCGTTGGGATCACGGGCCTCATGGCGGCTGTTCGTAAGTTCGACCCTTCCCAAGGGACGCCCTTTTCAAACTTTGCCGCTCTGCACATCCGTGGTTCCGTTCGAGATGAGTTGCGACGCATGGACTGGACCCCTCGAAGCGTTCGGGAAAAGGCGAAGCGTCTGCGTGTGGCCATGGAGAAGCTTGAACAGCGACTTGGCCGCCCCTGTCTTGAGACGGAGGTGGCTGAGGAATTGGGTATTTCTCTTGAAGTCTATTGGAATCTGTTGGATGAAATTCGTCCGATAAGCTTTGTTCCCTTGGACGATGAGCTCACGAGTGATGAGACCTCGGACTCCCGTGTCCATGAGCGCATCGCGGATGATTCTCAAGAGGACGCTCTCCGTATTTTGGAGCGTCGCGAGCTCCATGACCTCGTGGTACAGCAGATGCAAAAAATGCCCGAGGTGACTCGTAAGGTTTTGGCCATGTATTACCACGAGAATCTGCGCTTGGCGGAGATCGCGGCGGTTTTCAATCTCACTGAGGGTCGAATTTCACAAATCCACACGCAGGCTGTCTTGAGCTTGCGCAACTTTGTCAGGCGAATAAACAATTCTAACTTATGCTCCTAATCGTCGGGTACGTCGTCGTTATTGTCGGGGGGTTAGCTGGGTTCATGATGGCCGGGGGCCATCCTGGTTCTTTGCTGGTTCCTTCTGAGTTCGTGTCTCTGGGTGGTCTCACGGGGGGGATGCTTCTCATTGCCACATCGCCTGCAGGGATTAAGGCGCTCATTGGCTCGATCGTGAGCGTTCTCAAGGGCGGGTTGGTCAAAAAGAAAGACGCTGAGGATCTTTTGAAGCTCCTTTATGAGCTGTTCAACACGGCGCGTCGTAACGGTTTGATCGCCCTTGAAGATCACGTGCTCGATCCCAAAAAGAGTGCTATCTTTTCCAAGTACATGACGCTCACAGGCAACCATGAGCGCCTCGATTTCCTCTGCAACGGCCTCAAACCGCTGATCGATGGTCGTATCAAGCCTGATCAGTTGGAGTCTTTGATGCAGGTTACTGTGGATGCTCACGACGAAGAAATGTCTGAGCCGATCCATCTCCTGCAGCTCATTGGGGACTCCCTACCAGGGATTGGCATTATCGCGGCCGTTCTAGGGATCATTCACACGATGGCCATCGTCGATTCCGGTGCCGCCATGGTGGGTAAGAGCGTGGCCGCCGCTTTGACCGGTACTCTCCTCGGGGTGTTGGGTGCTTACGGCTTCGTCAATCCGACCGCCGCAAAGGTCAAAGCCAACAACAATCTTGAGGCCCAATACTTCATGGCCGTCATGAAGGGACTGTGTGGCTTCGCTCAGGGGATGAATCCCATCATGGCTGTCGAGGTCGCTCGCCGCTGTCTCGATCATCACCTGACTCCTTCCTCCGAAAAGCTTGAGGAAATGCTCAAGGGTGCCGCGAAGTAGGTTCCTGTTCCCAGGCTTCATTACTGATTTCCGATGGCTAAGAAAAAAGATGCTCATCACGGCGGCGCGTGGAAGGTTGCTTACGCAGACTTCGTGACGGCCATGATGGCGCTCTTCATCGTGCTGTGGATTTGTAAAGAAAAGCCTAAGCTCGCCGCGCTAATTGCTGCGACCTTCAAAGAACCTCTACAAGGGTTCAAGGGCGGCTCCACCGATGTCAAGGGAACGGTAGATCCCCTTGAAGACGTCAAGATGACGGCTGAAGAAATTGAGGAAACCCTGGAGAAAATTTCGGCTGATGTCCAAAAGATGATCAACAAGGATGAACCGGATGACAGTCTGATGGAGATTCAGATCACCTCAGACGGTTTGAAGATCATGCTATTTGACAATCCCAAAAAGCCTCTTTTCGAACCTCTGACAGCGCGCCTCACCAAATGGGGTGAGTTTGTCATGGAGAGTCTTTCTTGGATCATCGAGAAGAATAAACTCCGCGTGTTTATCGACGGCCATGTTGCATCTACGGATGTGGAGTTTAAGAAGAAGGATTACGGTCTTTGGGAATTAAGCTTGGACCGGGCCAACGCCTGTCGCCGTTCACTTCTTAACTACGCAGCCTCTCCGAAGTACATGTTCCGCGTGACGGGCTATGGCGACAGCAAACCCCTACCTGACACTGAACCCGAAGACGAGGAGAACGACCGTATGCTGTTCACCCTCAACATGAACACATACAAGTAATCTATGGATAGCTATCTTTCCAATCGGCCGAAGGTGGATCCCCTCGCGGCGTTCGACACCGGCCTTCCCGTAGACGGTCTTGCTTTCCGTGATCCTATGGAAGGCCATGACAATTTCATGTCGGGCCTTCCTCAAACCGGCGGGTTTCAATCCTTAAAGTCTGCCCTTTTAGAGGCCGGTTCCATCGTTGATCCTGCTGATGCCCAACGGCATCAGCGTTTTAAAGATTCTAAAGAAGGCTCCCAAGACCACACCTCCGAGCCCACAGTCGAGGTGATCACTCACGAGGGCCGCATCGAGAAGGTGATCGTGACCTGCTCTTGCTGTCGTACAATCGAGTTGGAGTGCACTTACTAGTCTTCCTCGTCAACCAATAATCTCACCTTGAGATGCTCCCGCTCTTCAGGCGACTTTCCAATCGGGGAGTCGTTGAGCGCACTCTTTTATGGCTAAAAAAAAGGATGAACACCACGGCGGTGCGTGGAAAGTCGCCTATGCTGACTTTGTGACCGCCATGATGGCGCTCTTCATCGTTCTATGGATTATTGCTCCCGAGCCAAACGACAACAAAATCGTCTACGAAGACGAAATTGACACCGCTCCTCCACCCCCTCCTGACCAAGGCGCGCAAGGAGGAGATCAAAAAGATCCGGGTGAGAAGAATCTCGACAAAAAAGGGGAGGGAAATGCGGCCCAGAAAAAAGTCGACCTGCAACTCATTGCTGACGAACTCATCAAAATGATGAAGGTCGATGAGCTGGATGTGGACCGTCCGGTAGACGTTAAGCTGGTCAACGACACCATCAAAATCACGCTGTTCGATCGCCAAAAGCAGGCCTTTTTCAAAACCGGGACTGCCCAACTCACGGAATGGGGTGATTTTGTTCTTAAAAATCTCGCTTACGTTGCTGTCCGTCACGAAATGAGCCTTCTCCTGGATGGCCACACCGCGAAGGGCAACGCCGCCGCGTCGGATCGAGCCGACTTTGGGCCTTGGGAACTCAGTTCAGAACGCGCAGCAGCCTCGCGTCGCCGTTTACTCAACTTCGAACTTCCAGCCGAACAGATTGTCCGCATCAACGGCTATGCAGATACCCGTCCGTTAGAGGGGCTCGATCCGAAGATGCCCCAAAACCAGCGACTCACCGTTCACATGGGAATCCGATAGCATCGGCAGCTAAGGGCGGAATGCCTAGTTGTGCGTTTGCGCAAGTGCTTGGATCTTCTGCTCCCTCCTGTTAATTCCTCCCAGACTTCCGCGAAGGAACAGGAAGTGGATCCTTGAACAGGATGGAACAGAGAGAACAGAGGGGGAGAAAATTTTTGAGATTTCGTTCTGCGGCAAATCCTTTTTAGGTCCAACTGGTTAGCCCGCACTGGGTGCTAGGTCGTAGTACGGCCTAAAAAGTCGAATCTCCTATCGACATCTTTCAATCATAGTGCGGTTCTCCCGACGCCCCCGCGACGAGGGCTAAGAGAATAGATGCCGGTGGTTCCAGTCGCGATGCTCCTATACCCACCGGCTCTTCCGACGCCCACGTCTTGCTTTACAGCTTGGGCCCTCTCGCAATTCGAACAATTTCGCGGTACAAACTACTAGTGACCTTCCCGCACGCCTTGTGACGGTACCATCTTGTAGGTCCCACGCGCGGTCCGGGCGACTAGGAGATTCCGTTTCCCTGTGCTAGACAGCCAAACGTGAATGTTTCGGTAAGTTGAGCCTGTGCGTTTAGCGAGTTCGCTTACCGAAATCCCGGCGTCCCCGACCGTCTCCAAAACTTGAAGAATCCTTTGGGTGACCTCTCCCCGCTTGGCTGGAATCCGGTCTGTAGTCTTTCCCTGCGCGGTGGGTTTGGAGGCTGTACTCTGGAGGTCCGCCGCAAGAACGCCCGCAAGCTGGTAGTGACTGGGGCCTGTTTTCTTGATCTGTGGGAAGCGCTTGAGCGCGGTGTGAAACCACGAATGAATGTTCACGGCCTTTAACCCCAACTCCTGTGCCAGGTCATGAACCAACACACCCTTGTCGCCTGCCTGCGTCAGGCGCTCTAAAATCTGAGTGCGTAGTTCACCTCGCCCCATTCGACGATGCCCATTGGTACTGGGAGCCCGGCCCTGGTCCTTCAACCGGAAGCGCAACGGACGTGCGCGAGTGCTCTCAATGAGGGCGCTGTGCAGCACGTTAATCTTGGTGTTTAATGTGTTGAGGGTGATTTCTAAACCGGCCCGTTCTTCTTCGAGTTGCATCAATTCTTTGAGGGATGCAAGCCGTTGGCTGGGTTCGATGCTCTGTCGGGCCGATCTGTGCAGCGGCCTTGGATTTTTCTGGAAGTTCATTTTGGCGGTTGGTTTGAGTGTTGCTGTCTGGCGCTAACGAATTGTCTATTGCACTGACCTCAAAGCATCGGGGCAGATGCCTTCAACGGATGCCGCATACAGCGTTTCTTTAGATAATCCTGCATTCCATGCACGGATTTATCCCATCCAGAGCACAGGCACACGGTTAGATGTCTGCGCAGGGGAGCGCTAAAGGGGAAGCGAAGAAAAATTGCTTCCTCCTTTTGTTGTGTGTGCGTACTATTTCGACCTCGCCCCGGTCTTTCCTGCTCCCCGATGAAACTCCCCGTCCTTCTCGCTCTCGCCTCTCTCCCTCTGTCTTGCTTTGCCGCAGATAAAAAAGCGCTTAAAGATCAATCCACCAACGATTCTCAGCCCCAAGGCTGGCTCGATTGGCGCGGTCCGTTCCAGTCCGGCGTGACTCCCGAGACGCAGCTTCCCTCCGTCGTGGACGCCAAAAAACCGCTCTGGAGCGTCGAGTTCCCCGGTCAATCCACTCCTGTTCTCTTCAAGGGCCGCCTTTTCATCAACGGGTATCAAGGCGAAGGCCCCGACTTGCAGGAGGCTGTTGCGTGCTACGACGCGGAGACCGGGAAACAACTCTGGGTTCACAGATTCAACGATTTCCTAAGCGACACCATCTACTTGCGGTACTCCACTTCAAGTCCCTGCATTGATCCTGAAACGGGTAATGTGTATGTCTCTGGCACCCAGGGGCTTTTTTCGTGTTTTGATCGGGATGGAAAACTTCTTTGGCAGCATTCGCTCATGGAGGAGTTCGGCAGGTTGACCTTCCCCAATTCCCGCACAGCCTCGCCTCGTATCGACCACGAACTGGTCATCACGCGCGGGATCACCTCCAACTGGGGTGCCAGTGGGCCCGCAGGCGACCGCTTCTACGCTTACGACAAGCGTACTGGCGAACTCGTCTGGACCAGTGCCCCAGGCGAACGTCCCCAGGATAACACCTTCTCCCAGCCTTTGCTGACTTGGATGGATGGTCAGCGCGCTCTGATCTCTGCTGGCGGTGACTCCACCGTGGTTGGCATCAATGCTCGGACTGGTGACCCCATCTTTCGGTTCCCAGCGGCCAAGGCGGGTGCCAAGGGCGGTATCAATGCCGCGATTGTGCGCTACAAGGACAGCCTCGTGGTGGTGCACGAATCCGAGAACTTGGATTCCAGCGAAGTGGGGCGTACGGCTATGTTCAAGCTCCCTCTCGGGAGTAAGCCGCCTGAGCCAGGAAAGCCGCAGGTATTTGAGCCCAAGGAGATTGAGCAGTGGCGTAACTCTCTCGGTAGTCTCGCCAGTTCTCCGGTTATTGTGGGCGATCGTATGTATGAGGTCACTGGCACCGGTGAACTCGGCGCCATGGAAATAGAAACGGGCAAGGTTCTTTGGAAGAAGAAGTTGGCGGCTGAGCAGCGCCAAAGTTCGCCACTGTATGGTGATGGCAAACTCTACGTCGCCATGTACATCGCGGACGCTACCGCATCAGGAAAAGCTGGTAGCGAGGGCGACACAGGTGGCAACGGCGAGTTGCTCATCCTCAAACCGGGCGATAACGACGCTCAGATTCTCTCGCGTACCGTTTTAGACGGGCGCTGCTACGGGTCGCCCATCGCTTACAACGGCAAGCTCTACGTGCAGACTGACCGCAAGCTTTACTGCTTTGGCAAGAAGGGCAACAACCCGAGTGCTGCTTTGGTGCGCAGCGACGACGTTTGGCCCAAGATGGAAACAGGTCCCGCAGCGCGTCTGCAAATTATTCCAAGCGAAATGCTGCTGAAACCCAGTGAGGGGCACAAGGTACGCGTGCGCGCGCTCGATGCAAAGGGCTTTACGGTTCAGGAAAACGTAGATTTGTCCCAAGTGAAGTTCGAGAGCTATGTTCCTCCAACCGCTCTGGTTAAGGCGCAGATGAAGGGCGCTTTTGATGCCACAGGACAGCTCGTAGCCGACGCCGCTCCTGTCGCAAGTGCGGGTGCCTACCAGGCAACTTTGGGCGATGTCAAGGGCACCATGCGCGCCCGGGTTCTCCCAGATCTCCCTCTCAAACTCGACTTCGAGCAGATGGAACTTTCCCTGACCACGGATCATCCTCCTGGTCCCGCCGTGCCCAATACGCTGGAGCCATCCACTCCGTTCGCCTACCCGCCGCTCGCGTGGAATGCAGCGCGGTTCCGTTTTGAGGTGCGCCAGGCGCCCGGCGAAGGCGGCACGAAGGCGCTTTGCAAGACTATTGAGAACAAGCTGTTCCAGCGCGGTCAGATTTTTATAGGGCACCCGGGCTCCAAGGACTACACGGTCGCGATGGAAGTCCTTTCCGAAGGTAATAAGCGCAAGATGAGTGAGATCGGTCACATTAACCAGCGCTACTTGATCGTGCTCAAGGGCAACTCGCAGCAGCTCGAAGTCAGCTCCAATCAGGAGCGTTTGCGTGAATCCGTGCCCTTTGCGTGGGTTCCCAACCAGTGGTACAACCTAAAAAGCCGCGTGGACATCGCGCCGGACGGTTCGGGACTGGTACGCGCCAAGGCGTGGAAGAAAGGCGACGAAGAGCCCGCCGCCTGGACGATCGAGGTCACTCACAAACACGCCCATCCCGAGGGCGCCCCCGGTCTGTTTGCCTTCACCCCACAGGAACAGCGGGCTTGGATCGATAACATTGCCGTGCTTCCCAACACTACCGCAAAGCCCTAATTCCCAAACGTATGTATTCCTCCCTTCGTTCTCTATTGCCTCTGGGTGGCACCTTGATGTGTGGCGCCCTGACCACCTTTAGCGCCTGTGCCCAAGACTGGCCCCAATGGGGTGGCAAAGATCCAGGTCGTAACATGTACTCGGATGCCAAGGGGTTGCCCGACTCGCTCCAGCCTGGAAAGTTTAAACCGAACTCCGAGGAAATCGACCTCGACACTACCAAAAATGTGAAGTGGATCGCAAAGTTGGGTTCACAGTCGTACGGCAACCCTGTTGTGGCTCAGGGTGTTGTCCTTGTGGGCACGAACAATGCCTCGCCCCGCGATCCCCGATTCAAGGACGACAAGTCGGTTCTTTACGCCCTCAAAGAATCAGATGGCTCGCTTTTGTGGCAGTTGACGGTCCCCAAGCTCGCCTCGGGTAAGGTAAACGATTGGGAGTACCTCGGGTTGCTCTCCTCACCCTGCGTCGAGGGAGACCGCGTGTATGTCGTGACGAGCCGCTGCGAAGTGCTGTGTCTCGATTTGCACGGCCAAGCCAATGGCAACCAAGGCCCTTTCACTGATGAAGGCCAGTATATGGTCGGCCCCGGTAAGCCCAAGGTCGAAGTGCTTCCCACGGATGCTGATATTATCTGGAAATACGACATGATGGACGAACTCGGCGTGTTCCCGCACAACGCCTCCAACTGTTCCGTCATCATCGATGGCGATAAAATCTTCGTCTGCACTTCCAACGGTCAGGATTGGACGCACGTTAACATTCCTTCACCCCAGTCGCCTTCCTTTATCGCTCTCGATAAAAAAACCGGCGAACTCATTGGCGAAGACAATGCAGGTGTGGGTTCCCGAATTTTTCACGGCCAATGGACTTCGCCTTCGATCGGAGTGGTGAAGGGCAAGAAGCAGGTGTTCTTTGGTGGTGGCGACGGCGTGCTGTACGCTTTGGACACGACTCCTGTTAAGGAAGGCGACACGAACCTGCTAAAGAAGATCTGGTGGTTTGATTGCGTCCCGCCTGAGTACAAGAAGGACAAGAACGGCAAGGCGATCAAGTATCCAGCGGCCGAGGGACCCAGTGAGGTGAATGCCACGCCCGTGTTTTACAAGGACCGGGTGTATGTTGCTGTAGGACAGGATCCTGAGCACGGGGAAGGGGTTGGTCGTCTCCTGTGTATTGACCCGAGCAAGGAAGGGGACGTCACGGCGTCCGCCCTGATTTGGGACTACAAAGGCATCAAGCGTTCCATCTCCACGGTGTCGATTGATCCCGCGAACGGATTGCTCTTCATCGCAGACTTCTCTGGGTTCGTACACTGTCTGGACGCTGAAACGGGCAAGCTCAACTGGGTACACGACATGCAGGCCCACATGTGGGGGTCTACCTTGGTAGCAGACGGCAAGGTGTACGTTGGTAATGAAGATGGGGACTTCGTGGTGTTCGCTTCGAACAAAGAGAAGAAAATCCTGAGTCAGAGCAACTTCGGGGCGCCGATTCTCTCTACACCAATCGTCGCCAATGGTGTCATGTACGTAGCCTCACAGACCCACCTGTTTGCAGTAGGGCAGGGGGCCAAACCGCTCGAAACAGCGCCTAAGCCTTAGCCGAAACCCTAGCGATGCAGCTCGCCGCGCCTTCCGCCAAATCCGCGGACGCGCGCGGCGGGCAGCTCCGCCAGTCCGTCTCCCCTGAGTTCTCCCTCCCATGAGCAACCCCTCTTCCACGATTGACGCGCGCACGCGGCTTCTCGTCCTCCTCATCGCCAGTATCGGGTTTCTGTTCGACACGTACGAGCTCCTGATGACTCCGTTAGTGGGCGTTCCCGCCATTGCGGAACTGCTAGGACTCCCCCCCAATAACCCCGTTGTCACTGACTGGACCGGACGAATGCTGTGGATTTCAGCGCTTTGTGGTGGTGTGTTTGGGCTGATGGGCGGCTGGCTCATCGACCGCTTCGGGCGCAAGCGGATCATGGCGCTGAGCATTTTCTTGTACGCTTTCTCACCCTTCGCCGCCGCGTTCGCAACGACTCTCCCGGCGTTTGTTTTCTTTCGTAGCCTGACTTTCGTGGGGGTCTGTATTGAGTTTATCGCAGCAATTACATGGCTCGCGGAGCTCTTCGCTGAGCGCAAACAGCGCGAGTTTGCCCTTGGTTTTACACAAGCCTTCGCCTCTCTCGGTGGCATCCTTGTCACGGCAGTGAACGGATGGATTGTCCTTCACGCAAACGATTTGCCGTCTCTCCCATTGCCCGACTTTTTGAACGCCCACGCCTCTTGGCGCTACGCGCTCATGACCGGCATTCTCCCCGCCATTCCCATCGCGCTTTTACTCCCGTTTGTGCCCGAATCGCGCGTCTGGTTGGATCGCCGAGCCTCGGGTACCTTGTCTCGCCCAAGCCTTGCCGGTCTGTTCTCGCCCCAGTTACGCCGTACAACCCTCGTGACTGCTGGGCTTTCCGCTTGCGCGTACGGCGCAGCCTTCGGCGCGCTACAGTTGACCCCGTTGCGTGTCATCCCGGGCGTGCCCGAACTCGCGGAACAACGCGTGGCGCTCAAGCCTTTGCAGGACGAAGCGAAGGTCATCAACACGTCGATCCTCGAAGTGGACCCGGCGCTACGGCAGTCCTATGAAACGGTGCCCGGCTTGCGTGAACTCGCTGCCAAACGCGCCAAGAACCGAGTCGCTTTCCGCGCCGCTATGAAGGCCGGTGAGAAGGAGCGTGCTGATGCGTTAAATGCGGATTTCAAAGCGCTTGGCGCAGAGCTGGATACCCTCACTGCCACCGCGCCTGAGGCGAAGAAAAGTCTCGTAGATCGGGAAAAACTCCTCAAGCAGCTGGGCGACAACCGCGAAAAACAGGAGGCACCAGACAAGGCCATCAAGGCTCGCGCGAACACGGCTCAGCTTTGGCAGGAGATGGGCGGTCTGGTGGGCCGAATCATCCTCGCAGTCCTCGTGATCTTCGCTGTGACCCGCCGCACGCTCCTTCGTATCTTCCTGCTTCCTGGGTTGATAGCGATCCCACTGACCTATTTTTCACTGTACCACACCGGGGGCGACAACTTGAACTGGGGCATCGCTATCAGCGGCTTGCTGGTGGTGGCACAGTTTTCCTATTTCGGGGAGTTCCTGCCGAAAGTCTTCCCGCTGCATTTGCGCGGCACCGGCGGTTCTTTTGCGACGAATGTAGGCGGTCGCATGATCGGCACTTCGGCGGCCTTTCTGACTACTAACATCCTGGCTCCGCTGATGCCCGGCACCTCGACCTTCGACAAGGTGGCATTTGCTGCCGGAGTCGTGGGTACCTCGGTGTTTGTCATCGGTTTGATCCTCAGTTTTTTCCTTCCTGAACCTCCCCCAGAAGCGGAGCACAGCTCTCTTCCAAATAACGCTTAATTGCCCCTTAAATCCAATGAACACACTAAGTTCCGAAGCCGCACAGGCGCAGCTCGAAGCCCATTTGCGCGAAACGATCCAGTGGCATTTCAGCCCCGAAACGGGCTCGCCCTTCTGGCTCAACTGGGCAGCAAAAGCGGGATGGGATCCCCGCACCGAAATCCACACGGTGGCCGATCTCCTCAAGTTTCCCCATTTTGAGGACGAATGGCTCCGTGACCTCCAGCCCGAAGTCTGGGTGCCCAAGGCATTTGCAGGACGCCCTTTCAACATCTTCGAAACAGGTGGCACCACCGGAATGCCTAAACAGCGCATCGGTTGGGACGATTACAAAATCGATTATAGCGAGTTCAGCGAGAAGATCAGTGACGAGCATTTTCCTCGGAACCACTACTGGCTGATGATGGGCCCAACTGGCCCAAGGCGTTTGCGTTTGGCCATTGAGCACTTGGCCCAGGTGCGCGGTTCTTCGTGTTACTTCATCGATCTCGATCCGCGTTGGGTGAAGCGTCTCATTACCAACAAACAGTTCGATCAGGCCAAGGCCTACATGGAACACGTTGTGGATCAGGCTGCGAACATTCTTAAGCACCGCAAGGTGAGTGGTTTGTTCACGACGCCGAAGCTCCTCGAAGCCCTCGCGGAACGCCTCGACATCTGGGATGCGGGCATCCGGGGTGTGTTCTGTGGCGGCACAACCATGCTCCCTCAGTACACACGGTTCATCGTCGAAGAAGTGCTCGAAAACCGGATCGGCTTCTATCCCACTTACGGCAACACGCTTATGGGACTGGCCGCCTCCGTTCCTCTAACTCCCGAAGATCAGTATTCCATCACGTACTACGCTCCCCAACCGCGTGCCATTCTGCGTGTTGTGGATCCCGAGCACACCGCGAATACGGTCGGTTACGACGCCTGGGGTCGAGTCGAACTTACCACGCTGACCCGTGAGTTCTTTATGCCCCGCTTCCTCGAACGCGACGAAGCCATCCGCCGTCGTCCTCGCGGCCAGTACGCCTGGGATGGAGTCGCCGAAGTGCGGCCTTTCGGTGCGATGCAAAAGACAATCGTAGAAGGAGTTTACTAATGGACACGATTCCCCATCTCCCGGCGCTCCGGCGCGGTAAACCCTATGAAAGCCTCGATAAGACCGAGGTGTTGGATCATTCTACGGGCAAGGTAGTTGCTGTTGTTAGCCAAGTGAACGCGGGCATCCTTAAAAAGGACATCCAGCGCATTGGCGAGGCGCGTGCAGCCCTTAAGAAATTTAGCGTTGCCCAGTTGATTGAGATCTCGGCCAAAGCCGGTGAGTTTTTCCTAAATGGAACGCTTCCCCTTGGTGACAAAGGGCATACGCAGACTGCTGACGAATACGTTCGCACCCTCTCGGGTACAAGTGGTCTTCCGCACGTCATGGTTCGCCGCAACATGGCCAAGATCCACTACGCGCTTACGCACGTGGGCACGGTTCTCAACGGCCTCACTCGTGGGCTTCCGTTGGAAGTCATCGACCGTGGTTACGGTGAGCAGAGCGGCGCCGCTGTCAGCTACTATCCGACTACACAGGCACTGGGCCTCGTCATGCCGAGCAACTCACCGGCTGTCAACTCGTTGTGGCTTCCCGCAATCGCACTGAAAACGCCAGTCA
Source organism: uncultured Spartobacteria bacterium (assembly GCA_903916085.1). Taxonomy (GTDB): domain Bacteria; phylum Verrucomicrobiota; class Verrucomicrobiia; order Chthoniobacterales; family Chthoniobacteraceae; genus Chth-196. Next base: position 26,329 of record CAIWVL010000108.1, read on the forward strand.
TTATCAAGCCCGGTCGGGAAGAGCCTTGGACGCCTTACCGGCTCATTCAGGCCTTCATCGCCGCAGGTGCGCCTCCAGAAGCGTTCGGGTTCTATCCCACCGATCACGAAGGTGCTGGTGAAGTGATGCGCCTGTGCGGTCGCGCCCTGATTTTCGGTGACGCAAATACGGTCGCTCAATACCGCGATAACCCGAAGTTCTCGGTCCACGGCCCGGGCTTCTCCAAAATCCTGCTGGGCGAAGACTGCGTTGATCAGTGGCCCGAGTATGTGGATTTAATGGCAGCCTCGATCGCCGAGAATGGCGGACGCTCCTGCGTGAATGCTTCTGCGGTTGTTGTGCCGCGCCATGGTCGCGAGATCGCCGATGCACTTGCCAAGAAGTTGGGGCCGATTCAACCACTTCGCTCTGAGGATGAAAACGCCAGGCTTTCGGGCTTCGCCAATCCGAAAATGGCCGACTACATCGATGCCGCGATTGAGGACGGCCTCAAAACTCCAGGTGCCGAAGATGTGACTGCCAAGTATCGCCACGGCGCGCGAAAGGTGGTTTTCGAGGGAGGCACTTTCCTTCAGCCCACGATCGTGTTGTGCGATTCCTTCAAGCACCCCTTGGCCAATCGCGAATTCCTTTGCCCTTACGCCAGCGTGGTGGAGGTGCCACAGGCAGACATGCTCAAAGAAATCGGCGCCTCGCTGGTCGTCACTGCAATCACCAAGGATCCCGGCTTCACTTCGGAGTTGTTAGATTCGCCATTGATTGAGCGGTTGAACTTGGGGCCGATCTCGACGATGAAGATCTCCTGGGACCAGCCCCATGAGGGCAACATGTTCGAGTTCTTGTACAAACGCCGCTCCATTGAGCGGGCTTAATTAACTATCCCTGTATCCATGCTCGCTTTCGATTACCAACCGCGCACCCGAGTCGTGTTTGGGGCGGGGGTTCTCTCCCGAGTAGGCGAGCTGGCTCGCGAACTCGGGGGCACCCGTGTCCTCGTGGTCACGGATCCCGGGATCGTTGCCGCAGGGCATGCGGCGCGTACGGCTGAGGCGCTGCGTCTGGCCGGGCTCCACGTGGGTATGTTCGAGGGTGTTCGTGAAAACCCGGATGCTTTCGACGTCGCGCGGTGTGTGGCTGCTGCGCGCGAGCATGAGATCGATCTGTTTGTGGGGCTGGGCGGCGGCAGCGCAATGGATACGGCCAAGGGAGCGAATTTCTTGCTCACTAACGGCGGTGAAATTGCGGATTACAAGGGTATTGGAAAAGCATCGAAGCCGATGCTCCCACTCCTTGCAATTCCCACAACGGCAGGAACGGGGAGCGAATGTCAGTCTTTTGCGCTCATCAGCGATCCCGTGACGCACATGAAAATGGCGTGCGGCGATCCTAAGGCTGCGGCGAAAATTGCGCTACTGGATCCGGAACTGACTGTTTCCCAGCCGTTTCGCGTGACCGCCTGCACGGGAGTGGACGCTCTCGTGCACGCTCTGGAAACAGCCGTCACAAAGAAGCGCTCCCCGGTTTCGCTGCTCTTCTCAAGAGAAGCTTTCCGCTTGTGTCTGAACGCTTTACCTCGTGTGTTGGCTGATCCCAAAAATCTGGAAGCGCGGGGTGAGATGCTTCTCGGTGCCGCCTACGCGGGTACGGCCATTGAGAACTCGATGCTCGGGTGCGCGCACGCCTCTGCGAACCCGCTGACAGCATATTTTGGAGTCGTCCATGGGCACGCGGTGGGCCGTTTGGTGTCGGGCGTTATCCGGCGTAACGTGGCTGATCCAGCTGCGGCTGCGGAGTATGCCGCACTCGCGAAGGGAGCTGGATTGGGGTCCGTGGAAGAGCTTTTGCGAAGGGTGGCGGCGATTCTGGAGCAGGCCGGATTAGCCGCCCCGTTTGAGTTCGGGGCACCGTCACGAGAACTAATCCATACAATGGCGCTGGAAGCTTCTGCCCAGTGGACGGGCTCTTTTAATCCCGTGACTTTTACTGTGGAAGACTTTGAAGCGCTTTATGCGGAGGTGCTTCTGTGAATACGGTGCGTATTGCTTCCTGTTTTTTCACGTCCCTTTTGTGCTGCGCTTTTAGTGCGCATGCAGACTGGCCGATGCATCGGGGCAATCCGCAACTGAATGGCATGTCCACCATGTCGGCTGCCTCCGCTCCGCGCGAAGTCTGGACGTTTTCAGCTGGCAAACCCGTTAAAGGCGGTGCTGCAATCGCCTCGGGCCGAGCCTTTTTTGGGGACGAAGGCGGCGTAGTCCATGCCATTGACCTAGAGCGCGGACTAGAACGTTGGGCGTTCAAGACTGAGGGGCCCGTCGAGGCGACGCCTCTTTTGCAGGGCAAGCGTCTCTTCGTGGGTTCGAGCGACGGCAAGCTTTACGCCCTCGATTCTGACTCCGGCGAATTACTTTGGAGCTACGCCACCGGCGACAAAATTATCGGGGGCGCGAACACCTGCAAAAGTCCCGACGGCACAGCGGACTGGATTCTGGTCGGCAGCTACGACTCGCAACTGCACTGCGTAAACGCCCTGACAGGTGCCGTCGTGTGGACGCTCCAGACCGACAATTACATCAACGGAACACCCGCACTTCTCCCCGGCGGCGAACTGATTTTTGGCGGCTGCGACTCCATGTTGCGCATTGTTAGCAGCACTGACGGTAAGCAGTTACGCCAGATAGAAGCCGAGGCGTATGTGGCTTCTTCCGTGGCTGTTGCTGAGGATGGAACTGCCTATGTTGGCCACTATGGCAACGTCGTGCTAGGGCTTGAACCGAAAGAAGCCGCCGTTCTCTGGAAATACCGGGAACGGCAATTTCCGTATGTTTCAAGCGCGGCAGTCACGGCGGATCGCGTGCTTATCGGCGGCGGGGACAAGCGTTTGCACTGTATTGAACGACGCACCGGCAAAGGGCTCTGGCAGTTTGCGACTCGCGGCAAAATGGACAGCTCTCCTGTCGTGTGCGGAGACACTGTTGTCGCCGGTTCCATGGATGGGCGGGTGTACGGCGTCGCCCTCGCTGATGGCGCGGAGCGCTGGGTGTACGACCTCGGCTCGCCAGTCGCAGCTTCGCCCGCAGTATCGGATGGTTGGATCATCATCGGGACCGAAGATGGAGCTGTCCACGGCCTCAAAATTTCCACGACCTCGCCATGACCACCGCACTCCATTCAGACCACAAAACCGAGGCACCCGAATCCGGGGAGACAACGGCGGGAAACTATTTCGTCGCGAATTATCCGCCCTTCCATTTTTGGGACAAGGGTACGGCTCAACATTTGGAAGAGCTATTGGCGCAGCCCGCAACCCCTGAGACACCGCTTGGAGTCTACTTTCACATCCCGTTCTGTCGTAAGCGCTGTCACTTCTGTTACTTCCGCGTTTATACAGAACGGAGCGCGGGCGAAATCCAGCGCTACCTTGACGCCGGCATGGCGGAACTTGAGCGGTACTCCGCCGCTCCGTTCGTGAACGGGCGCAAACCACGCTTCGTTTACTTCGGTGGAGGTACGCCCAGTTACCTGAGCGTCAACCAATTGCGTTCACTTACGGACCGGATGAAGGAGTTGTTGCCTTGGGACCAAGTCGAGGAGGTGACCTTCGAGGCGGAACCTGGCACCTTGAACGAGGGCAAGCTGCACGCCATCCGCGAGTTGGGCGTTACACGGCTGAGCTTGGGCGTCGAAAATTTTGATTCGCACATTTTAGAAATCAACGGTCGCGCCCATCGCGCCGATGAAATCCACCGCGCCTACAAGGCCGCACGCGCTGCGGGTTTTCCACAGATCAACATCGATCTTATCTCGGGCATGGTCGAGGAGACGGAGGAAAACTGGCGAGAAAACGTCCGCAAACTCATCGAGTTAGAACCCGATTGCGTCACGATTTACCAAATGGAAGTGCCTTACAACACGGGCATTTTTAAGCAGATGAAGGCTGAGGGTAAGCTGGTGGCGCCCGTTGCCAACTGGGCCACCAAACGCGCTTGGACCGGCTACGCTTTCGCCGAACTGGAAAAGGCCGGGTACACGGTCACCAGCGGTTACACTGCCGTGCGCGATCCCCAGCGGACCAAGTTTGTGTACCGCGATTCGCTCTGGAAGGGGGCTGATCTTATCGGAGCAGGCGTGTCCGCGTTCTCGCACATTGGCGGTGTACACTTCCAGAATGTGACCGAGATCGAGCAGTACATCGACACTGTCGGGCGTGGCGAACTGCCCGTCTTGCGCGCGATGGCGACCACTCCTGAGGAACGCATGATTCGGGAATTGATCCTCCAGATGAAACTCGGCCGGGTTGCCTCCGAATACTTCCAGCAGAAGTTCGCAGTGAACATTAAGGACCGTTTCGCCCCGCAGTGGAGCGAGTTGGAACAAGGCGGTCTCGCCAAGTGGAGCGGCGATACTTTCGAGCTCACTCGCGAGGCGCTTTTGAAGGTGGATTCCCTCCTGCACGCCTTCTTCCTGCCGCAACACCAGAACTCTCGTTACGCATGAGTGCGCCCGCCCCAGAACTGCTGCTTCCGCTGCGCCGTTTTCGGTTGGCGGAACATGCTATCTTTGAGGAGGTTGTTCCTGAGGAAATGCCCAGTGTCCTGCGCAGATTGCTGGTTCACGGGGGCGACATGACTTCTCGGCTGGAGAACTTTCATAACACCCACATCCGTCTTGAAGTTCGGCACTCTGAACGCACCGGGGCAGGGGCTTACTTTCGCGAAGTGCTGCTGCTTTGTGCGAAATCCGATCAAGCCGTCGAATACGGCGCGATTGAGATTTTTCTGGAAGCTTTCGACCCCGCAGTGCGTGCTCAGATCCTCGAGGGCAAAATTCCTCTCGGTGGCCTGCTCAATTCTTCCGGAATGCGTTATCGGAGCGAACCGCAGGCCTATTTCCGCGTCACCTGCGGAGCGGAGTTGTTTGAACTTTTAGACGCGCCCCCAGATGCTGCTCTTTATGGGCGTTGCAATGTGTTGCGCACGGAAGCGGGCGATCTTCTCGCTCGGATCGTGGAGGTGCTCCCTCTCTCTACGCCCGCAGTGAATGCCGTCGAACGTGCCCCAGTGCTTTCCTGTGAAGGCTCGTAAATGACTCTCTTGAAGTAATTTCTGTTCACGCGATTCACTTTTCTTTGCAGTTTTTTCGCTCCCCAGAACCTCGGTCTAAACCCTAAAAGCCAACTCGGCACCCCAGCGTATGCCTCAAAAAAATCAGTACGATGTGATCGTTATTGGCGGTGGCCCCTCGGGCTCAACCGCATCCGCTCTTTTGGCCGCGAAGGGACGCAGTGTCCTTTTGTTGGAGAAAGAGCAGTTCCCTCGCTACCACGTTGGGGAATCGTTGATGCCCTTCTGTTGGTTCACGCTCTCTGCCTTGGGCGTGCTCGAGGAAATGGACCGCATTGCGTTCACCCGAAAACACAGCGTCCAGTTTGTGACTCCGGAGGGGAAACGTTCACAGCCCTTTTACTTCTTTCAGCACTTCGACCATCCTGCTGCAAACACCTGGCAGGTAGAGCGTTCTGAGTTCGATCTAATGCTCTTGGGCAACGCTCGTAAAAAAGGCGTCGAGGTCCATGAGCGCACCCGGGTTGAGCGCGTGCTCAAGAACGACTCGGGCACGGTCATCGGCGTCGAGGCGACCGGACCGGATGGAGTGCGGTTCGAGGCGTTTGCCCCCGTCACGGTGGATTGTTCTGGCCGTGAACAGGTTGCCACGATCAAGGAAGGCTGGCGTGTGCGCGATCCCAAGCTCAACAAAATCGCCATCTGGACGCTCTACAAGGGTGCCCGTCGCGATCCCGGCATCGATGAGGGCAACACCACCGTGGCCTATGTTCCTCAACGCGGCTGGTTTTGGTACATCCCGTTGCGCAATGACATCGTGAGCGTCGGCATCGTGGCCGAGCGCGATTACCTCTTCTCCGGCTCCAAGGATCCCGCCGAGATCATGCGGCGCGAGGTCGAAAACAACGCCTGGATTCGCGAGTACCTCTCCGGTTCCGAGCAAACAGGCGAGTACTGGGTGACGGGTGAGTATTCCTACCGCTCCAAATCCTGCGCAAGCGACGGACTCGTCCTCGCCGGGGATGCCTTCGCGTTTCTGGATCCCGTGTTTTCCAGCGGCGTTTTTCTAGCCCTCAAGAGTGGTGAAATGGCCGCAAACGCTGTCGATGCCGCCCTCACTGCGGGTACTGTAAGTGGTTCCTTCTTCACGGAATACGGGGAGCGCCTATGCCAGTCCATCGAGAACATGCGGGCCTTGGTGTACGCCTTTTACGATCAAAACTTCAGCTTCGCCGACATGCTCCGCAAGTACCCTCAAATCCGTGGCAAGCTGACGGACTGCCTCATCGGCGATGTGGACGGGAAAGATTTCAGCGACCTGTTCGCCTGCGTCGCAGAGTTCGCGCAAGTCCCCGAACCGCTCGCCCACGGTCGTGCCCCAGCTCCCGTTGCCGCCGTCGAACCCGCACTGGTATGAGCGTCCCCCGCACGCCTGTGAACGGTCTGCGCATTGCCCTGCTTGGGCTGAGCCTTGCTGCAGGTGCCACGCAGGCAGCGGATTGGCCCCGTTTTCTCGGCCCTAACCACGACTGTAAAGCGGCTCCCGCTGATGTCGCAGGGTTTTGGCCGGAGTCCGGCCTCAAGCGGGAATGGGATTTCCCCAAGGGAAAAGGTTGGGCGTGCCCTGCTGTCATCGGAAATCGGGTGGTGCTTTTCCACCGCGCAGGGACGGAGGAAGTTCTCGATTGTTTGGATTTGCGTTCCGGTAAACTGCTGTGGCACATGGCTTACGCTGCGCCTTACCGGGATCGGTACGGCTCCGGGGACGGCTCGCGTACGAGCCCGGTGGTGGATGGTGACCGTGTCTGGGTGTTCGGTATTACGGGTCTTCTCCACTGCATTGCGTTACAAACTGGCGAGGTGCTTTGGAAGCGCGATCTGGGCACCGATTTCGCCATGCAGGACAACTTCTTCGGGCATGGCTCCACGCCTCTCGTCCTGAATGGGCGCGTGATCGTACCAGTCGGCGGAACAGAGGATCGCTGTGCTGTGGCTCTAGATGCCGCTACGGGCGACACCTTGTGGACCACCAAACACGCGTGGGGCGCAGGCTACGCGTCGGCCATCCCGGTCCGCCTCGGTGCTGGATCTGACAAGCGTGATGCCGTGTTTTTGTTCCTCGGAGGCGAAAGTCGTCCGCCCACTGGTGGCGTTCTTTGTGTGGACGCACAGACGGGAAAGGTGCTGGGAGAACTGCCTCACCGAGCGCGAATCGCGGAATCGGTGAACGCGGCCTCTCCTGTTTTAGTGGATGGAAACAAAGTGTTTACCACCGAGGCGTATGGCAGTGGCGGATTGCTTGCCGAGGTCTCCGCTGATGGGGCGCTCTCCAAAGTTTGGAGTACCGTCAAACTCGGCGCGCACTTCGGAACTCCAGTGACCCGCGATGGTCTCATCTTCGGCTTCGACGGACAAAACGTGCGTCTGGCAGAACTGGTCTGTCTGGACGCCGCTACGGGCGAGGAAAAGTGGCGGGACGATCTTGGTGGCCGTTTTGGGCGTGGGAGTTTGGTGGATCTCGGTGAACAGGGCGTTTTGGCGTTGGGCGAGACCGGCGAACTCGTGCGCTTCAAGCCGAACGGCACCCGCCTGGATGTCCTTCAACGGGAACGCCTTTTTGAGGCTCCCGAAACGTGGACGATCCCAGTCCTTGCAGGTCGTCGCCTGTTGGTCTTGCAGAACGAACGCTCCCGAGACGGAGCAAGCCCACGGCTTATTTGTTACAGCTATTAAGTAGAGGGGGGGAACGCAGAGGCGCGGAGAGTTCGGAGTAATCACCAAATCACATTCAAAATGGGATTATGATAAAAGCTCCGCGCTCTTCGCGATTCAGTGTGCGTCTATCTTTTTGGCGCTCTTCGCAACCAGCGCGGCTATTTCTCGCCAAGCTCGCGCAGTTTCATGCTGCGGAAGTCCACCACATCGCCGTGATCTTGTAGCAGGATGGGAGAGGCGATCTTTACGCCGAAGTCTTTCACCTTAGCGTACTTGCTCTTGGCAATGCGCTCCTGCATTTCGGGACTGCCAATTTCAAAAGTGAGGGCTAACGAGCCATTGAGCCACTGCTCGACGTGCGCGCCTTTGACAAGTAGGCGGCTCGTATTCCATTCACCAGCAGGTTTGGTTTTGCGATCTGCGGCCGGGTCAATGAGGTCGTATAGGGCTGCCGTCTGGTGGGAGAGGCCGCGACTGGCGTCGGCATGCCGTGCATCATCAAGCATCTGGTATTCAAATCCCACGCCCTTCGCCGGATTCGGCAGGTTGTATTTTACCCCGCTGTTGCCGACTTCCGAAATTTTCCAGTCCCATATCAGCTCAAAATTGAGATAGTTCTTGGCCGTTACAATGTCGCCACCGCCCTTTTCGTGATGGAGGCTCCCCTCTTTGACCGACCAGCCCGCGGCTGGAAAAGAGGTGGTGCCAAGACCCACCCACCCGTCGATAGAATTGCCGTCGAAAAGCAACTGCCAGCCAGCGGCCTTTTCTTCGGGAGTGATCGTGTTGGGCTCGGCTGCGTTGGAAAATGCCGAGAGGGTCAGGACCAGGGCCGCAGTGGGGAGAAGCAGAGAACGTTTCATGAAGCTGGGGATGATGGAAAACAACGGCTTTAATTTCTACGGTGAGACAGCAGAAGACAACCAGAACTGCAGGCTCAGTCTCGCCGCGTGGTGTTCCAAATCTGCCAGCACTTCAGAAAGCCTGGGGCAAAATCGGAGGGGCGCGCTGCTGTCCACTCTGCCACTTGGGCAGTGGTAAACCATTCGCCACATTCGATTTCTGCGGGTGGCAGATGGAACGGTCCATCGTGCTGAGCCTGATACAAGCCGACGAACTCGAATCCTGTTTCCACGCAAGGTGCAATGCGAGTCACAGGTTGAACCGAGGCACTCACGCCGAGTTCCTCCTCAAGCTCGCGAGCGGCCGTTTCGTCGTAACCCCGACCGGCGTTCACATGCCCGGCTGCGCTGGAATCCCAGAGCTGCGGGCACACGTCCTTCCACTGAGAACGTTTTTGCAAAAAAAGTTCTCCGTGTTTGTTGAGGACAAAAATGTGAATCGCCCGATGCCGCAAATGCTGTTGATGTACCTCGAAGCGAGAGGCTTGGCCGGTAACGTTGTCGTGCTCGTCAACCACATCAAAAATCTCGCCGTGAACGTCCTGTGCGTTTGATGACGGATCTGTCTCGCCGGTATCTGGCTTCCACGCGGCAAGTTTGCACCACTGTTCCAGGGACAGCGCCTCTGCGCGTGACGTGACGGGAATTCCAATAGCCTCTGCAGCTTGCGCCCACTGCGGGAGAGCCGGTGCAAGCAGTTTGCCGAGCTGTTTACGGCGCTGACTGAACCCCAATTTCACAAGCGTCGTAAAACGTGCTCCATCGCAAGGCGTTAGCTCGCCTGCCGGGCGGGGTGTCAACAGCACAACGGCGGAGTCTACCTTGGGCACGGGCAGGAATACCGAGGGCGGCAGTGTGCGAAGCATTTCTACGCGCCAACGTCGGCCGATGAGCACGGTGGGGGCACCGTACTCTTTGCCTCCGGGTCCGGCTGCAATACGTTCTGCAAGTTCCTTTTGTAGAGTAAATAGCAGAGCGGTCGCAGGCGAGGCGTCGGAGGTGAAGTTGAAAAGAATTTGGCTCGAAACGTAGTAGGGCAAGTTACCCAAAACTTTGAGTGGACCGCCCGCCATCAGGTCGCGCGTGTCAAAGCGGCAAGCGTCACCGTGCACGACTTCGAGCTGTGGATAACGACCTCTGAGGAACTCAATGAGGCGGTCGTCTTTCTCAATGAGCACCCCGTTTTCAGACTGCTCACTAGCGATACTCGTCAGGGCACCTAACCCCGGACCAATTTCCAGCCAGCGTTCGCCCTGGGCGATTTCCAGTCGGGATACAATCCACTCTGCGAGATTGCGGTCGTGTAGAAAGTTCTGCCCAAGGCTGCGTGTGGGCGTGGCGTCCAGCTCGTCGAGCGTGGCTTGCAGTTCGGAAAGTTTCACCAGTGCGGAGGGGCTAAAGGAAAACGAGCAGCGCCACACCCACGATAATCCGGTAGACGCCAAAGCCCGCAAAGGAATGGGTTTGAACGAACCGGAGTAGCCATTTGACAGTGACAAACGAAACAACACCAGCCACTAAAGTTGCGAGTAGCAGCATGGACCAGTTCTCATTGGTACCGTGTCGGAGTTCCTTGAGGATTTTGAGGCCGCTGGCTGCGAGTAGGGTTGGAATGCCTACGAGAAACGAAAATTCCGTCGCAGTGACGCGTGAGGTGCCCGTCAGCATGGAGGCCATGATGGTGGTCCCCGAGCGCGAAGCACCTGGGAAAATCGCTGCGATTAACTGCGAAAAGCCCACCACAATCGCCGAAAACCACGAGTGCTCGGCGGCCAGCTTCTTTTTCTCCAAAAGCCGCTCTACCAAAAGAAAAATAATCCCACCGATGATCAGCGCCCAAGCGACAGGACGGATCGCCTCAGGGAGACGGAAGTGCAACTTCTCCAGCAACAAACCGCCGACTGCAGTAATGCCAAAGGCGGCGAAAATGAGTGCCCAGAGCTTCTGGCTGGCCGGTTCGCGCCAACGCAAGAGTTGGGCGATTCTTTCCCGAAAAAGGGGAAGCACTGCGAGTACAGCGCCGGACTGGATCACGACGTTGAAAAGGTCGCTCTGCCTAGGAAGCCAGTTTTCAGCAATGAGCAGATGCCCGGTGGAGGAGACTGGGAGAAACTCGGTGAGTCCCTCAATCACTCCCAAAATAACGGCGTTGGCCCAGAGCGGCAGGTCCATCAATTTTGCGTGTGCACAGGTCTTCCGGTAGTGGTGGCTAAAATTCCACTGCGCCCACCGGAATACTCGGGTTAGAGAGCGGCGGTGCCCCGTTCTTCGGTGCGAATACGGATAGCGTCTTCCACTGGCAGCACGAACACTTTGCCATCGCCGATTTTGCCAGTGCGCGCAGCCTTGATGATTGCTTGCACAACAGTCGCCACAGATGCTTCAGGCACAACCACTTCAAACTTTACTTTAGGGAGAAAGTCCACCGTGTACTCGCTGCCACGGTAGATTTCGGTGTGGCCCTTCTGGCGTCCGAACCCTTTCACCTCAGTAACTGTCATTCCCTCGATACCCGACTCCAGCAGGGCTTCTTTGACGTCCTCCATCTTGAAGGGCTTGATAATGGCTTCGACCTTTTTCATCGGCACAACTAAGTAAACTTGTCGTGTCAAAACAGCAAGCGCGCTCTGTTGGTTGGGGATGCTCTGCCTCACCGGCCGGTGTCTGGCTTTGCAGGCCGTTGTCTATGTGACATTTCTTTGTGTACTAGGTATTAGTAGGCAGTACGGCAGTACGTGATGTATGCGATGCGAACCTAATGAGCCACAAGGGGGGCGAGTTATGACAGCTTAGTAGGCTGTTCGGTGAAATTGTTCGGATTTAATAGAAGATCCAAGTCGGCAACCGAGCCGGAGGCTTCGGAAGAGATTAGCCGGTGGTGATAGGAGCGGAGCGACTGGAACCACCGGAATACCGTACCAAACGGATTGCGCTCCGGCAGGAGTGCGAGAAACATCCGCAACCCACGCGGCTCGAGTTCTATGTGAGGGGTTTCTCGCGCACCTCCGGCGCGCAGACCTTCGTTTGGACATCACCGGTGGTTCAGCTCGTTCCTCGCATCACCACCGGCTAATTTCTTAGCCCCCTCGCGGGGGCTTCGGAAGCGTCCCGCGATCATTAAGGATTCATTCCAAAAATGTCCGCAGGAGATCCGACTTTCTAGCCCGAACAGCCTACTAGGGCAACGCCCTAGGATTACCGATCAGATGAAATCAGCCATGTTAAGGACGCCCCAAAACATGCCACGATTCAAGACGCCCCTTCAGGGCTGTGGATTTTTTCATCCAAAACCTAGGGCGTTGCCCTAGGCTGCCATGGTGCGCTCCGTTAGGGCTTCGGAAACGAGCTGATCCGACGTTGTTGCGCGTAATGCCTATCATTACCCAGTACGGCCACATACGACGAATCTGTTGTTTTTAAATCAGCGCCGCCCTGGGAGCGCCTCTGGCAGACTGATTGCAAACTCTGACGCCACCGATGATGCTGA
>CAIWVL010000109.1 GCA_903916085.1 uncultured Spartobacteria bacterium
ACACCCACCGGCAACTCGCACAAAAGTCCGCACGCAATAGTCAAGTGAGTCACAAATCCAAAGTAGTCGCGAGCCTGCCAGCGAGGGTCCATTCCCATGGTCTTTGCGTAGTCGCTGAACCACATGAGCGTGGTTGGGAGCACGTAACGGTAACTGATGACCGCCCCTGCCCCAAACAACACGAACCCAGCGCTGATGGCCGGCAGCAAAATGCGCCGTTCCTTGGTAGTGAGGGCCGGGAGAACGAACTCGGCGAGGAAGTAGAGCAGAAACGGGAAACTGAGCACAATACCCGCGTAAAAGGCTAGCTGCAGCGAAATCATGAACGCGTCAGTCACGCCGAGCGTGATGAGCGGTTCGTTCCCCTGGATCGCCTCCAAAGGCTTGCGCACGATCCGTGAGATGTCCTTCACAAAGAAGAACGCCGCAAACATTGCGATCGCGAGGGAGGTGGCCATTTTGACAATCGTCCACCGCAAATCCTCGAGGTGATCGAGGAAGGGCTTGGCGACATCGCCTTGGGATTGTTCGCGGAACTGAAAGAGCTTACGGAGCCAATTCATGAAAAAAGAGGGGAGTGCGGACTGAGCAGGGAGGGGTGAGTGTAGGGGGCAGAGGCGGCCACGGCAACACTCACGAAGCTTTCCTGCACGATGCCTTCGACAATACGTCAAGGCTCCAATTCGCGTGCCAACTTCGCGTTTATTCCACCAAAAAAAATACCGCACTTTGGCTGACCTCGCCTTGATTTTACACGCTAACACCCCCACATTTGGAGGCCGTGCTTGCAATGCCCCCCACTAATTGTGGTTGGCGCTGATTTTAAGCACCTTCCTAGGATGCTCTGCAAGACACCTCGAATTGAAGTCATGAGCGCCATGGATTTGCAGCACGCCGCGGCTCCGAAGGGAGTCGCCGCACGGAATTCTCTCACTTTTGCTCTTACTTTCCCTTCACGGTTTTCACTCCATCTCCAAACCAGCAGTACCTCAGGACGTTCGCCCGACCCTGCCGCAGACTTCACCTTCCAATCTCTCCAATCCCATGAGCTCCGCACTTATCGATCCCGTTGAACCCGACGCAACGCCCTCGGATCCCCTCAACTTCACCAGCATTCAAGGCGATGTATCCGCCCGCGAAGAGGGGGATGTGGTTGTGTACCAGTTTCGCAACAAGACCTTCCGCCTAAATAAAACCAAGGCCCGCGAGCGTCTGGCTGGAAAGAAAGTCATCAATGGGCACCGTTCGGCGGAGCTCAACGTGCTTCCGCTCAAGTACCACGAGGCTTACCGCATCTACAAACAGATGAAAGCCAACCACTGGGAGCCGGACGTTATCGACATGTCCAAGGACGCTCACCAGTGGAACACCAACACACTCTCGGCCAAGGAACGGTGGATCATCGAAATGGGCATCGGCTATTTCTCGGCAGCCGAAGGCATTGTGGGCGACTCCGTGCTGCATGTCATTGAGGACAACCTAACCGCAGCTGAACTCAAGCATGCCTCACTCCGGCACATTGCCGAGGAGTCCATTCACATGGACTCCCTGCTGCACATCATCGGGAGTTTGAACATCGACTTGGACGAGGTCACCGCAAAGTTCCAAGACATTCCTTCCATTCGCAAAAAGAACGAGTTCATCACTCGGCACATGCCCGAGATGAAGATGGGTATCGATCTGACTCAGACCGCGAACAAGCAGCGCTTTGCGAAAGCTTTATTTGCGATCACCCAGGTGATGGAAGGCACCCAGTTTTACGCGCTCTTCGCCATGGTCCTTTCCTTGCACCGCCAAAACAAAATGACGGGCATCGGCCAGATGTTTCAGTACACGCTGCGCGACGAGTCCAACCACATCGCCCTCGGCCGCTACATCCTGACTGAGTTGATCAACGAAAACCCCGACATCTGGACCTCGGAGTTCCGGCAGGAACTCACCGACTTCATGCGGGAAGGCGTGGAACTGGAACAAGAGTTCGTCTCCGACTGCCTGCCCGAAGACATCGTCGGGATGCGCCAGCAAGAGTTCCTGGATTACGTAGAGTACAATGCTGACCGTCGCCTGGCCGGGTTGGGCCTGCCCACCCTCTACAAAGTCCGCACAAACCCCTTCGGCTGGCTAGACGAAGTGATCTTCCTCAAAAAAGAGAAAAACTTCTTTGAAACTCGGGTCACCGAATACCAGACCAGCGGCAGCGTTCGTAACTCCAACGAAGACGACCTGATCTGAGGACCTCGGTGTCGCCGCAACGATGCAATCGTTGACCTGGAATTCACGCCTGAACGGCTTTCTCCGTTCAGGCGATTTTCCGTCTCTTGCGCGAACGCTGACTCAGTCGCGCCTCTTTTATCTATCCATTTAGCACCTTTCGCATGTCTCAGACTTTCGCTCTCGAATCCGAGCAGTTAAACACACCCTTGGCAGCGATTCCACCGGAGTCGGCTGATTTCCCCAGAGTAATCCGGCGCGATACCCCGCAGTCGCTCCAAAAGAAGCCGCACATCGTACCCTGGCTGGGACACAAGATTGAAAGGGCCGTGGCCGCCGCCTGCGCCTCCACGCAAGCCGACGAAGCGATCGGCCGCCAAGTACGAGCTGAAATTGAGTTCAAAGTGCGTCGGGAAAGCCCGTTGTTTGTTCACATCGAACAACTCCAGGACATGGTGGAGGAAAGCCTCATGGACTTGGGCCACCACCGCGTGGCTTTGGCCTATGGAAAGTATAGGGCGCGCCGCGCTGCCCTCCGTGAACTGGCCTACCAGCAGTCTTACCAAGAAGAAACCGAGCAGCTCGAACTTGCCACCCATGAGCAACTCACGGACATCCGTGCGCGGGTTTCGTTTGCCCTGATCGGACTAAAGCTGGAAATCTCCGAGAGCGAGATCATCAGCCGACTGCTGCGTTCCACCTCGATGTCTCTCTCTGCGAGCGAGCGCCGGGACACGATCATCCTCAACGCCAAGGGACTCCTAGAAACCGAGGCAGACTCCCGTTTTGTTGCAGGCCGCATCCTGCTGACCTACATTTACGAGGAAACCCTGCCTTGGCGTATCGCCGACGGCCCTCAAGCCCTCAAAGACGCCCACCGCAAGTCTTTCCTCGCCTACATCCCGCTCGGCATCGAACTCGGTCGACTCGATCCGCGCCTTGGCCAATTCGACCTCCGCAAACTCGCCGACGCACTAGATCCGTTCGCCGATCTCCAGTTCGATTTCCTCGGTATCCAAACTCTGTACGATCGTTATCTCATCAACCGCAGGGACACCACGACCGGTGAAAAGCGCCGCCTCGAAGCCCCCCAGGTCTTCTGGATGCGCGTCGCCATGGGATTGGCTCTTCTGGAGACGGACAAGGAAACGCGCGCTGCAGACTTTTATTCGCTCTATAAGACGCGCCGTGCCTGTTCTTCGACTCCCACACTGTTTAACTCGGGCACGCTTAAGAGTCAGCTCTCGAGCTGTTATTTGCTCTATTGTGGAGATTCTATTGAGGAAATCACCGAGACTTGGAACCGCTTCGCGCACCTCTCGAAATGGGCTGGCGGACTCGGCTGCTCTTGGACGGCAGTGCGCGGCACAGGAGCGCACATTCACGGGACCAACGGCGAATCCAGCGGTGTTGTTCCTTTCTTAAAGGTCTCCAATGACATTGCGATTGCCGTCAATCAGGGGGGAAAACGACCCGGGGCCCTTTGTAGCTACTTAGAGCTCTGGCACGCAGACATTGAGGACTTCCTGGATCTGCGCAAGGAAACTGGCGACGAGCGACGGCGCACTCACAACATGAACACGGCCCACTGGATTCCAGACCTGTTCATGAAACGCCTCAAGGACATCTCCGATGGCCGTTTATCCCGCGAAGCCCATTGGACACTGTTCCGCACAAACGAAGTCGCTGATCTCCCCGAGCTCCATGGCGCTGCTTTTGAGCGTCGCTACACCGAGTACGAGCGCATGGCGGAGGAAGGTAAAATCTTTGGCCGGAAGATTCGCGTCCTCCAGTTATGGAAGCGGATGCTAGAGACGTTGTTTGAAACTGGACACCCATGGATCACGTTCAAGGACCCATGCAATGTGCGTTCTCCTCAAGACCACGCCGGAGTCATTCACAACTCCAACTTGTGTACCGAGATCACGTTAAACACTTCCTCTGAGGAAGTGGCCGTGTGCAACTTGGCATCGGTGAACCTCCTAGCGCACCTCACCCCGGATGGTGCCATTGACCACCCCAAGCTGCGCCAAACAGTGGAACTGCTGATGCGGATGCTCGATAACGTGATCGACATCAACTTCTACCCGGTCCCAGCCGCCGAGCGCGCCAACATGCGCCATCGGCCCGTCGGACTCGGTGTCATGGGTCTTCAGGATGTCCTCTACACAAAGCGCGTCCCCTTCGACACGCCAGAGGCGGTGGATTTCAACGACGAAATCATGGAAGCCGTGGCATACTATGCTTACACGGCGTCCTCCAAACTAGCCGCCGAACGGGGCCGGTACTCCAGCTATTCAGGTTCCAAATGGGATCGCGGAATGCTGCCGCTAGACACTCTGGAGCTTCTGGAAAAAGAACGCGGCGTTGAAATCTCAGTGGATCGCAAACAACGGATGCCTTGGGAAGAGCTCCGTGCGCTCATCGCCAAGAATGGCATGCGGAATTCCAACTGCTTAGCCATCGCTCCCACAGCGACGATCTCGAACATTATCGGCTGCACGCCTTGTATCGAGCCCACCTACAAACACATCCACACGAAGTCCAACCTCTCTGGTGAGTTTGTACGTACGAACGACCTCCTGCAACGCGACCTACAAGAACTCGGCCTTTGGGACGAAAACATGCTCGCCGACCTCAAGTATTTTGACGGCTCGGTGCAGATGATTGACCGTATCCCAGCCGAAATCAGGCGCTTATACAAAACGGCGTTTGAGGTAGCTCCCACCTGGATTCTGCAATGCGCAGCCGTCCGCCAAAAGTGGATCGACCAGGCCCAAAGCACCAACCTGTGGCTCGCAGAAGCCGATGCGCGCGCCGCGAGCTTCATGTATCGTGAGGCTTGGGAACGCGGTCTCAAGACCACCTACTATCTGCGTACCATCAACAAGAGCGCCCTCGACAGTGCCAGCCGTGACGTACGCGTGCCCGTGCAACAGTCCGAGGCAGAACGGGCAGCGGCTTGCTCACTCGAGGCCATGCGCAACGGTGGCACTTGCGAGTCCTGCCAGTAGAGGCGGCCACCTTAAAGGGCAGAGCCCCAGCTCAGCCGGAGCCTGGCGACTCGAAAAACGTCAAGGCGGAGCTGGGGCCTCCGCTTATGCAACACCAACGCATGATCTATCTCGACGCCAACGCAACCACGCCGCTGGACCCTGAGGTTTTGGAGGCCATGCTTCCCAGCCTCAAACAACATTACGGCAACCCGTCCTCCAGCCATTATGCAGGCAGACAAACCCGTGCTCTCATTGATTCCGCCCGAGATGATTTAGCCGCCCTGCTCCACACGAAGTCGCACGAGCTCATCTTTACTTCTGGAGGTACCGAAGCAGACAACCTCGCGATCCTTGGTCTTGCCCGCTCTCATACTTCAAAAGGACGGCACCTCATCACCTGCCAGACAGAACACCACGCCGTTCTCAACGCCTTCGATTACCTCGAAAAATACGAAAATTTCTCAGTGACTAGGCTCCCAGTGGCACTAACTGGGGTCTTGGATTTAGAAGCGCTCAAGAGCGCTCTAAAGGCAGACACCACGCTGGTCTCTGTCATGAGCGCCAACAACGAAACAGGCGTGCTTCAGCCCATCCGCGAAATTAGCGCCTTGTGCCGTCAGGCTGGCGTTTTGTTCCATTGCGATGCTGTCCAATCTTTTGGTAAGGAGCCCATTGAGACTGGTCTTTTCGACGCATTCACCCTAGCCGCACACAAGTTTTATGGCCCAAAAGGCGCGGGCCTTCTCTTTCTGAGAGGCGGCATCGGATTAACCGCAGTGCAGCAGGGCGGCACTCAAGAAGGCCAGCGGCGCCCGGGGACTGAAAACCCAGCAGCCATTGTGGGCATGGCTGCCGCAGCCAAACTGGCGCTGACAAGGATGGAGACCGATGCGAAACGTCTGAGGCCGCTGCGAGACCGCTTGGAGGCGGGACTCCTTGAACGCTGCGAAGGAGTCGTCGTCAATGGCGCTGGCACCGCGAGGATTTGGAATACAGTAAACGTCACTTTTCCTGCCTCAAACGCAGAGAGTTTGTTGATGGCATTGGATTTGGAAGGGGTATGCGCCTCCAGTGGTTCAGCGTGCATGGTTGGCTCCATGCAACCGTCTCACGTTTTGCAAGCCATGGGTGTCCCCACCACGCGAGCCGCGAGTGCCGTGCGATTCTCCTTGGGAAGGTCTATCATTCCGGAAGCCATTGAAGCCGCTCTAGGCAAGGTGGGCCGGGTTTGGGACCGCCTACGCGTATGAAATTCTTCACCGCTTTTCGAAAATCGAAATCCCCAAAGCCCGTAACTCCCCCCGCGGTGGGAACGCTTAAACCCAGCCATTCTCCGGCACCAGAGCTCACTCGGCTCGCAAACAGTAAACTGGCGGCGCTCGGGCTGGAATGCATCAGCCAGAGACTCCTGGTTTCGTGGAACCCCAGAATGCGCAGTACGGCTGGTCTTGCCTATCCGACCACCATGCAAATCGTACTCAACCCCAAGCTACTCCACTTCGGAGAGGTTGAGGTGGAACGCACCCTTCTACATGAACTGGCGCACCTCGTGGCCCACCACCGCTCGGGCCGCCGCCGGATCGCACCACACGGCCAGGAGTGGCGCAAGGCCTGTAGCGACCTCGGTCTAGCCGACGAAGCGCGCTGCCATGACCTCCCCCTACCGCGGCGCAGGCTGGCACGCAGTCTCGTCTATCAATGCCCCCACTGCCGCGTCCATCTGGAACGCGTTCGAGCCTTTCATCGCCCGGCCGCCTGCCTAAGTTGCTGCCGCAAATACAACGCCGGACGCTACGATGACCGCTTCAAACTCGTAAGCATCCCCCCGACCAAAGAAGGAAGAAACACCAACGCCAAAGGATAAAAATCCCGCCGCTACACCGCACACAACCGCACATACGGCTGCGTTTCCGCCTGCTCCCCACTCCATAGACATCGCCCCTATGTTGATCTCCCACAACCCGCCGCTGCACCTCACCTACTGTCAGAACATCCACCCCGGCGAAACCTGGGCAGAACATTTTAACGCACTACAAACCAAGGCCACTGCCGTGGAAAAGGCCCTGGGCGTCGAGTCAGCCTTCGGACTAGGGCTGCGCCTGAGTGCGACCGCAGCCACGGAACTGCGCTCAGTAGCCGCACTCCAGCAAGGCCGCCAATGGTTTGAAGATCACAGCTTCTATCCCTTCTCCATCAATGGGTTTCCCTACGGAAAATTCCATCGCGGCCCAGTCAAATCAGACGTTTACGCGCCCGACTGGCGTACCCCCGAACGCCTTCAATACACGCTGGAGCTCGGACACGCCTTAGCCGCGTGGCTCCCAGAAGGCGTGGATGGCAGCATCAGCACTGTTCCCGGTTCGTACGCCGCCTGGATTCACTCCCACGAAGATCAGCTCGCCATGGCCCGCCAACTCGGCGCCGTAGCCGCAGAATTTGCCCGCATTGAAACTGAGACGGGCCGTCTCCTGCACCTCGGCTTGGAGCCCGAACCGGATTGCTTTTTAGAAACCACAGCGCAAACCATCGCCTTCTTCGCTGGAGCACTTCCCGAAGGTGCCGTTCCAGAAATGAGCCGAATCGCCGGCGTGACTTCTGAGCGGGCACTCGAACTGTTGCACCGCCACATCGGCGTGTGTTTTGACACCTGTCACGTAGCACTCCAGTACGAGAATCTCGCGCAATCTCTGGAAGCCTACCGCAAAGCGGGCATACGCATTTCCAAGATCCAACTCAGTGCTGCCTTGCGTGCGCCGGCGACACCCGAGGCAGCCCTCGCCTTAGCCTCCTTTCGTGAGCCAACTTACTTACATCAGGTGAAAGGCCTTACAAATCACGACACCATCAAGTCATGGCCTGATCTACCAGAAGCGTTGGACGCTTTTCCCGCCACTCTTGATCTCAAAGAACTGCGCGTGCATTTCCACGTCCCGCTCTTTGTGGCCCCCAACGCGCCGCTTGCGTCTACCGCAGACGCGCTGGACGCAGCATTTTGGGCGGAAGTACGTTCGGGCATTTCTTCGCATTTAGAAATTGAGACATACACGTTTGATGTACTTCCGCCTGAGGTACATCCGGGCGACATTATTGAAAGCATTGCAGAAGAGTACCGTTGGGTGATGAAAAAATTGGCTCCGCCCGCCCTCTAATCGTACTCCAAGCCTCTCTGCTGCCACGGCAAGAGGTGGCACCCTCCTCTCCACTAGATTTTCAGCTTCCAGACTCCATGCTGGAAATGCGCTCACAGCCACCTATCCTCCCACCCCCTTATGTACCGCACCACCTCCTGCAACAGCCTGCGCAAGGATCACTCCGGTCAGACCGTCACTCTGGCCGGTTGGGTGAATTCCCGCCGAGACCATGGCGGCGTTATCTTCATCGATCTCCGTGACCGAGAGGGTCTTACCCAGGTGGTGTTCCGTCCCGAAGCATATCCTCAAGTGGCCGAGGCCTCCCATGGACTGCGTGGCGAGGACGTCATCCAAGTGACTGGTATCGTGTCGCCCCGTCTCGACGGCACCGAAAACTCGAAACTCGCCACTGGGCAGATCGAAGTGATCGCCAGCGAACTGACGGTACTGAACAAGTCGGATGTCCCTCCTTTTCAGCTAGATTCCAAGGTCGCCAATGA
Organism: uncultured Spartobacteria bacterium; assembly: GCA_903916085.1. Classification (GTDB taxonomy): domain Bacteria; phylum Verrucomicrobiota; class Verrucomicrobiia; order Chthoniobacterales; family Chthoniobacteraceae; genus Chth-196. Next base: position 8,839 of record CAIWVL010000109.1, read on the forward strand.
AGACCTTCGCCTCACCTATCGCTATCTGGACCTGCGCCGGGCCGAGATGAAGCACAACCTCAAGCTGCGTCATCGCGTCACTAAAACAACCCGCGATTACCTGGACGAACAGGGCTTTTTCGAAATCGAAACACCTATTCTCTCCAACCCCACACCCGAAGGTGCCCGGGATTTCCTCGTTCCTTCCCGCCTGACCCCAGGCAGCTTCTACGCCTTACCCCAAGCACCCCAACAGTATAAGCAGTTACTGCAGGTCGCTGGACTCGAAAAATACTTCCAAATCGCCCGCTGCTTCCGCGATGAAGATCTGCGCGCCGACCGCCAACCCGAGTTCACCCAAATCGACCTCGAGGCGTCCTTCATCACCGCGCCCGAAATCCAAACCCTCATCGAAGGCCTGCTGGCCCGGATTTTCCGCGAATCACTCGGGGTGGAAATCCCCACCCCCTTCCCCCGCATGAGCTACGCGGAGGCCATGGACCGCTTTGGCTCCGACAAACCGGACCTCCGTTTCGGCGTGGAAATCACCGAACTCAGCGACATCTTTGCAGATTCACAGTTCAAGGTGTTCCGCAGCGTTCTCGACAACGGCGGTGTGATCCGCGCGATCAACGCCAAGGGAGCCGCAGCAGCCCTGTCCAAGGAACAGCTCAAAAAGTGGGAAGAATGGGTCAAGACAGAGCTGGGTGCCAAGGGCTTAGCCTACATCCGCCTCAAGGACGGCGTTTGGGAATCCCCCATCGTGAAATTCTTTTCTGAAGCAGAAAAGGCTGCCCTCGCCCTCAAAATGGACTTCGTCGAAGGCGACGTCCTCTTCTTTGGTGCCGATAAACCGCAACCCGTGAGCGATGTGCTCGGCCGTGTGCGTTTGCGCGTTGCCGATTTGCTCAAGCTCACCGAAGGCTCCAAGGAACTCAACTTCCTGTGGGTCGTTGACTTCCCGCTGCTTCAGTTTGTGCCCGAAGACAACAGTTGGGTCGCCGTACACCACCCCTTCACGCGCCCCAAAGCCGAAGACTTGCACCTTCTGGAAAAGGGCGAGTTCGCACCGATCCGTGCAGAAGCTTACGACGTCGTACTCAATGGAGTGGAACTCGGTGGCGGCTCTATCCGAATCCACGAAAAAGACTTACAGTCCCAACTCTTCGCCGCTCTCGGGATCGGACCGGAAGAACAGCAGCACAAATTCGGACACTTGCTGCGAGCCTTCAGCTTCGGTGCGCCGCCCCATGGCGGGATTGCCCTCGGCTTGGATCGTCTCGTCATGCTGCTCTGTGGCGCGGATAGCATTCGCGAAGTCATTGCCTTTCCCAAAAACAATCGGGGCGTGGATCTTATGACGCAATCTCCCGTAGAAGTTGAACCTCGCCTGTTGCGCGACCTCGCAATCAGTAGCACGGTGAAGAAAGCATGACCCTGCGCCGTTACCGACTGAATCTGTGTCTCGCCGGGGTATGGCTGTGTGTACTGACACTTCCATCCCAGCCTGCGCAGGCGCAGATCAGCGGTAATGCGGAAATTAAACCACCCTTCAACCTTGCTTGGGGCGAGACCTCCGACCGCCTGGAACGCCTCGTCGTAAACGCCGGCGGTCGGGTCACCAACAGAAAGCCCGCACGAGGCGGACGCGAAGCCATCGAGGTGGTCGGCCTTCCTCAGGAGGGACTCAAAAAAACCATCTTCTATTTCAAACTCGGGGTCCTCACCGGCGCAGAACTTCAATACCAGTCCGAAGACTGGCAGGAGTCCAAATACAACTCGATGATGGTTGATCTGCGCCGCCGCATTACAGAGCATTACGGCGAGGGCCAGCAAATTGCCCGCAAATCCGAAATGGTGGGCGTCAATGGAGTCACCCAGACCGTTACCGGTTACAAGTGGGTGGCTGGCACAGGAAACGTACAGCTCGTTTACTTTGCAGCGACCGACCCAAAAAACGCGTTCCGTACGGTCAGCGTGCACTACAACGCGTACTAAGCCCGAAGCCCTGGCTCGCGCTTTTGGGCACCCTCGCCTGAAGCGATTCGATGAGGGGCACCCCGCCTCCGTGCTGGTTCCCCGCGTCCAAGCCTGATAAAACGCTGTTTTTCCTTTCTTTACTGCATGAACCTCACCCTGAAATACAACGCCGACGGCCTCATCCCCGCCATCGTCCAGGACGCCACCAATGGCCGGGTCCTGATGATGGCTTGGATGAATGCTACCTCGCTGCAAACCACTCTCGAAAAGGGACTCATGCACTACTGGAGCCGCTCCCGCCAAAAATACTGGCTCAAAGGCGAAACCAGCGGGCACACCCAACGTGTCATCCGTTTCCATGTGGACTGCGATCTGGACACCCTCCTGTTTGAAGTCGAACAGACTGGTGGTGCCTGTCACACGGGCCACCAATCCTGCTTCTTTCAGGAAATCGACCGCTCCGGCGCTCTCCTCGAAGTGAAGGAGTCCACGGTTTTCAACGCCGCCGAGACCTACGCCTCCAAATCCTAGTCATGGCGCTCCCGCCTCTGTCTCCCTCACTCGACGTCTTTCGAGAACTTGCTTCCCACGGGAACCTCATCCCCGTTTGGACCGAACTGCTCGCCGATGCCGAAACCCCAGTCTCCGCTTTCCAAAAGCTCGACGCTGGCGGATACAGCTTCCTGCTTGAGTCCGCTGAAAACAGCGCCCAAGCGGGACGTTATTCTTTTGTGGGAACAGAGCCGCGCGTTGTGCTCGAAACCCTTGGCACTACCGTTCGCATCACCACAAACGGTCTCACCAAGGAGTACACGACCCAAACCGATCCCCTCCGGGAACTCGAGAAACTCCTCGCCGCCTACCGCTGGGTGAAACCTCCGGGATTGGAGGATGCCGCGGGCCCTCGTTTTACCGGAGGTGCTGTTGGTTTTTTGTCCTACAATGCCGTCCGCTTTTTCGAGCCCTCCGTTGGCACTCCGCAGCCCGACCCTCTCGAACTGCCCGAATCCCTCTTCTTCCTAACCGACGCTGTCCTCGTTTTCGACCATCGCACCCGCCGGATGCGCGTACTCGTAAACGCCTACGTTCCAGAGCCCGATCTGGCAGACGCCGCTTACGCCGCAGCAGCTGAGAGCGTAGCGGCGATTTTAGCTCGCCTCGCCCAGCCGGCCTGCCTGCCGCAACTCCCCGTACCCACCCAGCCCTTCGCTCCAGCCGAGGCTCGTTGCAACACAACCCGGGACGAGTACATGGCTACGGTGCGAGCCTGCCAGGAGTACATTCATTCGGGAGACATCTTTCAAATTGTTCCCTCCCAACGCTTTGAAACTGAGTACGAAGGCGACGCACTCACCCTTTACCGAACCCTGCGCGATGTAAACCCATCGCCCTACATGTTCTGCCTGAAACTCGCCGGCAGATTCTCCTTGGTCGGCTCCTCGCCCGAAGTCCACGTCCGCGCCACGGAAGGCCGCGTGGAAATCCGTCCCATCGCTGGGACAAAGCGTCGGGGCACCACCCCCGCCGAAGACGACGCCAACGCGGCCGAGCTTCTAGCGGATCCAAAAGAGCGTGCAGAACACCTCATGCTCGTGGATCTCGCCCGTAACGATGTCGGGCGCATTTCGAAGTTCGGAACCGTCAAAGTCACCGACTTTATGACCATCGAACGCTACAGCCACGTCATGCACATCGTCTCGCATGTCACCGGCGAGTTGAGCGACGACAAAACCGCTTTCGACGTCATGCGCGCCACCTTCCCCGCAGGGACCGTCAGCGGTTCCCCTAAAATCCGCGCCATGCAATTGCTGAACGGGTTTGAGAAACACAAGCGCGGCGTGTACGCCGGAGCCGTCGGCTACTTCGGATTCGATGGCAACACGGATTCCTGCATTGCTTTGCGCACCGTCGTTCTCAAAGACGGACACGCCTATGTCCAAACCGGCGCTGGCGTGGTCGCCGACTCCACTCCCGAAGGAGAGCATCAGGAGTGCGTGAACAAGGCCATGGGCATGATGGCAGCCATTGCCCGAGCCCGGGCTACTGCACCCCTTAACCCCTGACGCAAACACCTTATGCTTCTGGTGATAGACAACTACGACTCGTTCACCTACAACCTCGTCCAATACTTTGGCGAGCTCGGGGCAGACATTCTCGTTAAACGTAACGACGAAATTTCCATCGCAGAAATCGAGGCCCTACACCCCGACCGAATCTGTGTCTCTCCAGGGCCTTGTTCGCCCAAGGAAGCGGGAATTTCCAACGACGTGATTCGTACTTTTGGCCCGCGCCTGCCGCTATTTGGCGTTTGCCTGGGGCATCAGTGCATCGGAGATGTGTTTGGAGGCGAAGTGGTGCGTGCTGGAAGGCTAATGCACGGCAAGACCTCGCCAATAATCCACAATGGCGAAGGAGTTTTTGCTGACTTACCAAACCCTTTTGAGGCCACCCGTTATCATTCGCTTTTAGTACGACGCGAATCCTTTCCCGATTGCCTGCAAATCACAGCAGAAACCGCAGAGGGAGAGATCATGGGCCTGCGCCACAAGGAACATCCCATCCACGGAGTACAGTTCCACCCCGAATCAATCCTGACGTTGGAGGGAAAGCACCTGCTGCGTAATTTCCTGAGCCTTTAAGTATTTTAGGCACGAGCGAATCCCGCTAAATACTCGGTTAGCAACAGCGAGTTTGACTGACCCGCCGCCATCGTGCAGGCGTGCCTCTTGAATTCTTTGAATAAACCGGCTAATCTGTTTAAGGATGAACAAGCCTCTCAAAGTCGAAGCGAAAGCTGGATTTCGTATCCACCTCTGCTATCCGGACGGCATCGAAGGCATCATTGATCTCTCTTCGGATGTTGGGCGTGGCGTTTTTACGCCACTAGCTGATGAAGCGTTCTTCAGCACGGTTCACCTTGGGGAACACGGCCAAATTTCATGGTCCGAGGACATTGAAATTTGCTCAGACGCTGCATACGAGGAGTTAACTGCCAATACGTTATCCGTTGCGAATGCCTGAAGTCAGTCGATTTTATGGGATAAGTATCCGGCTCTATTACCGGGACCATCCTCCAACTCATTTTCACGCTTTCTACGGTGAATTTGAGGCGATCATAGAAATCGACTCCGGCGTCCTTCAAAAAGGGTATCTTCCAAAAACAGCGCTTCACTTGCTCGATACATGGAGACTTCTTTATTTGGAAGAACTGCGCCAAAATTGGAATCGCGCACGTCAGCAACTCCCATTACTACCAATACCCCCTCTGGAGTAGTGCGTAGATTCTTGCCGCAAATGGTTTCCCATCCCATTCCAATGTGGTGCAGGGAATGGACGGCTTTCTACCGCCCAACTCGCGACCAAAGCGTAAGAAGTGAGCACCATGTTGCACAACCAGGAACTCACTCCGAAGTTAGTCTACCCTCGACTTTGGTTCGACCCGGAAACTACCGATCAATTCCACTATGAAAATTGCACGAATCGGAATCATCGGGGGCGGCCTCATGGGACGCGAAATCGCAAGCGCCTTTGCCCGCTGGTGCGCCTTCACAGACGCAACAGTCACTCCCCAACTCACTGCGGTGGCGGATCTCAATCCTGCCGCCCTAGAGTGGTTTTCCCAAATTCCATCCTGCACGCTCCGTACCACGCATCCCGCAGAACTATTGGCGAGTGACCAAGTGGACATCGTGTATGTCGCAGTCCCGCACGACCAACATGAGGCGCTTTACACCCAAGTCCTCAGCGCGGGAAAAGATCTGCTCGCTGAAAAGCCTTTCGGAATCGACCTGCCAGCGGCACGCCGCATTCGGGACGCCGTTGAGAGAAGCGGACGCTTCGTGCGCTGCAGCTCGGAGATGCCCTTCTTTCCCGGTGCGCAGAGAGTCGTGGAATACGCAAAGAGCGGAGCGCTCGGGAGGGTTCTGGAAGTGGTGAGCGGATTTCATCATAGCAGCGATTTGGATCCATCGAAGGCGGCAAACTGGAAGCGACTCAGCGCCAAATGCGGCGAAGGCGGGGCACTTAACGACCTCGGGATGCACGCCTGCCACATTCCCCTGCGTCTTGGGTGGAAGCCGCAGCGCCTTTTTGCTCAGTTACAAAAAGGCTACCCACAACGTCCCGATGGCAAAGGTGGCACGGCTGCCTGCGACACCTGGGATAACGCGTTGGTGCATTGCTGGACGAGCATCGGCAGCGAGGACGTTCCGTTGCGCCTCGAGATGAAGCGCCTAGCTCCGGGTGCCACAAACTCTTGGTTCATTGAAATTTTGGGGACCGACGGCGGGATCCGCTTCACGACAGCTGAACCCAAAACCCTGCATGTTTTTGAACGGGGCAAAGAACAATGGTGGAAACGCACGGACCTTGGCTTTACCACGCCGTTTAAGACGGTCACGGGCGGCATCTTCGAGCCCGGTTTTCCAGATGTGATTCAGCAAATGTGGGCCGCTTTTCTTGAAGAACGTGCAGGAAACCTCAACGGCCGTTTTGGTTGTGCCACGCCGGAGGAGGCGGTTGCTTCTCACGAGATTTTTGCCGCTGCTCTCGCGTCCCAAAAGGAGGGTCGGGTCATGGCCCTTTGAGCACAGCGATACAGGTAGTCGGTTCAAAGAAGTGCACAAAAACCTATAAAAAGTGCGGCGTGCATTTTGGCAGTTGGGGCAGTTATGCGATAATGAGAGTTCGCCTACGCCCCACCCATGCTTTCACTCGCAGAAACACCCCTTAGCCTTTTGCAGGCGATCAGTGATGACATCACCAAAATTCGCGACCCGCGTGCCCGCCACTGGCTCATCCTCCCTGGACGTGGGCGGGCTGAATACGTTCTCCACCAATGGGCCCGACGCACAGGTATCGCCGCCCACAGCCAGGAAGTTCAGTTGCGCGAACTCCTCGAACAAGCTGCGGCGGGCAGAGCGGCGCGGTTCGATTTCGAACGCCTCCGACTCGCGGTCGCGGCGGCCCTTCCGGAACTCACCGAACACGAGGCGTTTCCTCTTCCAAAATCCCAGTCCACGACACCCATCACCGGCGCCGTCCTAGACTGGGCAACCTCCCTTGCAAAAGCGCTCGATGAAGGACTCCTCTGTCGCCAAGAACCCCTGCGCTGGGAGCCCGACTCGTTCCTCCATGCACTCGCCTCGCATCCTCGCGTTGCCTCGGCGCTGGAAGCGCATGTTGGTAACGCTACCCCAGACAAGTTTGACGAATCAGCCAAAGCTTGGCTCGCCGACTGGTCGCGTCGCGGTGGCCTTCCTCACCTCTGGATTCAACTGGACACCGGCATTCCCACGCTTCAGTTCGAGCGCTTCCTCCAGCTTGTTCAAATCCTCCTGCCGGAGCACGCCGAACGACTCCATCTTTTTGCCCTCAGCCCAAGCTCCGAGTACTGGGCGGAAGCCGTCCTTAGGGGGCGCGCCAACCCGCGCATCGTCCCAGACCCAGAGCTGCACCCTGGCGGTTTACTCTGGGCCCTAGGCCGCTGCTCTCAAGACCTGCACCGACAACTCGCTGAAACTTTCCTTGCCGTGGGCGAAGGTGGCGTCCAAATCCCCTCGCCGGAGCCCCCCGATACACTCCTCGGCCAGCTTCAACTCTCTGCGCGTAAGTCTGAACCGCCCGCCGCGACGGACCTCAAACCCGTCGCCCCACAGGACTCCTCTTTTACCGTTCATTCCACCCGTAGCACACTGCGCGAACTGGAAGTCTGCCGAGACCGCATTCTTCAGGCCCGACAGGAAATTCCCGACCTGCGCTACGAGGAAATCCTCCTACTTCTCGCCGATCCGAAACGGCAGGCCCCCTTTGTGGAAACGGCTCTTCGCGGTGAGGAAGGGGACTACAAAAACCTGCCCTTTCGTATGTTAGGGTTTGGTCAGGCGGTGCCCTCACCTCTGGCTGAAAGCCTACTTTTGCTTTTGGACAAAGTTCGTACACGACTTGGATTGGACGACCTCCAAACGCTTGTAGAAGACCCGCTTATCAGTGCCCGCTTTGGTTTTCAAAAAGCGGCCGAGGACGGCCAGGACGTTGTCTCTTGGCTGCGGGAAGCTCAGTTTAAGTGGGGCTTGGACACGCAGCACCGAGCCGAGTTTCAACCCATCCAAGAACACAGGTGGAACCTCTTCTGGGCGCTCCAACGCCTCGGACTCGGGGCTCTCATCGCTCCCGAAAATAGGGAAACTATCCTCACCCTGCCTCATCAACCGGAAGGAACCGTCCCTATCGAACGCGCTTCGGGGCTCAGCCTCACAGGACTCGCTCAACTCGCCCAGTTCGCCGTCGCCCTCCAAACGGCTCGCGCTTTTTGGAGCACCTCTGCGACCCGCTCTGTGGAGGAATGGAACAAGGGGCTCCTTGAGCTGATTGGTACGTTTCTGGACTGCTCCAAAGGCGTTTCAGCTCAGCATCTTGCTCAACTCGAAACGAGCCTTATTCCGGCTTTGGGAAAAGCCGCACGACTCACCGAAGTCACCCTTTGCGCAGATGCCTACATCCGGCTCTTGGGCGAAAAACTCGCGGGCATCGCAGAATCTGGTGGACGCGGCGCTGGCGGCATTTGCGTGGCGGACCTGCGCCAGTATGCTGGTGTCCCAGCCAGACTCGTCCTCATTGCAGGCTTGGACGATGGCGCGTTCCCTCGCCGAGACGACCGCCCCGCTTGGCATCCGCTCTCGGCGACGCGCAAGTCGGGCGACCCTTCCCAACGCGACGCCGACCGGCATGCGCTTTTACTCGCGGTCCTCGCGTGTAAAGAGCGTTTGGTGCTCACCTACCAAGGCGGCTCGGATGACGACGCTAAGGTGCGCCCGCCATCCACCGCATTGACTGACATTTTCCAAGCCCTGGATCAAACCGCCGCGCCCACACCCGACGGTAAGCCGGCGCACAATGCGGTGCTCTTCGAACATCCTTTGAACGGCTTCAGCCCAGTTGCCTTTCATGATGACCAACCGCAGAGCCGCCGCAACCTGCTGGGCTCAGACTTTCGAGCGGCTGAGGTCTTACATGCTCGGCGCGACCTTCTCATTTACCCCGGCCTCTGGCAGCACCCGCTCCCTGCGCGCCCACCCAAATCTCCGCAAACGCTTGCAATAGATTCGCTGCGCACTCTTTTGGCAGAACCAGCGCGTCTCTTTTTGGAAAGCGTCGGACTGCGTCTGCCCACGCAACAATCCAGCATTGATGGCAGCGACCTCCTAAAGCCCGACGGCCTGCAAAAGTGGGTTCTGCGGGACCAAATTCTTCCCGCTCATCTCGCCCACCAAGACACCGCCCCTCTCGTGCAACGGCTCTCTGCAGCGGGCCAGATTCCTCGGGGTAAAATTGGCGAAGCCCTTTGCGAAAAAACGTTGGCGGCAATGCCGGTTTATCCTCACCCCCTAAAACCGAATGAGTGTGTCCGGCGCAGTTTTCGCGTTCCCCTGACCGATCTCAACGGTGTGATTTGGACGCTCGAAGGGCAGCCCAAGTCCGGCTGGTACCTTCCCGAACACACGCCCAAAGCGCTGTTCTTTTCAGCCTCCAGCAGCAGTCTGAAACACAAACTCAACCTTTGCTTGGACGCGCTCCTCCTAGCCGCCGATCCGCCACCCGAACGCGCTGTCCCTTTACGAGCAGCCGAGGCGTACTTCAAAAATGAGAAAACGCTCAACCTGACACTTCCATCGCAAGAGCAGGCCATCGCGCTTTTGCAGGCCCTTCTTCCCCTGCTCCAGCTTGCCAAACGTATTCCCCTACCCTTCTGGCCCGGGTCTGCGGATAAAGTCTTCGAAGTCGCCTTCAAATCGCCGCCCCCAGGCCCACAGCAAGTCACGGATGCCCTAGAAGCAGGCTTCAATCATTGGAGCGGCAACACCACCGGCCCCGGCGATGCCTTTGCGCCCGAATCGGAGTTGCCCGCCAGTCGATACGCGTTTCGAGGGTGTGACGATCCCTTTTTGTGGGAACCCGAAGTGGGTCCTCTGACATGGCTGCCCGAAGCAGGCCAGCCCATCGCGTGGCGCATTCACAGCTTCATCCACTCCTGGATGCTCGAATCCGGACTTTCCAACTAGCTCATGAGCTTTGATCCCATCACCCAACCACTACGTGGCGCACATTCCATTGAGGCTAGTGCAGGCACGGGCAAAACGTATTCCATCACACTTTTGTGGCTGCGACTCCTGATTGAGGAGGAGCTCACGGTGGAGCAAATTCTCGTAAGCACTTTTACTAAAGCGGCTACAGCGGAGTTGCGCGAACGCCTGATGGATTCCCTGCGAAGGGCCTATGCAGCGACCCAACAACTCCAAAACGGCGAGACCGCCCTCGAAAGCGACGAGGCCCGTATTATCCAAAACAACGCGAGTCATGCCGCCGACGGTTATGGGGCCTTGGCGCGCCGCCTTGCCGATGCGCTCAGCGCTTTTGACCTAGCGCCCGTCGTGACGCTACACGGCTTTTGCCAATCGCTCATCACTCGACACGCTCTAGAAATGGGCAGCGATTCGAGCCTCGAGCTCGTTGAAAACTGCGACGACCTCCTGCTGCGACTCGTCGGGGATGAGGCCATGCACATGACCGACGTTACGGCGGTAGACCCCGACAAACTGGAAAAAATCTCCAAATCCGTGGCCCAGTATCCAAGTGCAGCACTTCTACGGGCAGAGGCCGCGCCCGCAGGCACATTGGCAGCGCTCGAGACCCAGATTCTCACGGACGGCCCGGTCGCTTGCGCGGCCATCGCTAACGCAAGGTCACGAACAGCCGCACTCAACAATTTTCAGAAGTTTGTCACAGACAGAACCTGGAAAGCTTTCTCGGAAGCCCAAGTCAACGCGCTCGACCCACAGTTTGTCCAACTCTGGAACCGCTTCAACGTTCTCCAGGAGCAAACTACGCGTCTGCCCGCGAGCCGCATGGCTACGACCGTGCGCCGCGAGTTTCCACTCCGCAAAACCTCTGCTGGAGTGCGTAGTTTTGACGACATTCTGCTCACCGTGCAGGCAGCCCTCAACGAGCAAGGCCCCGAGGGAACGCTGGCACGTACCGTTCGGCAACGACTTCGAGCCGCGATTATCGACGAATGTCAGGACAGCGACGGGGTGCAGATCGACGTTTTTTCCACCCTCTTTCTCCACGCCGACATCCGGTCTTTTGTGGTTATCGGTGACCCGAAACAGAGCATCTACAGGTTTCGCGGCGCGGACCTTGCCAGCTATAAAAAGCTCGCTTCCGCTGCCATCGCCGCTCCGCGAATGACCGTGAACTACCGCTCCGACCAGCCTCTGGTGGAAGCAATTAACGCACTGTACGGCGATTCCTTCACGTTCCCTGACGACCTCGACAGACGACTTCCCACTCAGTACACTGCCGTCACGGCCAAGGCTCCCGCTGCCCGCATCCTGGATCCCAAGCCGCACGCTGCCATTGTCTTCCAATGGAGCGCCAACTCGAAACGAGACGGAGCAAAGACGGATCTCGCCAAACAGGTGGCGCAAGAATGCGCCCGTCTCCTAGACGACAAAGTGCAAATCGAAGATCGCCACACCAAACAGTGGCGCCCCATGACGCCTGCGGACATCGCGATTTTGGCGTCTTCCCATAGAGAGCTTCGGCTTGTACGCAAATACCTTGCCCAAAATGGAATAGCCTGCCAGTCGTCAGCTGCCGGCATGGGGAGCGTGTTCGCGAGTGACGAGGCCCACGACATGCTCGGCTGGCTCGAACTGCTCGCCTCCCTCGAAGCGCGAGGCGACATTTTGAGTAAACTGATGGCGTTTCTGGGCTCGCCCTTGGGGGCAGCGACTCCCACCGAACTCCAGCGACTCCCACAAGACGCTGAGGCACAATCGAAGCATTGTACGGAACTTCAGACCCTCCTTCCCGAACTCCAACGCTCCGGCCCGTTGCCCCTGCTCCAACGGCGCCTAGCCCTTCCCCAAGTCATCGCCGCCAACCTACCCTACGCCGATGGAGAACGCCGTTTCACCAACTGGCGTCATCTCGCCACACTCCTCCAGCACCAGCACGCAAACGGCAGACGCAGCCCCGCCTCACTGGCGCTCTGGCTTGCGCGCCAAATTATCTCGGCCCCCGAGAAAGTGGGTGACGCAGAGGACGCACAAAGCGCTCTCACAAAATTAGAAACAGATGCGGCGGCAATCCAGCTCGTCACCATCCACAACTCCAAGGGACTGGAGTATCCGGTCGTGTTCTGCCCATTCCTCTGGCATGTCGGTTCGCGCTCGTTTCGCAAAAAGAAACCGACGGCCATTCTGCGAAAAACGGAAGGCTGGGCGCTCAATCTAGGTTCGCCCGATTTTGACGCCCACATGGAGACCTCCATCGACCAGGAAGACGAAGAAAGCCACCGCAAACTGTACGTCGCACTTACTCGCCCCAGGCACCGCCTTTACGTGGGACTCGCTCCTGTATCCGGCAAACAAAGCAACGCAGCGCACGAGTCTCCTCTAGCCAAGCTTCCCGGTCTCGGGCTCAGTGACAACACTGACACTTGGGAGGCCACCCTCGCTGCATTCACGGAACGCATTCAAAGCAAGACACCTTCGCAGGCGACACTGGAGCCACTCCAGAATCAGCAGAAACCGACCGACCTCACCCTTCAACCGCCAACTCCGCTGCCCGCCTACCCGTTCGATTTCGTACGCACAGCCAGTTTTTCCTCCCTCTCCAAGTCTGACCAAGATCACGCTCACGCAGCGGACCGCGATACGGAAGGAGCCGCAAACGAAGGACCAAAGCCTCCCGACGAGGACCTCCTTAAACCCCTAGGGCAAGGCGGTGCAGCCCTCGGTAATCAGCTGCACCATTTGCTCGAAGAGTTTCTAGGCAACCGTAAGGAACTCGCTGATGCACTCATAGGCCACGCCCAAGCTGATCTTTGGACAACGATCCTTGAGAAAATTCTCAACGCCGAAATCTCCCTCCCAGAAGTCACGCCCGTGTGTCTGCGTTCACTCCGCGAGGGATGTATCACCGAAATGCAATTCCACCTGCCCGTCGACTGCCTCAGTGCAGGGCGTCTCGCAGAAACCTTCGTGCAAGACACCTCCATTGCAGAGGTGGACGAGCGTAGAAACTGGGCAGCGCACCTCGAAGCATGGACATTCAGCCAATTCTCGGGATTTCTACAGGGCTACATTGACCTCATTTTTGAACATGAAGGTCGTTGGTATGTAGCCGACTATAAAAGCAACAGCCTGAGTGGTTACACCGCAGACGCGCTGGAAGCGGCCATGCTGCAAAACAATTACCTGCTACAAGCCCGCCTCTACGCCCTCGCCCTGCATCGGCACCTCCAGTTGCATCTGCCTGACTACGAGCACGAACGTCATTTCGGAGGCGTGGCGTATCTGTTTGTTCGCGGCTTTCCGGCGCAAGGCGTCTGGTTTGAACGTCCCAGCCTCAACTCCCTCTCGACCCTCGGTGCCCTGTTTCCTCACCCCCGCCAATGAACCCAGCCACAGCTCAACCCGAAAACGACGGATTTTTGGATCTTGCCCGGCTTACTTGGATGGCCGGTGCACAAGGCCCGGCAGCGTCGGATCTCATCACGCCAAAGTTAATCGATCTCCTCGCCGAACTTTTACGCAGAGCAGCGGGCGGCATCGGAGCCCTGCCTCTGAGCCAATTTGAGCCCACACCCGAAGTGATCGCCCAGATCCAGGCGCACCCAACTTTCTTCTGCATCGAGGATGGTCTAGTGCTGCTCCCGCGTTACGCCACCCATACGCGCGATATCCGGAGCTTTTTCAAGAATCGCTTAGCCACTCAAAATCCTCAAATTCAGGATCATAAAGTCAACCTAGCACTTAACTCGATCTTTCCTCACGAACGGATTCTTGCCCAGAATTCGACTGAAGTGCTCTTTGACAACGCCCAGCAACGACTGGCGATCGTGGCCCTTCTGGACGCGCACGTCGGCGTCCTCACGGGTGGGCCGGGGACCGGCAAAACCACCACGGCAGCGGCGCTTCTCGCCCTCCATAAGCGGCTCACCCCTGAGCTGAACGCCAGCTCTATTCTCGTCGCTGCACCTACGGGAAAAGCTGCCTGCCGGATTGCCGAAGCCATTGCAAAAGCAGCCGGTCATCTTAAAAATTTGGAACCGAGTGAACGCGAATTTTTGCGACACATCCGAGCTGTCACTCTTCACAAAGCGCTGGAATGGAGTCCGCTACCACCCGAGAAAGGCGGCCCATTCCGACGCGGCCCCCAGCGCCCTCTGGAAGCGCGGATCGTTCTGGTAGACGAGGCCAGCATGGTCGACTTGGGACTCATGCACTCGCTAGTTCGCGCCCTTCCAGCCGACGCTTGCCTTCTGCTCTTGGGCGATAGCGACCAGTTAGAAAGCGTCGAAGTTGGAGGAATTCTGTCCGAATTGGTGCGCCGAGCGAGCATAGGCGAGCTTCCCGAAGATCGAGTCGAGCGGCTGTCCGCCCGTTTAGGCGCTGGAAAAGATGACGTTCGCACCGCTTTCAGAGAAGGCCTGCCAGCGGTCGCTTTGTCGACACCTTCGGAGCCGCTTCCGGGACTCGTGTTCGGGCTCAAATACAGTCGGCGCGCGATGAACGCACCTTGGATTTTGAAGCTCGCGGAACATGTACGCCCCGGAGCGATACACAGCTTCACCCAGCTTCAGGCACTCTTCTCAACTCACAACGACGATGACAAAGTGCACTGGTTTCACGAGAAACCAAATTACGCGCGTTCTGCCATTTGCCGCGAGCAGTGGCAAACATGGGCGAAGCACGCTGAAGCTTGGGCAACACTAGGAATGTCCAGCAGTCCCGAGGCGCTTCTGAAACCTCTGGAGCGACTCATGGATTTCCAACTGCTCTGCAGCACGAACGCGCAAGTGGATCGTGCTAATGCAGATGGGCTTGCGCTACTCTGGGACCACACGCGAGGTAGCCACGCGAATCTCCCACACGGTTGCCCGATCATCATTCAAATCAACAGCCGCACTCTTGGCCTAAGCAATGGAGACGTCGGCATAGCGCTCGGGAGCGCTCCGCACGAACCCGCCACGCTTGGACTATTCCCCTCCAGTGACGGTGCCCCTCGGCTGATCCCCCTAGCGCAACTTCCAGAGCACAAACCCGCCTTCGGATTAACCATCCACAAAAGCCAGGGCTCAGAGTGGGAGCACGTCGCAATCGAACTGCCCCCGGAGGCTGCTGCGGCGCTGCTCTCGCGCAACCTGCTGTACACGGCCATCACGCGCTCCCGAAACCGACTTTCCCTCTTTGGAAAAGAAGCCACCCTGCGCCAGTTGCTTACTCAAGAGTAGCTGGAGCGTTGTGAGATCTGGCAAACACCCGTAAGCGATTTGCTGGCGAGTCCGCCTAGCGGCTTGCTGCGATCGCAAACCTCCTTTTCACTAGCTAACCCTATGTTTTCTCACGTCGTTATCTTTTGGACGCGCCCCGAAATCGCGGATGCAACTGAACAGCTCCTCGCAGGAGCCCAGAAATACCTACAGCCCATCCCTGGCGTTCTCGGCTATCATGTCGGTAAAATGTCGCCCAGCGATCGCCCGGTTGTAGAGCAAAGCTATCAGGTGGCGTTGAACTTGCAGTTTGCAAGCAAAGCCGATGAGCAGGCTTATCAGGTGCATCCGCTGCACATTGAGTTTGTGGAAAAAGTGTTCAAGCCCTGCTGCCAAAAGGCTGTCATTTACGACTTCGAATAGGCCGTAAATCAGACACTTCCCTGTCCCACTCCAATCAACGGACAGCTCCTTTTCGCAATCCCTCTTCCACTCTCATCTATGTCCACTCAGCCCTCAGTCAACCGCATGGAGAAAATCGTTAGCCTATGCAAACGGCGCGGTTTTATTTTCCAGTCCAGCGAAATCTACGGCGGCCTCAACGGCTTCTGGGATTACGGCCCGCTGGGAGCCGAACTCAAGCGGAACGTAAAAGAGCTGTGGTGGAAGAGCATGACTCGTCTGCGGGACGACATCGTCGGCTTGGAAGCCACGATCATCATGCACCCGAAGGTGTGGCAGGCCTCCGGCCACGTGGACACTTTCAGCGATCCCATGAGCACCTGCCGGGCTTGTAAAAAGCTTGTCCGCTCTGACCAGGTTTGGGAAATGCTCGAAACTATTCCGTGGGCCGAGGCCATTCGCGCCACGGCACCCGCCGGTAAGGTGGACGCTGAATCGCTCCTGAAATGGGCCAAGGGTAAAGGCTCGCGTCTCGTGCCCAACCTTGCGCTCGTGAAAGATCCAGACGCCGTTCTGGCTCGGGTGCAGGCGCACGCAGCTGAGATCGAAGCGTCCACGCAGGTGCTTCTCCAGATCGCATGCACCGCCGAGGCTAACGGGCCGCTTTCGATGCCCTGCCCCCATTGCGGTGGCGAGCTTACTGAGCCGCGCCCTTTCAATTTGATGTTCAAAACCTACGTAGGCCCAGCGGCGACGGAGGAGGACATGGCCTATTTGCGTCCTGAAACTGCACAGGCTATTTTTGTACAGTTCAAGAATGTAGTGGACTCGAGCCGGGTCAAAGTGCCGTTCGGCATCTGTCAGATCGGGAAGGCTTTCCGTAATGAGGTCACACCGCGCAACTTCACTTTCCGTTCGCGTGAGTTTGAGCAGATGGAACTCGAGTTCTTCATCAAGCCGGACGAAGTCGTCCAGAGTCAGACCGGCAGCGTCGCCACGCTTGGCGAAGGCCCCGTACCCACTGAACCTCAGGCCAACTGGGGTTGGGAAGTCTGGCACAAGTACTGGGTCGAAGAGCGTTTCCGCTGGTACGAGTCCATCGGCCTCAAGCGGTCTTCCCTAGAGGAATACTGGCAGAAGCCTGATGAGTTGGCGCACTACGCCCGGGCTACGGTGGACATTCTCTACAAGTTCCCTTTCGGCACCCAGGAACTCGAAGGTATCGCCGCGCGCAGCAACTTTGACCTGACCCAGCATCAGACCCACTCCGGCAAGTCCATGGAGTACTTCGACCAGGAAGCGAACTTGCGCTACGTGCCGCATGTGATCGAACCCTCGGCTGGTGTGGACCGACTCATCCTCGCCCTTTTGAGCGAGGCGTTTGAAGAGGAAGAAGTCACTGACGACAAGGGTAATAAGGAAGTGCGCACGGTACTGCGTTTCCACCCACGGGTTGCGCCGATTAAGGTTGGAATTTTCCCGTTGCTCAAAAACAAGCCGGAGCTTGTCGCAAAAGCTCTGGAAGTCAGAGATTTGCTGCGCCCACTCATGAACGTGTTCTACGACGATGGTGGAGCCATTGGTCGCCGCTACCGTCGCCAGGACGAGGCCGGCACGCCGTTCTGTCTTACCATCGACTTCGACACTATCGGCGAAAACGGCCCAGAAAAAGAGGGCACCGTCACGTTGCGGCACCGGGATTCGATGCAGCAGGAGCGCGTGAAAATCGCAGATCTGCCTGCACTTCTGCTAGCGCAGATTTCGTAATGTCCAGTGAGAGGAGGGTTTTATCAAAGCCCTCCTCCTCATTTAGTCCCATTTCCTCCCATTGATTCCGATCCAACCGCCCTCATAAAAGACCTTATGCCTGACTTCGACTTCACAGTAATCGGGGGCGGCAGCGCAGGTTACGCAGCCGCCTCGCTAGCAGCCCGAGCCGGTCTAAAGGTAGCAATCATCGAAGGCGGACGGGAAGTGGGCGGCCTGTGCATTCTGCGGGGCTGCATGCCCAGCAAGGCACTACTCGCCACTGCAACGCGCGCAAGTGACATGCGCAGGGCTGGGGAATTCGGTGTCCGAGGCCATTTTGAAGGCGTGGACGGCACTGCGATGCAGGCGCGCAAACGACTTCTTATTGAGGACTTTGCAGGCTATCGACGCGGACAATTGGAGTCGGAGCGCTTCACCTTCATCCGTGGCCAGGCTAGATTTTCTACACCACACACGCTGGAAATCACCACGGGCGAAGGCATTAAGACACTTCACTCCAAGATCTTTTTAATCGCCACGGGCTCAAAGATTACGCCGCCCTCTATCCCCGGTCTCTGCGAAGCTGGATACCTCGATAGCGATGCGCTCCTTGAGAGCGAACACATCCCCCGCTCCGTCACCATTTTAGGCGGTGGTGCGATCGCGCTTGAGGCCGCCACTTTCTACGCAGGGCTTGGTTCCCAAGTAACGCTGTTACAGCGCTCCAGTCGGGTTCTCAAGGAGGCAGATCCCGACGTATCCGAGGCGCTCATGGCGGGCCTTCGGCACCACGGAGTACGCCTAGAAACAGGAGTCCACCTGCTCGACGTCCGAAAAACCGACAGCGGGAAGGCTATCCGGTTTGAGCAGCACGGCGGTACGCTCGAGGTTGTTGCGGAGGAAATCGTGTACGCCTTAGGCCGAACACCAGCCACTGATGGGCTGGATTTGGCATCGGCAGGGGTTGCCCTGGAAGGCACGCGCATCGCAACGTCGCCCACACAGCAGACGAGCCAACCGCACATTTTCACAGCAGGCGACGTGTGTGGGCCTCTAGAAGTGGTGCATGTGGCCATTCAACAAGGCGAAATTGCTGCGCGAAACGCGGTGCGATTGGTGAAGAACGAAGGGCAGCCCATGGAGGAAATGGACTACCGACTCAAGCTGTTGGCCGTATTTTCAGAACCGGGCATGGCTGCCGTTGGCCTCACCGAGGCGGAAGCAAAAGCGGCGAACATTCCCATTTTGACGGCCACCTACCCCTTCGCAGATCACGGTAAGTCGATGGTGGAAGGCCATCTACAAGGCTTTGTGAAGCTGACAGTCCACGCAGAGTCTCGCCACATCTTGGGAGGCGCAGTGGTCGGCCCCCACGCGGCTGAGCTTATC
>CAIWVL010000110.1 GCA_903916085.1 uncultured Spartobacteria bacterium
AGCAAATCTAGCCTTGAGTGGCCAGCAACCCCTCTAGAACAAGCCATGCACGCTCGTATCAGGCAAAGAGAGAGGGCTTTTATCATCGCGGCAGGATGTCCCAGAACCGTACAGCCTCGTCCCTACGCATGTTCTGGTTGTAGTTGGTGTGCAGCATAGTTGTACCACGATGCCCGAGTTCATAGGCCGTTTTGAGCGCATCCAGGTGAGTCTTGTAGTGAGCGGAAGCGGACGTCTTCGTAGCGCCGTCTTGAATCCACTGAACGCCTGCTATTACCGCCTCGGGCTCATTCAAACCACGGCGACTGCAACTGGGAATCAATGTTGTCTCCCATGTCTCGGAACGAGCCCTCACGCAACTTGCTGGTCAGGAACCCCTGAGGTCTAAAATCTTACTCTGGATTTGCTGCGCGGCATTCCCCAAGAAATTCGAGAGGTTCACAGATTTTTAGTTCACTTTCGTAAAAGGAACGCAGTGACCTCAGATGATTGTCATAACTCACCAGATGGCTCGCTCGCCCATTGATGGCACACAGGAGAAACATCACGTCGTCCGCGTCAACCGGGTAATGGCGAAAATGGAAAAACGCAACAGTTACCAGCTCCGCGTGAACGGCAAGGGTTGTAAGAAACGCCTCTACTTCTGAGGCAGGAACGCCGTGTGCGAGTAACTTCTCGGCATGTTCCGAGAGTGTATCGAGACTGACAAGAAGCTCAAATTCGCGCCTTTGCCAGCGGTCTAAAATTTCCGCACTCGGGCTAGTTGTGTGAGGGCTTCGCGCTGCCGACAAAAGCACGTTGGTGTCAAGAACGGCCCTAAGTGCTGACGCCATTTAAAGCTGCCCTGTAACGTTTTGATGTTGAGCGCGAAGGAGCTCAAAGGAGGCGTCCCTGTCTTCCTCCTTCAAATTGACCCTCTGAGCGTTCGCAACTGCCCGTGCCGCGATCTTCCTTGCCTCTGTCCCGTACCGTTTGGTGCGGAGATTCTCGAGTTCCGCTTCGTGTCTGAGAAACATTTCGATCCGAGTTCCCAGATCCGGGATCGACACGACTCGCGCATGCACATCGGAGGGAATGTCGAAGGTCATGGTCATTCGAGAATGATTAAGCGCACCTGCCAAATCTGCAAGAAGCACCTGACGAGTGGGGCCATGCCGCCTCCGAATTCAGGGCCGAAATTTTGCACCGCTAGCAGTGGGCGTGGCAGTCCCATAGAGCAGCATGCCGTGACGAACGATACCAGTGACCAAGTAAAAAAGACCGATGTAAATAACCCTGAAAACGGTAATGAAATGCCTGTCTGCGGCTCGTTATTCGCGGAAAACAGAATTTTTTGCTGCAGGAACAATCTCAGCCCGAAAGAAGCTCCTGGGCATTACCCTAAACACAGCAATGAAAGAATGCTGGATGAAACGTAATGCTCCGCTGTAAATCAAGTCGTTGCTTGCAAGTCTGTTCCTTCAAGCTCACCCGGTGGGTGAGTTCAAATTTCCAGTAGTG
>CAIWVL010000111.1 GCA_903916085.1 uncultured Spartobacteria bacterium
AGTTTCATGGGAAGGAGACGCTCCTCTACATCCTTTTTGAACACCAAAGTAGAGAAGACCCGTGGATGGCGTTTCGTCTGCTCAAGTACATGGTGCGGATTTGGGACCAACGCTCCAAAGCTCAGCCCTCGCTATCGAGCCTGCCAGCCATTCTCCCGGTCGTCCTAGCGCAGGACAAAACGCTCTGGAAAACGCCACCACATTTCCACGCGCTGTTCGACTTGCCCCCAGAAGAATGGCGACTCGTGGCACCGTACACGCCCGAGTTCATCTTCAAGCTCATCCAGCTTGCCGAGATGCCCTTTGACGCTCTCAAAGGCACGGCCGCGGGGATTATGACGTTGCGGGCACTGAAAGCGACGCCGCTGGGGGAGTTGTTGGGGGATGCAGTTTGGGATAAGCAGTTGATGGACAAGCTGCCTGAGGGCTATTGGGACAGGCTCGTGCGCTTCATGCTCAACGCAGACGTTGACATGGCGGCCTTTCAGCGGAAGGTGTTTGAAGTTCGTAACCCGGAGTTATCTCTAACAGCCATGACACTCGCAGAACAATTTCGGCAGCAAGGGTTGAAAGAAGGAGACCAAAAGGGCATCCAAAAGGGCGTACAAAAAGGCGTGCGCGACTCCATTCTCGGCGCTCTTCAGGTTCGCTTCGAGGTGGTTCCAGAAGGACTGGCCGAATCAGTGAACGGCATCACTGATTCAACGAAGCTCACGGAGTTGCTGAAACGCGCAATTCGTTGCACGAGTCTCGATGACTTTGCTGCCGGATTGTAGGGCGCGAGTCAGCGTCAATGAGAGAGAGTCTTTCTTCGCCGACCGTTACCACAACATACGCAAGCAACAACAAGAGCTGGAGGCTTTTAAGAAATTAGCCGGTGGTGATAGGAGCGCAGCGACTGGAACCACCGGTAACGGCCACACAAACGGCGGCGCGCCGGAGGTGCGCAAGAAAACCCTCACAAAGCCAATCACGCCGCCAGCGCTTCACAGCGCAGTCTCGCGCACCTGCCGGAGCGCAGTCCGTTTTATACGGTGGTCCGGTGGTTCAGCTCGTGCCGAGCATCACCACCGGCTAATTTCTTAAGCACCTCCGGCGCTTTTGTTTGCACCATGAATCTAAATGTAAAAACACGCAAAATGTTATGACACTCGCAGAACAATTTCGGCAGCAAGGGTTGAAAGAAGGCTCTTTAGATCGAGCCCGCAGTTCAGTTCTGGACGCGCTTCAAGTGCGGTTCGAGACGGTTCCAGAGGGCATTGCGGATGCAGTGAACAACATTACTGATACGGCCAAGCTCACGGAGTTGCACAAACTCGCGATTCGCTGCACGAGTCTCGAGGACTTTGCTGCGGGACTGTAGGGCTCCGCCCGCTCATGCCCCCAGAACCCGTTCACCAGCCCAACGACAAACTGCTCAAGGCGACTTTTTCCGATCCCGTCAACGCCAGCGCGTTCTTGAGCGCGCACCTGAGCGCAGATGTGGCAAGCGCCATTGACTGGAGCACCCTCCAGCCCGAGCCCAGCTCGTTTATTGACGCCGAGCTCGCGGGTAGCGAGTGCGACCTGCTTTTCACAGCCAAGTTTCATGGGAAGGAGAAGCTCCTCTACATCCTTTTTGAACACCAAAGTAGAGAAGACCCGTGGATGGCGTTTCGTCTGCTCAAGTACATGGTGCGGATTTGGGACCAACGCTCCAAAGCTCAGCC
>CAIWVL010000112.1 GCA_903916085.1 uncultured Spartobacteria bacterium
CGACATGGCCACAGAAAAGTCCCTTGAGCGTTGCGGCGTGGATCACTTTGACTGCCTGATGCTTCATAACCCGGATTTCACCGGATTTAGCAGTGACGCGGTCTGGAAAGGCATGGAGCGCATGCGGGAACGCAAACTGGCGCATCGCCTAGGGATTGCTCCGGGGCCTGCCAACGGGTTCAGCCTGGATCTTTTGCTAAGTTTTGAACGGTTCGGAGCTTTGCTAGATTGGGCGATGGTGATCCTGAATCCACTAGAGCCCTGGCCCGGTCGCCTTTGCTTGGCAGGCGCTGAAAAGTTCGGCGTAAACTTAATCACCCGCGTGGTGGATCACGGCGGCTTGTTCCACGGAGACGTCAAGCCGGGCCATACATTCGCGACTTACGACCACCGGACATACCGTCCTGCGGGCTGGGTTGAAGCGGGCACAGCCAAGATTGAACAACTTCGCTACATTGCAAAGCGCCACGGTCTGAGCTTGTTGCAGCTGGCGTGTCTATGGAATCTGGCCCACAAACCAGTCCAAAGTGTCGTGCCGACCTTGATCCAAGAAATCGGAGAAGGCGCCCGCTCGATTGAATCCAAAGTGGACGACTTAGCGTCGCTACCAGAGCTCGAACTGGATCCTCAAGAAGTCGAAGAGATTGCTGCCATTGGCAACAACAAGGGCTGCATGAACTTAAAGGGCGGAAACCCTGCGCACCAAGGCCAGTCTTTGGCGGATGCCTGGGAAATTAACAGCGACCTGCTGGGAGTTTCAAAACGCTGGGCGATCGACCCGGCGGCTGACCTAGCTTACACGCACAAGGCGGGCTAGGAAGAATGGGCTTCAAAGGGAGTAGCACAAGATGATTACTCCACAACCCTAACTCCCTAGCCGACTTGCGGCTAGGGACTTGGGCTCGTCGCTCTAGCGACTGGGGATCATCCCGCTTTCGCGGGCAAAGTTGAAGATCCCACCGGCATCAATCACCGGGCGGACTTCGCCCAAGGGCTTGAGGGAGTAGGTCTGGCCGTTGGCCGTGAGCGTGTCGTGGTCGAAGTCCAACGTCGCTACATCGCCTGTCTTCAGGACGTCCGAGAGCCGGACAGGTGTGTCGTAGGGGTAGATCTCTCCGGTGGCCACGCAGTTCCGAAAGAAAATGCGCGCGAAGCTCTCCGCGACGACAGCCTCTACGCCGGCAGCCCCGAGGGCGATCGGGGCATGCTCCCGCGAGGAGCCGCAACCGAAATTGCGCCCTGCGATGACGATTTTGTACTGGGTCTGAGTCTTCCCGTCCTCCACAAAGCGCTCTGGATAAAGAGCATCGGGAAGACCAATCAAGGCGTAAGAACCCAGCTTTTCGTACTCCTCGGCAATGGTAGGAACCAAAGTGAGATACTGGGCAGGAATGATCTGGTCCGTGTCAATGTTGTCTTGGACCACGTAAATGGGTGATGTGACGGTATGCGCCATAAGATTTTCAGGTGAGGCGAAACAGTGATTAAGAAATAAATTCGCGGGGGTCCGTGATGTGACCAGTCAGAGCGCTGGCTGCTACAGTGTAAGGACTCGCCAGGAAAACCTCGGACTCCTTGTTGCCCATGCGCCCTGGGAAGTTACGGTTAGTCGCCGAGATGCACTTCATTGGCTGATTTAAGCGCCCGAATGTATCCACTGGACCGCCCAAGCAGGCTGCGCACGAGGCGTTCTCAGTGAGCCGCACGCCAGCGCTTTCCAGAATCTGCCAGACCGACTGCCCGTTCCAGACCGTGTCTTTGAGTTCCTGGACGACCTTGGTCGTTGCGGGCACTCCGAACGTATCGATCTTAACCGTTTTACCACGCACGACTTCCGCAAAGGCCAAAAAGTCGCTTGTTTTGCCGCCTGTACAAGAGCCGATGTAGGCACGATCCAAACCAATGTGCGACATCTCCTTAGCAAGCTTGCGATTGCCCGGATCAGGGTGGCAAGCCACGGTGGGCTCAAGCTTGGAAAGGTCAAACACACGATCATACGAGAAGGACTGCTCGCGGTCGAGTTCCACCGGATCGAAGTCGCTGCGCGTTCCGTTTTCGGAGACGCGCTCCCGGACGTAGTCGAGGGTCTTCTGGTCACAAGGAAAGATACCATTTTTGCCACCGGCCTCGATCGCCATGTTGGCAATCGTCATGCGATCGTCCATCGACATAGTGTGGACGCCGGGCCCCTCCCACTGCATAGCCTTGTAAGTGGCTCCATCGAAGCCAATTTCACCGATTACATGTAAAATAACGTCCTTCGCCATGACGCCGGGCGGAAGGGCACCCTCCAAGAAGAAACGCATACTCTCAGGCACCTTGATAAGCAGCTTACCGGTTCCCAAGATAAAGCCAGCGTCCGTATTACCAATGCCCGTAGCAAACTGATTAAACGCCCCTGCCATGCAGGTATGGGAGTCCGTGCCGAAAAGGATTTCGCCGGGACGCGTATGCCCTTTCCACGGCAAGGTGGTGTGACACACCCCAGTGTAGCGAGAGCCGTACTGACGCGCGAGCGGCCCACGAGCTGCGTCAAACGTCCAGTGCCCGTCTTTGTCATCAATGACGTCATAGAAATAAGGCAAGCCTTGCTCCCGGGCGAAGTCCCGCAAAATGTCCACGTTACGGTTGGACATGCTGTCTGCCGTAAAAATGTAGTGGTCAGGAATGATCACCACCTTATTGCGATCCCATACCTTGGCATCTTTGCCAAATTCACGTTTAAAAACGCCGATGGTGCCTGGGCCACAGACATCGTGGGTCATGAGGGTGTCCACGTTCACCCAGACATTGTCGCCGGGTTGGACATGGGTCTTGCCGGACGCGCGGGCTAGTACTTTTTCCGTCAGAGTCATAGGTCTTAGGATCATGCCCCCCGAGAGCGCTCGGAGCAAGGCGAGGCTCAAAATTGTGTGCCCCGTCTGTCCCTCAAGTGTTACCACTCACCTCAAGATTCCCGATGACGCAATTCTCCCGATATTTGGGCATCGACTATTCCGGTGCCAAAACTGCAGACCAAAGCCTTCCGGGTTTACGCGTTTACTCCGCAACCCACACCGACGAACCCACAGAAATCCCTCCCCCGCCTAGCCCCAAAAAATACTTCACGCGGCGCGGACTCGCAGAATGGCTTCTTACCGAATTGCGAGAGGGTCCGCCCACCCTAGTCGGGATAGACCACGGATTCTCTTTCCCCCGGCGTTATTTTGAAGTTCACGGCATCCCTGCCGATTGGCCCACATTTCTTGAAGATTTCCAACAGCACTGGCCGACAGACGAGCGCCGCGTTTACGTCGATTCTGTTCGTCACGGATCGATGGGGCGCGGCGACGAGCGCATGGGAAATTCCCGCTGGAGACGACTGACCGAAGAACGTTGCCGGGCAAAGTCGGTGTTTCATTTTGACGTCCAAGGAACCGTGGCTAAGTCGACCCACGCGGGATTGCCTTGGCTGCTATACCTACGACGGCGACTTGGCGAGCGAGTACACTTCTGGCCCTTTGACGGATGGACACCGCAGCCCGGCATCTCCGTCTTTGTGGAGGTTTATCCCGCGCTTTGGAGTCGCACATTTCCAAGCGAAGCTCGCAACGGGCATCAGCAAGACGCCTACAGTATCGCGCGATGGATGCAGGAACGAGACGCCTCCGGTGCACTTGGTACCTACTTTGAAACTCTCCTGAGCGCAACAGACCGAACAACGGCTCAGACTGAGGGCTGGATTCTTGGAGTTGTTTGAGAGACATCGCGGGCAATTCCAGGAGGTCTTTTCGCGATGAAACGCTGCAGCCTTCAGCTTCTTGCGAGGCTGCAGCGCCCGCGACAGCAATCACCAGCCCTCCAGCTTGCGGCGACTGTGCCGCAAAATCCGGCGTTCCGCTCGTGTCAGACTATGCAGACCGTGCCGGGAGATTTTTTCGAGCACAGGATTGAGCTGAGAATTCAAGAACTCCTCCCAGTTCATGTGTTCGAGGCGTTTTTCCATGGCATCTTTTTCTTGGATCATGGTTTGATAAAAAAAGCGGTCCCCAAACCCAAGCATGCGGGTGTAAGCCCAGCCTACGCCAAGCGCCGGCAGCATCGCAGCGGGGCCCGCCTCGGGAAACCATCCTGCCCCCCACCATACGCACGTGCACCCGGCAGCGAGCCACCCCAGCGCACCCGCCTTCAGGTTGGGAACACAACGACAACGCCCTCCCCAAGGCCTTCCCCAACGCAAAGACCCGCCAACCCGCCAGCCTGGCAGCACAGTGCTGTACACTCCCAGGAGTGCTAGGAGCGCTGGAAACGTTCCCACAACCATTTGCCCCCGAGACAAAAGTCCGAGTGTCCCTGCGAGACAATGCCCAAGGCCCCCGACGATGCTCCCGAGCGCCACCACCAGCGCAACGTGGCTCCCCCCGATAATGGGCTCCACCGAACGGCCCACGAGATAAAGACCCACCACACCCAAGGCCCAGTGCCAAAAACCACCGTGCACCAAAGCGTAACTCAAGGGCCGCCACCAGTCGCCTCGCTGAAGGGCCGGGGCAGAAAGTGCGCACGCCTCGCGCCACGTCTGGTGCAGGTGCGCGCTCCCAACCGGATGGAAGCTCATCAGATGCGCTCCCTGAATACTTGCAGCGAGAATACACACGACCGCAAGGAGCGTGGAAACTGGGGCACGCACGCTAAAACCTTTCTCTCGATGGCTGGCGGGCAATTTCATGGGCTTCTGGCGTGGGTTTCAGGACGTTGAGGCCGCCCAGTACGTTTAGGACGTTTAAAAAGTACAGAAAGCGCAAGGTGTGAGCCACTGAGTGTAGAGTCTGATCTGGATGGGATTGTTTTGCCGGAGGTTTTTTGCACGGTGTGTTCTCAGACAGTGCTGGGTGCGGTTGACTGATTTTTTGAGCCGAGCCGGGGTTCTTTGTGAAGGTTTGAGCAGCGAGTTTAACACTTAAAGATAACCCACGGTCTTAACACACTGGAGCACCAGACTGAATCACTGCTCTGGATGAATGCACTAGATTAACCCACTGCCTTGAAACGTGTTGGAGCACATCTCGCAGCACATCTCGCAGCACAACTTGTGGCACCAGCACGTCCACCGACCGTACCTCCCCATGAACGGCAAGAAGAGAGTTTCCCACACCCTTTGCTACGGAGCTACGGTGCCAATAGTTTGAATAAAAGTGTAGAGACCGCCGATTCTAGTTCGCCAACACCCATCCGTCCCGCTAGCCTGTTTTCTTGTTTTATGCCTTCAGAAAGTCCCACCGATTTCGCTAATTCCAGCCTCCTAGCAGTCACCCAGACAGCCGTGGGTTGCGGCATTGGATTGTTGCTCGCAGGCAAACTTCAGCGCCCCGCCCAAAAAACCACAGGGGCAACCCTCCTCTCTCTGGGCGTGCTCCTCGCAATCCCGGCCGTCGTGCAGACCGTGATCCACGCGTGGCAGGGGCCTGAGTCGGATCGCGGGATGCGTCGCCGCCTAGATTCTATCCGTCAGGATCCCGGGTTGATGGACGAAACAGACGCCTTCTAACGCCTCGGATCGTCCTGATACTGAACGATCTCTTCAGACTCTGTCCAAACGCTCATGCACGAACTTATTGCGCACTGGATCGCCACTTGGTTTGGCTGGGTGCGAGACTTTGGCTATCCCGGCGTCGTTGTTCTCATGGCTCTGGAAAGTACCGTCTTTCCAGTACCTAGCGAAGTCGTAATTCCCCCAGCCGCTTTCTGGGCCTCGCAGGGACACATGACGATCTCCGGCGTGATTCTGTCCGGCACGTTGGGCTCTTTGATTGGTTCGGCCATCTCGTACTGGATGGCGCGTTGGGCCGGGCGTTTTGCGATCGCAAAACTCGGACACCGATTTTTTATCAACGAAGAAAAGCTGGAGCGGGCGGAACGCTTTTTGAGGTTGCACGGTGCTGGCGGCCTCTTTTTTGCGCGGCTACTGCCTGTCCTAAGGCATGTTATTTCGCTTCCGGCTGGCATTTTACGCATGGATTTTTGGCGTTTCAGCGTAATGACAGCGACAGGCTCGGCGGCGTGGTGCGGGGTGTTGGCTTGGGTGGGCGTACGGGTGGCGCAACGGGATCCAGGGTTAATTGAGAATCCTGAGGCGATGATTGCGGCGGTGAAGCATGAGTCCATATGGTTCGTGGTGGCCGTGCTCGTGATGGCTGGCCTGTATGCGCTCATGATGCGGATGACAGCACGCCGCGCCGCCTGAGGCCCGTTGGCGAGGTCCAGCATCAGGCCCGCACGGGCGTTTCCTCTGAAAGTCTTGGACAAAACGGGCTCTGCGAATAACCTCCCAGCCCCGCAGCAGAATGCGTGCGGCGCTCGTGGACCTTTTCTTCCTTAAGACTTATGCTTACTGCACCTCATTTCCTCGCTCAGGCCGCCCAACAGCCCCCCTCCATGGCTGGAATGCTGGTGCCGATGGTTTGCATTTTCGCGGTCATGTATTTCCTCATGATCCGCCCCCAGCAGCAGAAGCAAAAGAAGCTCCAGGAGACGATTGATCAGCTCAAAACTGGCGACGCAGTGATCACTTCCGGTGGCATTCATGGAGTTGTGAGTAACGTGAAGGACGGCTCCGTACTGACCCTCAAAATTGCAGACAACGTTCGCGTGGATGTTGAAAAGACCGCCATCGCTACGGTGCTCAAACAGGAGAGCGCTACCAAGGCTTAAGCCGCCACGCTCCTTACCGGCTCTCCCTCCATCCTTTCTGATTTCCCTTTCCCGCCTACGACGATGACCCCCACTTTAGTGTTTGTGACGGGCCTGCTTTTGGCAGTGCTTTTTGGTTGGTACTTTCTCACCGATAGCGACCGCACCCGGCGCCTTCTCGGGAGCGTTCTTTCCGTGGCGGTTGTCCTTTTGGCGCTCCTGTCGGTGTATCCGCCTGAGGAAAAACTTCCTCTAGGGCTGGACCTTAAGGGTGGGACCTCATTTTTAGTACGCCTCAAAGCTGAGGCCGATGAAAGTGGAACGGTACGCCCCATCACACCGGCTATGCTGGATCAGGCTCGGGAAGTGATCCGGCGCCGGGTGGATTCCATGGGAACCAGTGAGCCTGTCATCGCTCCGCAGGGGACCGACCGGATCATGGTGCAGATCCCGGGGCTAAACACAGGCCGTCTTCAGGAAGCCCGCGAACAGCTCTACAAACCGGCCAAGCTTGAATTCAAACTGGTTCACCCTCAAAGCGACGCAATTGTACGCGGCCAGATCCCGCCCGACCCAGCTTATCGGCTCGAAACTTACAAAGAAGACCGTGCCGGAACAGATCCTGCATTGCCTCCCCAACAACTCGCGGTACGCAAGAAAGCGGACGTACCGGGAACGATGGTGACTGGGGCACGCGCCTTTTTTGACACGCAGGGCTGGGGAGTCAGCCTTCGTTTTAGCAGCGAAGGGTCTGCTTTATTTGCTCAGTTGACCCAAGAAAATGTAGGCAAACGCTTTGCCATTATGCTGGACGGCAACATTCAGTCTGCCCCTGTGATTCGCGAGGCTATTACTGGGGGGAACGCTTCCATTACGGGCAGTTTTACTGAGGCACAGGCGCGCAACTTGGCGAGTGTTCTAGAAAACCCACTTCAAACTCCCGTAGTCATTGAAGAAGAGCGGTCTGCCTCTGCCTCTTTGGGGGAAGACTCCATTCATAGCGGGATTTTTTCTGGGATCCTAGGCGTAGCGATGACCGCCCTCTTCGTGCTTATCTATTACCGGTTCAGTGGTTTGATCGCAAACATCGCGCTCTTGGTGAATCTCATATTGCTATTTGGTGCGATGGGCCTGTTCGGTACAGTGCTCACTTTGCCTGGCATTGCTGGCATTATCCTCACACTAGGCATGGCCGTGGACGCCAACGTGCTTGTGTACGAGCGTTTGCGAGAGGAAATGTCCGATAAGCGCCCGCTCTCAGCCATCGTAAAGTCTGCGTTTGAAAAGGCGTTCCCGGCCATCTTTGACTCCAACGTGACCACTTTGATCACGGCGCTGATTCTTTTTTGGAAAGCAACAGGACCGGTTAAAGGGTTTGCCGTGGCGCTCACGATTGGGATTGTAGCGACACTTTTTACGGCCCTAGTGGCCTCCCGCAATCTGTTCAGCTGGTCGTTGCAGCTGGGGCTGATGAAGCGCGTCAACATGGGACGCCTTCTTGTTTCCACCAACATCAACTTCTTAGGGTGGCGCAAAATGGCCATCGCCGGTTCCATGACCGTCATTTTCGCTTCCGTCGCTCTGTTCTGGGCTCGGGGTGAGAAAAATTTCGGCGTCGATTTCCGAGGCGGCGATCGAGTCGTCCTGGAAGCAGTCAAAACCAAGCCTGAAATCAAGGAAGTCCGCGAAGTCGTGGAAGCCCAAAAAGCAGGCGAAGTAGCGGTACAGATAGAAAAATCGGCTTCCAAAGAATTCTTCACCATTCGTAGCCCACAAGGCACGGGGCAGAAAATTGCCGAGTCCCTCAAAGTGAAGTTTCCCAATGCAGAGTTCCGCTTGGAACAGGTAGAGACAGTGGGGAGCCTGGTCGGAGGCGAATTGGCCCGCAACTCGCTCATGGCGCTTTTACTCGGGATGCTGGGCATCCTTGTGTATGTGACGCTGCGGTTTGAGTTTTCCTTCGCCCTCGGCGCACTGGTGGCGCTGCTGCACGACGTGACGATTACAATCGGTGTGTTTGCACTTATGGGCAAAGAGTTGTCCTTAGTGACCGTGGGCGCTGTGCTGACCATCGCTGGCTACTCCGTAAATGACACGATCGTGGTGTTCGACCGGATTCGTGAAGGGCTCCAAACGGGCCGCAAAGGCTCCGTGATGGACATCATGAACCTCAGTATTAACGAGACCCTTTCCCGCACGATCATCACGGGTGGGGTGACGCTTCTCTCGACCATCTCGCTGTTCTTCTTTGGCGGACCCGTACTGGCGGACTTCGCGCTCGCCATTCTGATCGGGGTGCTCGTAGGAACGTATTCGTCGGTGTTCGTAGCCGCCCCCGTGGTGCTCTGGTGGAGCGGCACACGCGGGACAGGCATGCGCGATCAGGCGAGTGGCGTATAGGCCGGGGGAACTGCCGTTTCCTAGCTTGGTCGGCGTCTGCTCTCGTGGCACCCCTAACCAGCGAACTTCTCCCCATTTGCGAGTAGGCAGTACGGCGAAATTCTTCGGGGAGATTTCGTGAATTTGGGCGATTTTACCGGATGAGCCTACTTCCGGCCCGTGGCGAGAAGCGTTTGGAACACTGGGTTCTGCTCGTCCTTAGAAACCACAGCAGAGTCCACGTCCGAGAAGCCGGCATCCTGTAGCATTGCCCCAAGCTCCGCCTCGGTGAATCCTAGCCACGTGTCAGCGTACAGCTCACGGGCCTGCTCAAACTGGTGTGCCAACAGGTCCAGTACCGCCACCTGGCCGCCCGGACGCAGAATGCGATGGGCCGCCTGAAGGGCACGACTCGGATTCCCCGCGTGATGCAGGGCTTGAGAAAGCAGCACAAGATCGACGCTACCAGATTCGATGGGCGGATTTTCAATATCCCCCAGTCGGTATTCTAGGTTGGCAATCCCATTGGCACGGGCGAGACTCGCCCCGTATTCGACCATTTTCTCGGAATTATCGACTGCGATCACCTGCCGGGCACGCTTGGCAAGTAACTGGGAAAGGTGCCCTTCCCCAGCTCCAAGGTCGGCAATTAACAGTGGCGGGACCAAGGTAAAAAGCATTCTCGCAACGCCTTCCCAAGTGCGTCCGGGACAGTACGTACGCCCGAAACGCCCGGCCATTCGGTTGAAGTATTCGCGACTGAGATCGGCCCGTTTTCGGCGAAGAGCATCCAAACCGCGGTTGTCCGACTTGGCCTCCGGCATTTCCAGAGCGGCGGCCTCCAGGACGGCTTCCAGTTCGAGCGCCAACGCATTCGGATTGAGTGTGTAATAAATATTTTTTCCAGCTCGCCGATCGGCGACGAGCTGGGCGGTGCGCAACTGAGCGAGGTGCGAAGAAATGCGGGACTGACCCATTCCGAGGATTTCTTGGAGCTCGGCAACGGAGAGTTCTTCTTGGCGGAGAAGGAGGAGGAGGCGGAGCCGCGTGTCATCGGAGAAGAGCCGGAGAGATTTGAGAATTGACGCCACGGGTCAAAGAATACATCATCCCATCACGATGCGTCAATGCATCGAGATATCTCCCCGAAATCAGTCACCCTTCTACCCATGTCACGCCGCTATATTTTTTCCTCCGAATCCGTCGGTGAAGGTCACCCCGACAAGGTTTGCGATACCATCTCCGACGCTATCCTTGACGCGTGCCTTGCCGAAGACCCCAACAGTCGCGTGGCGTGTGAAGTCTACGCGAAGAGCAACATGGTGGTTGTCGGCGGCGAAATCACCACGAACGCTTCGCCCGATTACACGGCGATCGTGCGGGATTGCATCCGGGAGATTGGATACACCAACGACGACGACGTATTTCATGCGGACAAAGTGTTCGTGATGAACATTATCACGGCCCAATCTCCAGACATCGCGCAGGGCGTGGATGCACGGGCGGCGGCTGGCAAGGACACGGCAGAACAGGGGGCGGGAGATCAGGGCCTGATGTTTGGCTTTGCGTGTAGCGAGACTCCCGAGCTCATGCCTGCACCCGTGATGTTTGCGCATCGTCTGGGCAGGGCGCTGACGCGTATCCGCAAGAATGGCGAGGTGTCCTGGCTACGGCCTGACGCCAAGTCGCAAGTGTCTGTGATTTATGAGGGCCACCGTGTGGTAGGAATTTCCAACGTGGTGATTTCGACCCAGCACGCCGAGTCTGTTTCCAATGAAACACTCCGCTCTTTCTTGATTGAAGAAGTGATCCGCAAGGAGCTTCCTGCGGAGTTACTCACCGCCGACACGCAGTTTTTGATTAACCCGACCGGGCGTTTTGTAGTGGGCGGCCCGCAAGGTGATACTGGACTGACGGGACGCAAGATCATTGTGGACACTTATGGCGGAATGGGGCGACACGGCGGCGGGGCTTTTTCTGGAAAGGATCCCTCTAAAGTGGATCGTTCTGCGGCGTACATGGGCCGTTATGTGGCGAAGAACGTGCTCGCAGCACGGCTCGCTGACCGGTGCGAAGTGCAGTTCGCTTATGCGATTGGACATCCTGATCCCGTGAGCATCCACATCGACACGTTTGGAACGGCGAAGGTGCCGGAGGAGCGGATC
>CAIWVL010000113.1 GCA_903916085.1 uncultured Spartobacteria bacterium
CGCGCATTACGCAATCAAAGTTGTTTATCGATGATACAGCAGGGCTAAGTATTTTGGAATTGCGGGCAAAAGCGAGGCGACTCAAAAGCCAGCATGACATCCAGGCAATTTTCATCGACTACCTACAGCTCTTGCGCTCTACTAGTCGAAGAGCCCAAGACAATCGACAAATTGAAATTGCAGAAATTTCCAACGGGCTCAAAGCGCTTGCCAAGGAGCTCAACATACCAGTGATCGTGCTAGCCCAGCTGAACCGAAACCCCGAAAGCCGCACAGGCGAGAGCAAGGGACGCCCTAGGCTCAGCGACTTGCGCGAGTCCGGAAGTATCGAGCAAGATGCGGACTGCGTTGGTCTTTTGGTACGTGAGGAGTACTACGCCGACTCTGATGAGGACAAGAAGGAGAGTCTGGGAAAGGCAACGCTGATTATTGCTAAGCAGCGTAATGGCCCCGTGGGTGATGTGCCTTTGACCTTTCGGAAAGAGTTTACGCGATTTGAAGACCGAGCAGTCACCGAAGGCGAGGGCGACTAACCAACGCACCTCCTCCGTTCTGAGATGCTCCCCCCGTCCAATGAACTCCCAACCCGTCCTTTTCGAGCAGTCGGATTCGTTACTCAACCGTCTCGCAGCTCAGAGTGACTTGGCGGATCCGCTTTGTAGCCGGTCAGAATGGTTGTTTGCTTTTCATGAAGTATTCGCCTCAACACGCGAACTCCATTTGCGGCAAACTGACGACAGTATCTTGGCGTTAGCAGGCTCGACGCATCCCACGATTGGCCCCCTCCTCGAACCTCTTGAGGCACACTGGTTCTTTAGTCGTCCCCTGCTCGGCCCCAATGCGGTGCATCTCCTGGAGGAATTACTAGCTGAACCCGTGCACAAAATTCGCAGACCCTGTGTGGCAATCAGTGGGGTGGAACTCGACAGCCCCCTGCTCTCTCGCCTCCTGCGCTGCTTAGCCGGACGCTACGAAGTGGGCTGCCTAGATCCGATTACATTCCGGTCTGCAGAGCTATCAGGCGGAGCTGATGGATTCTTGTCTCGTCGGACTCGGAAATTCCGCAGTAATTTGAAGCGCGCAGTTCAAAAAGCCAAGGCCGAGGGCTTGGTCTTCGAACGCTGCACTCCAGAGAGTGATGCTGACGCTACTGCCACGTTTGCGCGAATGGTGGCGGTGGAGACCGAAAGCTGGAAGGGCATTGAAAATTGTGGAATGACGGAGGAACCGTACCGGACATTCTATGATGCCATTTTTAAGCGGATGAGCCGGAACGGCATCAGTCGAGCGATCTTTGCGCGCCATGACGGGGTGGACATTGGATTCGTCATGGGAGGCGTGGACGGCACCTGTTATCGCGGACAGCAATTTAGTTATTGTGCAAATTGGGCTGAGTTTTCAGTGGGCAACCTACTCCAGTGGGAAATGATCCAGTGGTTGTGTGAGCAAAACATTACACGCTACGACATGGGCTCGATACTAGAATATAAGGCGCATTGGGCAGAGGTCGAACTCAAGAGCCACACACTGGTGTGGCGCCCTGTGCGCTAAAGGGCAAAACGGGCACTCGCACAGAGGCGTGGAACCGCCGGAGTTCAAACAGCACATTAACCAATAGTTGTGCCGTAGATTTCCGGACGCCCCGCCACCTCCGCGCAAGATTTCCTTCGCATCTCGAGGCCGCGCAACTTTTTGTCTGTAAAATCGTCTGCTAGTAGACTGAAAGCTGGAAGGATTGGCTTGATTTAGTTGGGGGATTTTTGGCTGGCTGGCTGGAGGTATACTTTACCAGTTTCCCATTCCTCGGAAATTTCCATCAGAACGCCGGTCACCAGACGCAGCAACGAAGATTCGTTCGGAAAAAGCCCAACAA
>CAIWVL010000114.1 GCA_903916085.1 uncultured Spartobacteria bacterium
CTCCTTTCACGTGGAGCCGGAGCTTGTTTACGGCAGTTCTGTCCGGGCGTGGCTCGACGGCTTGGACATCAGTGAAGAGGCCATCGCGTTCATCGAGGCAACCTCCTATTTGAGCGGCTCATCTCGTTTGTTTGCAGACATTCCAGGCGTGCTAAGTGTCGCCAAATCCGAGGAAGAACGGCTACAAATTCTACGCGCCTTCAGTCGTACACCCACGCTGGTGGCTAAGCTGCGCTTGGAGTCAGGCTCGACTAACGAATTGTCCGCATACTGGAACAAGGGGACGCGCTTCAAAGACACATCCACCTTCCTGGGTTCCATGAAGCGCTATGACTCGGTGAAGAAGATCGACATCGTGCATCTGCTTCCAGCGAGTGTTCGCAAGATTCTCTACACATTCCCGAGCCCGAGCCTCTCGCGCTCCGGTTATTTGCCAGACTGTCATTGGAGCTCACTCAACTTCTTCAATCCGGAGCCGTTGGAGCGCCTCGGCGACCCACCCCAGGCAACCGCCTATGCTTTGGAAAATTTCACCCAAGTCTCGCCGCCCTATGAACTGGGTGATGTCCTTTTCTTCACCGACACCCAGACCGGTGACGCGTACCATTCCTGTGCCTACATCGCTGACGACATCGTCTTTACCAAAAACGGACGCTCCCCTCTGCAACCCTGGGTGCTGATGAAGCTCGATCAGGTTAAAAATCTGTACGACCTCCACTTTCGCACCAATACAACGGCTTATCGCAGGAAAGATTGAGCCCGCGACTTAATACAAAGGCATGTTCACGCGGAGGCGCGGAGTTCGCGGAGGGGTTTTAGGGGAAGTTTTTAAGAAACAGTGTGGCCTCTTAATATTCTGGCCATTCCGAGAAGTCGCTTGAAAGACCTTCATCAGCCAGTTGCTGTTCAGTGACGGGGTCAAGTTTGGCGCACTCTTGAACAAGACGATCGTGATCCACACGGGTAATCTCTTCGATTACATTATCTTGCGCCATATTTTTTACCCCTCCTCGCGCGGCGATTTCTCCGAGCCATCCACGGGCAAACACACGCGAAACACCGTGCTCAATTTCTCAGGCTGAGACCGCACCTCGAGTTTGCCGCCGTGTTTACGAACCACGATGTCGTAGGATATAGACAGGCCCTGCCCCGTCCCTTGACCCACCCGTTTGGTGGTAAAAAACGGATCGAAGATCCGTTTCAAGTTTTCCGCAGGAATACCCCCGCCGTTATCTTCAAGTTCAATGACGACATCCTCATCATCTTGAAAGCTACGAATGGAAATTTTGCCGCGTTCGCCTGAAGTGCGATCCAAACGTTCATCAATAGCTTGAGCCGCATTGACCAGGAGATTGAGGATGACTTGGTTGATCTCGCCCACATTGCAGCGCACCTGAGGAAGAGCCTCATCCAGAACTAAGTCCAACTCACTATTCGTTTTCCACGAATTCCGAGTAATCGTCACCGTGGCACGAATAGCGGCGTTTAGACACACCTTCGTGCGCCCATCGCTTTGGGTGTGAGAGAACAGCTTGAGGGCACTTATCATCTCGTTCACCCGCTCGATTCCGCCCTGAGTCTGACTCATGGCAACAGGCATCTCTGACAGTAAAAAATCCAGGTCCAGCTGCTGCACCAGCGCCCGGGCGGTTGCGGACTCTCCCCAAGGGGCCGCACCGTCGGCCAGAACCATCGGCATTTTTAGGATCTGCTGCAACGCCGAGGTCAAATTCTTCACCCCATCTCGAACGAACTCTGTGTTGCTAGACACAAACTGCATCGGGGTGTTGATCTCGTGCGCAATGCCCGCAGTTAAACGTCCGACACTGGCCAGTTTTTCGGACAAA
The DNA here is from genome assembly GCA_903916085.1 of uncultured Spartobacteria bacterium. Taxonomy (GTDB): domain Bacteria; phylum Verrucomicrobiota; class Verrucomicrobiia; order Chthoniobacterales; family Chthoniobacteraceae; genus Chth-196. The sequence continues at coordinate 1,848 of CAIWVL010000114.1, forward strand.
AACTGCTGTTCCTGATCCTCCCGACGACGGGCCTCGTCAAGTTTGAGGTTGAGGATCCGTCGCTGGGATAAACGCAGATCGAGTTCGTACACGATCATCTTCGCAAACGCTTTCAGCACCCCTATCTGCAAGTCCGAGAGAACCCTCGGAACCAAGTCCACAACACCAAAGGTCCCAATCCTGTAGCCGGCCATACCCGTCAACGGGATGCCTGCGAAAAAGCGGCTGGTGACGGCACCATCCGGGTAAACTCCGCGCACGGCTGGCGAGTCTCTGAAACGCTCGTCCTGAAACACATCACTTACAATGAAGGGCTTATCCTCCATGATCGCGTAGCTTGCAAAAGCGTTTTCCCTAGGGATGTCTACAGCGCGCTTCACGACGCTGGAGTTGAAGCAGATCCGGTCCCTGTCGACGAGGGCGATCCCTGCGTCAAACGTTCCAAGCAACTCACACGCCAGCTTAGAGATGTGCGTAAACACACCCTCCTGGGGTTTGTCCAAGAGTTCGTACTCGTAGAGTGCGTTCAGTCGCGCTTCCTCATAGGCGGGACTGGTGATGTCGGTTTCTGCCGTCGTGTTAAAAAGAGTGGTCATACGTTACCGTCTTCCACGAGGTTGAACGCGGCCTTCAAAGTCTGTCACATGGGGCCCACCGCGCAACCGTAAACCCAACAGGGAACTGCACTCAGGCGTAGTCCATTAAACCTGCACCCAAAAATCTCCTTGTCGCCCACAGCTTGGCATCCAAAGTCGCTCCAATTGCGTATGCCGCGAGGAACCCCGTGTGAACCGGGGGCAGTCGCGCTGCTGTAACCGGGGACAGACTCCCACAATGCCAATCCAAGCGCGCACTTCGGTGTGCGCGAGGGTGAAGGCGGGAGCGAGGTGGTTTTGCGACTGTTGAAAAACAGCCCTCAAAATCGGAGCCGGGAGCCAGAACATTCACGGCACGTGCAACTCATGCGTCGGTTGTTCGCACCACACTGCTTTCGGTGTGCGGGTGAACCGCTGACGGCGAAACCTTCTCCGCGAAAGAGAAGAATGAGGGAACGGATTCGGTTTTACACCCGGAACCGGGTCTCTCCTTAAAAAAGGAAGATCCATGCAGAACACTCTCGCATTGGGAGGTTTGAATGAAATGGGCGTGCCCTCAGGCAACGCCACTCTTCAACTTGCCCTGACCCAACGACTGCTTTCTCAAACAAAGCCGCCGGGTTCCCTTGGCGTGCTCGAATCCCTCGGCCTGCGCCTTGGGCTGCTCCAGGGAACGCTTAGCCCAAGCGTGGAACGCGCCCGGATCTGCGTGTTTGCCGGCAGCCACGGCGTGGCCTGCGCCGGTGTGAGCGCCTTCCCCTCGGAAGTCACCCCTCAGATGGTGGCAAACTTTCTCGCAGGCGGTGCCGCCGTATGCGTGCTCGCAAGGGCCGCAGGCGCAGAGCTACACGTCGTGGACGTCGGCGTGGAAGGGGCAAACCCCGATTGGAAGCAAACCGCGACGTTCTTCGCGCGTTCGCAAGGCCCCGGAACACACTCCTTTTTGGAAACGCGCGCCATGAGTAGCGACGCCTGTGACGGGGCGCTGGCCGCAGGACGCGAACAGGTGCAACTCGCTCTTAAAGAGGGCATTCAGGTGATCGGCATCGGTGAAATGGGAATCGGCAACACGACCGCCGCCGCCGCTCTCTGCGCGGCCCTCCTGCCCGCCCCTCCTGACGCAATCACGGGCAGGGGCACGGGTGTGGATGATGCCGGCCTAGCGCGCAAGCGGGCGGCCGTGCGCACCGCCCTCGAACTGCACGCTACGCCCCTCACCGGCAGTCATGCAGCTCGGCACTGGCTGGAGTCGGTCGGCGGCTTTGAAATCGCGGCCATGACCGGCTGCATCCTTGCCGCAGCCGAAGCCCGTCTCCCTATTGTTGTGGACGGCTTTATTGCCTCGGCAGCAGCCCTTGTCGCCGCCCGGCTTGAACCTGCTGCGCTGGAGGTGTGTTTCTTTGCACATCAATCAGCCGAAAGCGGTCATGCGCTGGTTCTCCACGCGCTTGGTGCCACTCCCTTACTATCGCTCGGGATGCGCTTAGGAGAAGCTAGTGGTGCGGCACTCGCGCTCCCTTTGCTTAAAGCTGCGGCGCGCTTACTGTGTGAAATGGCGACGTTTGAATCTGCGGGAGTCCACTCCGGGGCTGGTGAGCCACACGCGTTATGAGCCGAGTCTGGAATCACTTTCTGACGGCCATCATGCTCCTTACACGGCTACCCGTGGATCGCTGGTGCCGCTATTCAGCCGACGCCGTGGCGGCTTCGGTCGCCTTCTTCCCAGCCGTGGGCGCGCTAGTGGGGGCAGTAGGGGCGCTTGTACTTGTGCTGGCGGCCGGTAGTCTTCCCGCCAAAATCGCCGTCCTTTTGAGCATGGTCGCCACCGTCCTTTTCACAGGTGGCTTCCATGAAGACGGCCTCGCCGATGCGGCCGACGGTCTCTTTGGCGGGCACTCTCCCACGCGCCGCCTGGAAATCATGAAGGACAGTCGCCTCGGCAGCTACGGAGCGCTGGCACTTTGGTTCACCTTAACGGCCAAGCTTTTTCTGCTAGAAGAACTTCTTTCCAAGGGACTTGCCCTAGCAGTCCTCGCCACGATCACTGCCCACTGTGTGGGACGCGCAGCCGCCGTTGGCATGCTCCATCTCCAGCCCCACGTCGGTGCCGACTCCGGGCGCTCGCAACCCTTTTGCCGCCCCCTTCCCCGGCCCCAATTGCTCGCCACGCTCGTTCCGCCCGCGCTCCTGTGTGTGCTGCTCTTTGATCAGGCGGGTGCGCCGCTCATCGCCGCCGTTGGTGGCGTTGTGTTCTTTGCCTCGAACTTCTTCCAAAAACGCATTGGCGGCATCACAGGCGACTGTCTGGGTGCCACGGTCCAACTCACCGAGCTCACCGTCCTTA
>CAIWVL010000115.1 GCA_903916085.1 uncultured Spartobacteria bacterium
GTTGGCTGCCGACTGGCTGGAACCCATTTACAAAGAGATCCGCCGTGAAGTGTTTTCGAAGGGTTATGTGCAGGTGGATGAGACGCCGGTGCGGTATCTGGATCCAGGCTACGGCAAAGCGCGGCAGGGGTACTTGTGGACAACGCACTGTCCTGGAGGCGACACGGTTTACCGCTGGGAAACGAGTCGTGCGGCAGCGTGCTTGGAGCGTGTGGTGCCTGCGGAGTTTAAGGGGATCATGCAGAGTGACGGCTACGAAGCGTATCCCTGCTATGCGCGCAAGCGCGTGGGGGAAATCCGGCTAGCTGGGTGTTGGGCGCATGCGCGGCGGGGCTTTTTTGAAGCGCAGGCAGAAAACCCGAGGCTGGCGGGATTTATCCTGCTTCAAATCGGGCATCTTTACGGCGTGGAAAAACGCTCGAGGGAGGAGCGGGCCGGTCCTGGATTACGTGAGGCTCGGAGGTTGGCTGAGAGTCTCCCCATTTTGAGACGCCTAAGAAAAGTGCTATTATTGCTGCAAAAGCGGAGGCAAATCCTTCCCAAAAGCAACTTTGGGAAAGCAATCGCGTATGCCTTGGAGCGGTGGGAAGAGCTGGAAATGTACGCTTACGAGGGGCGAGTGGAGATCGATAACAACCCTTGTGAACGCGCGATCCGACCGACGGCTGTGGGGAAGAAAAACTGGATGTTCATTGGGGAAGCGCATGCGGGGAATCGGAGCGCGATCGTATACACGCTCATTGAGAGCTGCCGTCGGCGTGGAATCGATCCGTTTGCGTACTTGAAGGACGTGTTGACGCGGTTGCCTGCTGCCACGAACTGGAGCATCGGCGAACTGACGCCTGGAGCGTGGGCCGCAATGCAGAAGCGGGTCGTTGCGATTGCCGCGTAACCGGCGGAGGGGCCGCGGTGGGCGTCAAGAGGTGCTCGGCGTACCGCTTACTTCACGAGTGTAATTGCTGAATTCCAAATTAACGGACATCGGATAATGCGACGTCACCGGTACCCACTCCGGAAGGGCAAAACGCCAACTGCCAAAGAACTCGAACGGGAGATGGCAAATCCCAATCAACTACGACTTCATGCGGTGGGATGGGGACAAGTTTCTCACCCCATTCAGGTGTCTGCCGACGTGGTATTTTCTCTTGCAGCATGGTCACAACGCACGGCCACGCTGGCGGAGCAAATGGTCGCTTTGGGCAGCAGCCAGGAGGAGGCTGCAAGAGTGGCGCTAGAAATGAATGAAGAAATCCTCACAGAAATTCAGAAAATTCGAGACACGATTGAAAAGCCGAAGAACAAAGTGAAAATCGGAAGGAATGATCAGTGCCCTTGTGGAGGTGGAAAGAAATACAAGAACTGCTGTCTGAAATAAACCACTCACCTACGATTTCCGCTGCTTCGATATGAGTGACTTCACACACGCTTTCTCCGGCCACTTAAGAAAGTTATCGGCCCGTAGGTTTCCGCCTTGGACTGTCTAGTAAAGATTCGATACAGCTGCCCCATTGCTTGCACCAGAGTACCCTACCCCGCCAACAAGTAAGCAGTTACCAACTGAATCAGGCCGTTGCTTTAAACGTTTTTTTCAAGCTCAGCGGCGGCTGCGATCAATTCGTCAAAGGTCGGTGTTTCGCCGAAAGACATCCAGCCGAGCATTGCTTGCGCCTTGTCATAGGTTGCCACGCTTATCACATGGAAAGCAAAATTGCAAAGGCCCCCGTAATCCTCCTCCACTAGGAGTTTGCAGACAAACTCCGCAGCGTGAAAGCTAACGAGAGCTGTAGCGATGACATTGCCCCAATGAGGGGCATTTTCAAGCACATCTGAAAACAGGAAATTACACTGAGCCCTAATTAAAAGATTAACCCTGCTATGTATTCGGTTTCGGTTTATTTTATTACCTTGCCGGGCGACCTTTCAATCAGCTCATTGTAATCTTTGCTCCGCTTTGAGTAGAGGAGCCAAACAATCAGAAAACCCGAACCCAAGCACATGTACGGAAAAGATCTCTTAAGGTCGAAGTTTGATATCGGGGCCGAAAAGCCAGGAAAAACCCGATCCATAAAATGAAAAACAATAACTGCAGCTAATATAGAAATAGCCAACCCCATTTGAATTTTCAAGTGCACTATCATCTCATTACTTTGGCGATACCCAGTGAAATAATAATGAATCTCTCTCGCGTCAGATGCCGTCATGAACTGACGCTCAATATTAGCTATTATTACTAGATTGTGGTTATACCAATATCCAGCATCAATAATATGACAAACGCTCCAAATCGCAACCAAGACCCCTAACGAAACAGCAATATCCATTGAGATAACATTCTTTTCAACAAGCGTGTGAATCGTAAACGAGCCAATCAATGCAGTTAGGGACTGCCAAATAACCGTGAGGTGACGATTAATAGAACCCATCAATTGGTTGTATTGAGCTATAAGAAAATCTTCGCGCCCGGCACTCATATGATAAAATAATTATACTCAACTGAATTAATTTGACGCAATTATCATTTTTCCACTACAAATAACACAGCAATACGCATTCCTCCGGACCGAAAATGAGTCAAAACTTCATTGCTCTGTTGAGGAGAAACCGGCACCTTGACCGCACCCTACTTTTTCTCCCTGATGCAAGCTCGCGAAATCCGGTAGATATCAAATGAGAGGATCAAATAGGGGTGCAAGCGTCCAGTTTTCCGGCTCCGAACCGCAGTAGCAACTTTACACTCGTCGGTGAAATTGAGGGCCTTAGAAAGGTTACTTTCAGGCATGCACATGATCCCCTCTTGCTTGAACGAGTTTCTTCGCTTCACAAAATCGTGGAAGGGAACTGCAAAACCATCCCGCCCCATTTAATGTACGATTCTTTCGTTTACTACGGGTGTACATGAACAACGTCAGCTGGATATTCGGGCGAAAAGAGGGGTATGACCACTCAATGAGGTCAGCTTCACCTCGAATTTCCCATGCGTTCGCACAAAAACGTGGCCCGGAAGTCTTGCTGCAAGAAGTAGCGATAGATGATCCGGGACATGGGGCTGATCCGCCGCGATTATCAGCTCTCCGAACTTATGCCTCGTGGCAGTGAACAACTCAGGCGCGCTCAATTCAGCAATCCAGAAGTACTCAGGCAGGGTGCACTTTAGGTCCTGCAGCAGCTGTCCTTCCATAGATGCGCCATCCCAGTCAGAAAGTCCCGCAAGATGTTGATTATATTCAGCCCGTGACACGGATTGAGCCCGGATCACCAAACTTCCCAATCGAGTGAAAATGGAAAATCTGTCAAACCAATCATTTCCTGTTCTTTGGAATAGCCGGACCAAAATTTGCGCGTATCCGAAGGCGAGAGTTTCGGCCTCCACCGCACCGAACGACGAAGAAAAGCGTTTGAGCCCAAGACCAAGTCTGAAGTTTTCCTTTTTTAGAAAATTTCGAGGCAAGCAGTAGTAAGGTCCGAAATTATCGTCGTGGACCACAAACGAACTTATCCAACTCTCACTTGGGTAATATGATAGACCTTTCGCGAAATAACTGCGATCGGCTTCAGGAACCCACGCATCTTCGTTAAATGTGTGACCCAAAACCGGAATGATGTGTCTCCCAGCGGAACCAGGTTCCACCGTCGGATCCTCCAACTCGAATCCCAATAGAGCAGGGCAACCGGATTCAATGAACCCGTAAAGCGCACGTTGATAGTCCGTCGGAAGGATAGATCCAACCTTAGGCTCGTGGACCACCTTTTCATACGGAATCCCAAGACCGTCCAGAACCGCTTCCATTTGAGATGTATGGAGACCAGAGCCACCTCCGACCTGTGTGGTCTTGTGATCAACACCGGCTAAGCGATTAATCTCCGCGTAAGTAATGTCGCCGTGGGGCAACATGGAGGCGAGGGCGCTACGCAAAGCCACATGAGCACAAACAAAGGTCATGTCATTCTGCCGAGCGTAGAGAGCGCCAGCAGCAGAGAAGTCTCCAGCCGTAGTGTGGAATTTGTAGTTACGGCAGCTATGAATGAAATTGTTCTCTTGTGCGGATCGGGGTGGCGGCAACAACGCTTCATACACGTGGCTAACTGGATTCGGAGCGCCACTCA
>CAIWVL010000116.1 GCA_903916085.1 uncultured Spartobacteria bacterium
ACACTGACTAGGGAGGTCTCCTTCTTTGAGACGTTGCAGGGCACAGTACGCCTCGAGCAGGAACGCGGGCTGAGTCCGGTGTGGACGTTTTGCCTGCCCGTACCCGTGTCGATTGTTTCGCTTTTGGTCGTCCGGGTTGGAGGTGCCCGCTACGGCTGGCCTGTAGACTCCACCCTACGCATGCTCCTCGCCAACCAGGCTAGCCGTCACGATGGCATCGCGGGGAGTATGGTCGAGTTTCAAGGCAGCCAAGTTCCGCTCAAACCGTTAGCCGCGTTACTGGATCCATCGGCGCCGAGCGTCCCAAGCGGACAGGGGGTGATCTTAGTGTGCCGCAATCAGAGTGGAATTTTTGCCATTCAAGTCGATGCTATTGAGCGAAAAATAGACATCTCGCTGAAGGCGATGGAGGGTTGCAGCTCAGAGATTATTATTGGTGTCGGCATCTTGGACCTTGGCGCGCCCTTATTAGTGATCAACTCGCACTACGTTTACCCCTTCCAGCATCATCGCTAACATCCTTGGCGAACGCATAAAATGCGTTATTCCCACGCACAGAATGCGTTATGGTTGACTGACTGCCTCCGCATGAATCGCAGAGTTTTATTCACCCTCATCAAGCTACTGGTCGTTGGAGCTGCCGTTTTCTGGCTCAGCCGCCGGGTGGACATCGCCGGAGTCAGTCGGGTTCTTCGCGGTGCAAACCTGTCCAGCTTGGGACTGGCACTCGCGCTGGGACTTGTACCGGTTCTAATCTCAGGAGTTCGCTGGCACGCATTGCTACGGGTGCTTGACATTCACATTCCTGTGCGCGCTTTGGCTTGCGTAGCCCAAATCGGGCAGTTCTTCGCGGTGCTCATGCCGGGAGTCGCTGGGGATGATGGCACTCGTTTTTTTTACATCTCGCGGCTAGCACCGGGGCGAGTCCGGCAGGCGTGTTCCACCGTCTTACTGGACAGAGGCTTGGGATTCGCAAGTCTGTTTATACTCACCAGCATCTGTATTCCTTTGAACTGGGAATTACTAGGTAAGCAGGAGTCTACACGCTGGTTAAGCATAGGTTTTCTCGGCGTGGGCGGGTGTGTTTTAGGGGCTGTCGCGTTGTTCTTTCTGCTAAGCCAAAACCGCCTTGAGTGGACCTTTGGCCTCGTGCAAAAGCGCTTTGGGGCCTCCAAGCTCCTGAGCGAATTAGTCCAAGTGGCGAGCGCATTTGCAGGGAACAGGCGCGTTCTTATGGGCGTTGGCGCGGCGGCGCTGGGCACTCAGGTCCTGATCTGCTGCATGTTTTGGGCCGTCGGAAGGGCGGTCGGCATTCCGTTGCCACTCGTAACCTGGATGGGGTTCGTCCCGGTAATCGTCATGGCAGGAGTGCTCCCCATTACTTTTGCGGGAATCGGTGTACGGGATTATCTGCTGTTTCTTTTCATTGGCTCCGGTGCAGGCCTGAGCACAGGCGCAGATCAGATTGCGGCGCTATCCCTGCTCCTGCTTTTGCTCACGCTGATTGCCGCGGCGCTCGGAGGACTGGTCTATTTGGGGTACAAACCGCCGCAAAAAGGTGAGACAGAGCGGAGCTTGGCGGAAGTGCAGTAGCGAAGGTCGTTCACGCGGAGCCACTTGGACCCAGTAGGGGAAAGGACGTCGGACTTAAAACGGCGTCCCCGAGGACAAAATCTTAAACATTTCCCCCCGGCGCTGGGCACCGTGCTCCCTCTTATTCAACATGGCGCTGCCATGGGCTGGGATGAGACGCCTCAATCGGGGTGCCCGATGCCACCGCGCCATTCCATCGTTCCACCCTTTCTCGAAGCACCGCCCACCGAGCGACACACTTCTTCCCCCTAATAGCAGGCCTCTTTCTGGGTCCTCTCACAGACACGGACATGTTTTCGCCCTATTTTAGCGCAGCCAAAACCGATGTTCGCCGCGTCGTTCCTGCGGTGCTCAAGGCCTGCCCCATTCTGGGAGCGTTGACGCTCATGGTGCCGTCACTGCCGCTCCAGGCCGAGCCCAATGCCGCAACTGTTATTCCCTCGGGGGCTGTCATCTACGAGAAAACGTGTGCCGAATGTCACGGCAAAAAAGGCGAGGGCGTCCACGGAAAATATGATGATCCCTTAGCGGGAACGCGCAGTTTGCCTGCCTTGACTCGCCTCATTTCCAAAACCATGCCCGAAGGCAAGGAAGGCACCTGCGTTGGTGCCGACGCAGAGGCCGTTGCCGCCTACATTTTTGACGCCTTTTATTCGCCCACCGCCCAGGCGAAGCTCAGGCCTGTGCAGGAAAGTCTCTCCCGGCTTACCGTTGCGCAGTATCAGAACTCAGTGGCGGATCTCTTGGGGCGGTTTCGTCCCGGGTTCGATCGTGCGCAGAGCGCAGAACGAGGTCTACGCGGTTTTTACTCTGGGTTTGCCATCCCTACTCCGGAGGAAGCCGCCGAGGCGTTGGCAAAAAAGAAGGAACGCAAGGATCGCAAACAAGAAAAGTTCGAGCGGGTCGATTCTAAAATCGCCTTTCAGTTCGGGGCCGATAGTCCCAACCCCGAGAAGATGATTCCCGAGGAGTTTTCCGTGCGGTGGACTGGCTCTATTTTCGCGCCTGAAACAGGGTTGTACGAATTTGCGGTGAAGACCGAAAATGGGGTTCGCCTTTGGGTGAACGAGCCCGACGAACCGCTTATCGACTCGTGGATCGCGGCGGGTGTTGAAGTGCGTGAAGAGAAAAAGAGTATTTTTCTACTCGGCGGCCGCTCTTATCGCCTGAACCTCTCCATATTTAAGTTCAAGGATAAGAGTGCTTCGATTGAGCTGTTTTGGAAACCCCCGCATGGTGTGCAGGAGCAGATTCCCCAAGAGCGGATGATGCCGCAGGAAGTGCCCACCAACATGATCGTCAAAACGACGCTCCCTGCGGACGATCGCAGTGATGGCTACGAGCGAGGTACAACCGTTTCCAAGGAATGGGATCAGGCCACCACGGCAGCCGCCCTCGAGGTCGCCGCCCACGTGGATGCCTCACTTGATAGTCTCGCAGGCACCAAACCCGGCGCGCCAGATCGCGTCGACAAGCTCAAGAGCTTCGCGCAGCGCTTTGTGGAAACGGCATTCAGGCGTCCGCTGAGTGACCCTGAGAGGGTCGCCCTCATTGAGCGCGTTTTCCAGTCCGCCCCCACGCCGGCCCTAGCCGTCAAACGCCTCGTTCTATTCACGCTCAAGTCTCCTCGTTTCCTCTACCCCGAACTGTCCCGAGGCGATACGCTCGACGACTTCGCTGTTGGCGAGCGACTGGCACTGGTGTTGTGGGATTCCATTCCCGACTCAACGCTATGGAAAGCGGCCTCTGAGGGACGGCTGCGCACCAGAGAGCAGATCACTAAAGAAACTTGGCGGATGCTCGCGGATCCGCGCAGCAAGACGAAGTTAAATGGCTTTTTCCAGCAGTGGCTCGATATGGAACGCGCCGAGCACGCCTCCAAGGACGCCAAGCTTTTCCCCGAGTTTGACGAAGCACTGCGCGCCGACCTGCGCCAGTCGCTCCTGCTTTTCCTCGATGAAGTCGTCTGGAGCGAACGCTCCGATTACCGGCAACTGCTTCAAGCAGACCACTTATGGCTCAACGAGCGCCTGGCAAAGGTGTATGGCAAGCCCATTGAAGGCAATGCTTTCCAGCGAGTCACGCCGGAGCCCGGACAGCGCGCAGGTGTTCTCACGCATCCCTATCTGCTTTCTGCCCTGGCTTACAACCGGACCACTTCGCCCATCCATCGTGGTGTCTTTTTGAGCCGCAGTATCGTCGGCGTGCATCTCAAAAACCCCTCGGTCGCGGTAGCCTTTGAAGACGCGAAGTTCGACCCGAGTCTCACCATGCGCGAGAAAGTGTCGTCGCTCACCAAAAACGCTTCCTGCGCGGGATGCCACGGAGTGATTAACCCTCTGGGGTTCACTCTGGAACACTTTGACGCTGTCGGGCGTTGGAGAAACGAGGACAACAAGAAACCCGTGGATACCGTCGTAGATTTTGACGCCGAAGAAGGCCACTCCGTTCATTTTAGTGGCCCAACGGATGTCGCTAGTCACGCAGTCAAAAGCCCGAGCGCCCAAGAGTCTTTCGTGCAGCAACTGTTTCTGTACTCGGTCAAACAGCCCCCGGGTGCCTTCGGTCCCACGACCCTCGACGGGCTCAAATCCCAATTCGTCGCCAGCGGATTCCACATCCGCAAGCTCCTTACCGACATTGCCCTCATTAAAGCGGCCGAAGGTCTTCCTCCCGAACCTCCCAAGGTAGCCGGGAATTGACCCAGACCGATCTCGCCTCAGACTCCGCCTCCCCATTTCTCCCGTGCACACTCTCAACCGCCGCCAATTCCTTCGCAACCTCGGAGTTTCCGCTGCAACCCTGCCTTTTCTGGCAGGTTTACCCAGCTTGAGCGCCGCAGCAGAGTCCCAGAAGCGAAAGCGCTTGGTGATCATGTTTTCACCTAACGGGACGTTGCCCGCCGAGTTCTGGCCTGATGAGGAAGGAGAAAACTTCCAGCTCAAATCCATTCTACAGCCGTTAGAACCGTTCAAGGCTCAGACGCTGATTCTGAAGGGCGTCTTCAACAAGATCCGGGGCGACGGGGATAACCACATGCGAGGAATGAGCTGCTTGCTCACCGCTGACCATCTTTTACCCGGGAACATCATGGGTGGTGGCGGCGCACCCGCCGGTTGGGCCAGCAACATTTCGATCGATCAGGAAATTAAACGCGCCCTCCAAAGCCGCCCTGAAACTCGCACGCGTTTTGGCTCCCTCGAGTTTGGAGTGGCGGTGCCAAACCGCGCCGATCCCTGGACACGGATGAGTTACCTTGGGCCAAACCAGCCCGTGTCTCCCATCGACGATCCGTACCGGATGTTCGCCAAGATGTATGGCCAGATGAAGGATAAGGACAGTCTGGTGAGCATTTTGGACGATGTGAAAGAGGATTTGCGTCGGGTTTCCACCAAGCTGAGCGCCCGCGACAAGCAGATGCTGGAGGAACACCTCACGCTGGTGCGCAACATGGAGTCTGAGCTAAAGGCGCCTGTGGAGACGGTGGCTCATCCGATGCCCGACCTTGATCCCGGCATTGAACTGGTGAACGACAACACCCCGCAAATCAGCCGGATGCAAATCAACCTTCTGGTGAATGCCTTGGCTAATGACATGGCCCGCGTCGCCACTTTCCAGTTCATGCGCAGCGTGGGTCAGGCCCAGATGCGGTGGCTCGGCGTGGAAGAAGGACACCATTCGCTTTCGCACGATCCGGACGACAACAAGGACTCCTTCGGGAAGCTGCAAAAGATCAACAACTGGTTCTGTGGCGAGTTCGCCTACATGGCAAAGCGGCTCGCAGAAACGCCTGAACCCTCGGGCGAAGGTTCGCTGCTAGATAACACGCTTTTGGTTTGGACCAACGAACTAGGCAAGGGTAACAGCCACACGCTAGATAACATTCCCATTGTCATGGTCGGAGGCGGAGCAGGCTTCAAGATGGGGCGCTCCCTCAAGCTCGACAATGCAGCGCACAATCGTTTGTGGCTGACCATTGCCCACGCCATGGGTCACCATGAGCTCCAGACCTTCGGCCAAGCCGACCTCTGCGCCGAAGGGGATCTGGCGTTGGGATAGTAGGCCGAAGTTGGCAGCCGAGCCGGAGGCTTCGGAAGAGATTAGCCGGTGGTGATAGGAGCGGAGCGACTGGAACCACCGGAATACCGTACCAGACGGGTTGCGCTCCGGCAGGAGTGCGAGAAACATCAGCAACCCAGTCGGCTCGGGTTCTGTGTGAGGGAGGCATCAGACAAATCGGACGTTTGACGCATCTCATCAGCGATCCGCCAACTTCGCTTCGCAATAGATCCCCCCTCTTCTAGGAAAAGTCCCTTTTTGTCGCTCTTAGATTGGATTCCTTGCCCGTGGCAATAGGCTTAGACGACTGTTATGGAATCTCATTTGCAAACCGGTGAATCGGGCGGGAACGTGGCCCAGTTGTACCGGCGTATTTTCGGGTATGTTGCCCCGTACCGTTTTCGTTTTGCCATGGGGCTGGTCACCGCGTTGCTCGCAGGGGCGAGTACGGGAGCGCTGTATGTGGCGCTAAAAAGCGTCACAGGCTTAGTTCTGCGCGGCCATGCCGATTTGAGCATCAACGTGCCCATTTTGGGCACTGTGGATGTCACAAAGTGGGCAAGCCCCTGGCTAAGCCTGGAAGGTGAGTGGCAAACCTCAGGAAAAGTGGCAGCGCTCTGTATGGTGGTGCCCTTTTTCGTACTTCTGCGCGGGACACTAGATTTTCTCGCAAACACACAACTCGCTTGGGTGGAACAACGAATCACACTGGATCTGCGCCGCAAAGTGTTCAGCCGGATCATGGAGCGCTCGCTTGAGTTCTTCAATAAACGCCGCAGTGCCGACCTGATCCAGACCGTCGTGGGGATGACCTCGGTCTGTTCCAATGCCGGCATGACCCTGGCACAGGATCTCGTCCGTCGTCCCGCTGCGGTACTGGCCGTGATTGTGGTGCTCTTCATCAGCGATCCAATCTTCATGGGGTTCAGCTTTATTGTGTTTCCGCTGTGCATGTTGCCCGTGATCATTTTCAGTCGACGCGTACGCAAGAGCGGCAAAAACGAACAGACGATTGCCGGCCAAATCATGGGCATTCTTCAGGAAGCCTTCGCCGGCATCCGCGTGGTCAAGTCGCACGCACGCGAAGCTCACGAGTTGCAGCGCTTTACTGTCTCCGCAACAGCGGTTAAGGACACGGCGTTGCGCCTCAATCGACTGGTCGAAATTGTCGGACCGCTCGTAGAGTCCACCGCATCACTCGGGATCGCTGGGGGATTGTTTTACTGCTGGTGGAGGCATGTGCCCTTTGATGAATTCATGGCGCGCTGTCTGGCCCTTGTAGCCATCTATCCTGACGTCAAGGCGCTCAGCCGTACCCAAATGGTCATGCAGCGGTGCCGCGCCGCTTCGGATACGATTTTCGAGCTCCTCCATGAACCCGTGGAGATTCAAAACGCCCCCAATGCCCTGCAATTAGGGAAAGTGCGCGGCGAGATCTCCTTTGAAAATGTCACCTACGGCTATCAACCTGGTGCCGCCCCGGCCGTACGCGGACTGACCCTTCGATTTGAACCCGGCAAATTCTACGCATTAGTAGGCGAAAGCGGTGCGGGCAAAAGCACGACGCTCTCCCTGTTACTACGATTTTACGACCCCACGAGCGGGCGGGTTTTGCTAGACGGCCACGATCTAAAGGACATCGCACAGACCTCTCTGCGGGAACAGATTGCCATTGTAAACCAGGACCTGTTCCTGTTCCACGACACCATTGAAAGTAACATCCGCTATGGCCGCCTGGACGCCACGCTGGACGAGGTGCGGGAAGCCGCTCGGATTGCGCGAGCAGACGAGTTTATCCTGAAGCAACCTCAAGGCTACGCCACAGTGGTCGGCGACAAGGGATGCAATCTCTCCGGCGGCCAACTCCAGCGAGTCACCATCGCGAGAGCGCTACTGCGTCACGCTCCCATTCTATTACTGGACGAGGCCACTTCGAACCTGGATCCGGATACAGAACAGGCGTTCAAGGATGCACTCCGTGTCCTGCGCCAAGGCCGGACCGTGATCGCCATCGCCCATAGGTTCTCAACTATTCTGGAAGCCGACCAGATCGTGGTCATGGACCAAGGCGCAGTGCTCGACATGGGCACTCACGAAGAACTACTGGGCCGCTGCCCAGTGTACGAGCGGCTCTACCGACTGCAATTTGCAGCCACGCAGTAGCAGGCCGATGGGAGAATGGGAACCAAGGGGAGGAAATGGGAGGGAATGAAACAGCAAAAGGCACTCGCTGCCGCGCGCTCTTCCATTGAGTCCCATTGAATCCCCTTCCCTCCCATTGAATCCCATTCTCCCCTCCCCTGCCCCCTAAAATAGCGTCAGCTGTGGGCGGTCCGCTTCTGCGGCCATCACCGAGCGGCGGCGCGTGGAACGGGCGGGCTCTGCGGCTGGGGCGGCCCCTTCGGCGCTTAGCTCCGAGCGCTCTAGGTTCGCCAAAATCTCTTTCGCCCTCTCGAGCACGGCCTTCGGTAACCCCGCCAAACGCGCCACCTGGATGCCATAGCTCTTGTCAGCTCCACCGGGCACGATCTTGCGCAAAAAGATGATCTGCTCGTTCCATTCGCGGACCGCCACGTTGAAATTCTTCACCCCAGCGCGCGTGCGGGCCAGTTCAGTGAGTTCGTGGTAATGCGTCGCAAACAACGTCCGCGCCCGAAGGATGTCGTGCAAGTATTCCGCCACGCTCCAAGCGATGGAAAGTCCGTCAAAAGTGGACGTGCCGCGACCGATCTCGTCCAAAATCACGAGCGAACGCACAGTCGCATTATTGGTGATGTTGGCCGTCTCGTGCATCTCCACCATGAACGTAGACTGACCCTTAGAAAGGTCGTCGTTCGCTCCGACTCGCGTGAAAATACGGTCCGTCAACCCCACGACAGCCCGCTTGGCCGGGACCCACGAGCCCGTTTGCGCCATCAGCGTCAACAGGGCGACTTGGCGGATGTAAGTGGATTTCCCCGCCATGTTGGGGCCCGTCAAAACGAGAAGCGTATGCGTGTCCCCGTTCAAGAGGACGTCATTAGGAACAAACTTTTCCTCCACCAACGCCTGATCCAATACAGGGTGGCGTCCCTCAAGAAACTCCAGTTCGAGTCCGTCGTGCAGTTCCGGTCGGGCGTACCCGAACAGACGCGCCGTCTCAGCCAGCGACGCCAGCACATCCAGCGTACCCACGCAACGAGCCGTTTCCTGTAAGGCGCTTAGCTCCTGCAACACCTCGTCGCGCAACTGCCCAAACAATTCAATCTCCAGCGCACGCGCACGCTCATCCGAACCAAGAATACGCGACTCTACCTCCTTTAACTCTGGAGTAATAAAGCGCTCCCCAGTGGCCACTGTTTGCTTCCGCACCCAATGCTCGGGCACGAGGTTCAAATTTGAGCGCGTTACCTCAATAAAATAGCCGAACACCCCTGTGTAACGGATTTTCAGGGACCGAATCCCCGTCTCTTCCCCCAAACGGTGCTGCAAATCCGCAATCCACTGTTTCCCTTCATGTCCCGCTGCGCGCAGGGTATCGAGTAGCTCAGAGTAACCCTCTCGGAATACGCCACCGTCCCGGATGACGGCTGGTTGTTCGTCCACAAGTGCCTTCTCCAGAAGCTCCAGTATCGCTGGTAACGGCTTCAGTCCAGCCGCCGTTTCTTGAAGCAACTGACCCGCGCCCAAGCCCTCGACCTCCGCTCGTAGCGCCGGGATTTTTTCCAAGGCCGCCCGCAGTACCAGCATGTCGCGGCCCGTTCCCCCGGTCTGGGTCAACCGGCCCACCGTGCGCTCAATGTCCCGGATCGCTCCCAACGTTTCACGAATCTCCAAAAGCCGCGCCGGGTCCCCGAGCAATTCGCCCACTGCGTCCTGTCGGGCCGTGAGCGGCGCTAGTTCGCACAACGGATGGAGAATCCACTCCCGCAACCGGCGCGCACCCATCGGGGTCTTGGTGCGATCCAACGCCCCGACCAGGCTCGTATCGCGTCCACCGCCTCGGGACTCGACCAGCTCCAAGTTGGCCTGGGTTGCCGCATCTAACACCATGAATTGCGAGCGCTGATACGCCGTCATACGCGTCACATGCGTGAGCGAACGCCGCATTTCGTGGCGAAGATAATGCACGATCGCCCCGGCAGCGCACACGGCGGCGGGAAGATCTGCGCAACCAAACCCGTCCAATGCTTGCACATGAAACTGTTCGCGCAGGGTGTGATACGCCTGATCGTACAGAAAACAGTACCCATCTCGCTCCACCAGTCCACCAAGATGCCCCAACTTCTGCGCCACACCTTCCGCCACCAACACCTCAGCCGGTCGCACACGCGCCATTTCATCCACTAACTCACGCTCATTCGCTAATTCAGTGAGCCGAAACTCGCCTGTCATCAGGTCCATGTAGGCAAACCCGAATCCCCGTTTGGAATCAGGATGCACCGCCGCCAAAAAATTGTTCCGCGCCGCGTCCAACATCTGCAGATCCGAAATACTCCCGGGCGAAATCACTTGGGTCACCTCCCGACGCACGATCTTTCCGGGCTGCGGCTCAGACACCTGATCGCAGATGGCGACACGCATGCCGGCGGCGATGAGTTTGCGAATGTAGCCCTCCGCCGCATGGTAAGGCATCCCACACATGGGGACGTCATTACGCCGCGTCAGGGCGACGTTAAGCACTGCCGACGCCCGCTTGGCGTCCTCAAAAAACATTTCGTAAAAATCCCCCAGCCGATACAGCAAGATAGTGTCAGGCGTCAGGGTTTTGCGAATGCCCTGATACTGCTGCATCATCGGGGTGAGAGTGACGGACATAGTTGCGCACAAACAAAAAGCAACCGCGCCCAAGCGCAAAGCAAAACGCACACTGGTTTTTGGTAACCTTCCTTTTTGCGCTCCCCTGCATTTGCTCTAACCTGCTTCTTTCATCCATGCAGACTCCCCTTCGCCATCTCCATTTCATCGGTATTTGCGGCACCGCCATGGGAGCCGTTGCAGCGGCGCTCCGCGCTCAGGGCTATACAGTTACCGGCTCCGATGCCGGCGTTTACCCGCCCATGAGCACCTTTCTGGCTGAACGCGACATCCCCATCGCCTCCCCCTTTCATCCCGACAACATCCCCGCAGAAGCCGACCTCATCGTCGTTGGTAACGCAATCTCACGGGGCAACCCCGAGCTGGAGGCAGTCCTCAACCGACGCCTGCGCTACATCTCCCTGCCCGAGGCGCTCCGTCAGTTTTTCCTCAGCGGCCGCCACAACGCCGTTATCTCTGGCACCCACGGCAAAACCACGACAACCTCGCTACTGACGTGGATTCTCCAGTCCGCCGGGCTGGCCCCTGCGTACCTCATCGGCGGGATCGCCCACAACTTGGGACAGGGCTGCTCGCTGCACGAATCCAAGCACGTTGTTTTAGAGGGCGACGAATACGACACCGCGTTCTTCGACAAACGCTCAAAGTTCCTGCACTACCTCCCGGAACTGGTTGTCATCAATAACCTGGAGTTTGATCATGCTGACATCTTCCGGGACTTAGAGGACGTCCAAACCAGCTTCCGTCGACTCGTCCAACTCGTCCCCGAAAACGGCGTCGTCTTTGTCAACGCTGACGCCCCCGACGCACTTGCCGTCACGGTCGGCTCCCGCGCCCCGGTCTACAGCGTGGGCTTTGGCGCAAAAGCCACGCATCCCATCAGCAACGCCCGCTACGGAAGCGGCGCCGCGTTCGAGTTCGCCGGACACAGTTTTGAGCTGCAGCTCCCGGGCGAGTTCAACGTCCGCAATGCGGCCATGGCGATCGCCGCCGCCCAGTTCTACGGCGTACCGATGGCTGAGATCCAAAAGGCGGTTGCCTCCTTTGAAGGCGTCCGTCGTCGTCAGGAGGTGCGGGGCACTGTGCGAGGCATCACGGTCATCGACGACTTTGGGCACCACCCCACGGCCTTGCGCCAGACCCTGATAGCACTGCGTCACCAGTACCCGAACCGGCGTGTGTGGGCGGTGTTCGAGCCTCGCTCCAACACCACCCGCAGAGCCATCTTTCAGCAGGCGCTTCCCGAAGCACTCGCAGAAGCCGATGGCGTGCTCCTATCGCAGGTCGCAAGACTTGAGCAGCTCCCCGAAGACAACCGCCTCAACCCCCTGCAGGTGGTCAAAGACATCACCGCTTTGGGAAAACCGGCCTTCTACGAAGTCGGCGTACCCGAAATCCTCGAACGCCTGCGGACACTGACCGAAGAAGGCGATGTGATTGCGGTGTTCTCCAACGGCGGCTTCGACAACATCCACCAGCGACTGCTTGAGGTGTTGGCGAAGTAAACGCCAAGCGGAAAATGTGAAGCGGCGAGCGAAGATAAGCCTAAAATCGACGCCGCTTCTTGCACGGCCAAACATACTGTGATAACCGTAAGTTGCACATGCCTGAACTTTCCAGATTTCACGGAATTATCATTCGCATGTTTTCTGAGCCAGGATCCAAGCACAACTCGGCGCATTTTCATGCGTATTACGGGGAACATTTAGCTGTATTCTCGATTGCGCCAGTAGAGCTTACCGCAGGTTTTTTGCCGCTTCGCCAACGGAGACTTGTAGAGGCATGGGCCGAGTTACACTGCGATGAACTTCTCTCTGATTGGGACCTCCTTTTACACGGCAGGAGGCCAAATCCCATTTCACCTCTTAAGTAACGATTTTATGACGCATCCTATTTATCGCGTTACTTCGATTAACCAAACCGGGCCATTCACTCTCGAATTAGAATTCAACGATGGCCTAGTTCGAACCATTGATTTTCAAGACATGCTGCATGGAGAATTGTTTTCTCCACTGCGAGATCCAGGTGAGTTTTCCAGATTCGTCCTTGATCCTGAGGTGCAGACACTCACTTGGCCCTGCGGTGCAGATTTTGATCCCGCAACATTACATGACTGGCCGGAACATGAGATGTCGTTTCGCGAAGCCGCCAAGAATTGGCGCGATAATCCGCTCGCAACGCTTTAGCGCGCAGGCTGCGCGGGCACGCCCCTCTCGGCCGTGTGTCCGCGAGCACCTGCACGATCTGTCAGCGGACAAAAATTGAGCAACTCAACCTCCAAGGCGTGCTTCTTATCGGGCTGCAGCTCCAGCATCGTGACGCTGCCGTAATCAATGTTGAAATGTGCCATGTGCGAAAGCGGCACTTCCAACAAAAGCGCCAGCATCACGCGGATGATCCCGCCGTGACACACCACGGCCACACTCCGATGCGGGTTTTCATCCACCACACGCTGCAAACACGGCCGCACACGGTTCCTGAGCGTCGTTGCCGATTCACCATTGGGAATGCCGCCGTTTTCTAACGTCTCCAGCCAATCAAACGCCTGAATCCCGAACTTCTCCTGAATCTCGTGCCAACGAAATCCGGTCCAATCGCCAAAATCGACTTCGCGCAGGTCTTCCAGTTCCAAGGCTTGAAGTTGGCGCGCCTTGAGTAACGGAGCCGCAGTTTGGCGCACGCGCTGCATGGGGCTCGCGTAAACAGCGTCCAATGGACTTTCACCAAACCAGGAGGCCAGCGCCTCTGCGTGTTCGAGGCCCAAGGGAGAAAGGCCCATGTCGATCCGGCCACCGCCAAAGATGCGGTGATAACGTTCCTCCACTTCACCGTGCCTGATGAAATAAAGACGAGTGGGGTGCTTGGGAAGATGCGTTTTCACGGGAAAAGAGGTTCGGGGTGTTGTCGGTTGAGAGAGAAGAAACAAAAAAGGAGCTGGGGATAAAGGCGATCATTCAGCGCCAGACTGCCAGCGGCCCCAAAGCGATAAGGGCATCAAACGGCCGCTCGCATGCTGACGTAGAGCCAGTTCGCCCACGCTCACCCGGCCGCCAAGCCCGCGCAAGTGTTCCTCTAGCAAGTTCCCACACAAGATAGACGACGCCTCAATCGTGTAGAGCGTCATCAAAAGAAACTGTGCCTCAGGAGAAAGCAGCTGCCGACATGCTTGGAGCAAGGCGGGCAGATCGCGTTCCACCTTCCACACTTCCCCGCTCGGACCGCGTCCGAACGCCGGAGGATCCAACAAAATAGCCTCGTAGCGGTTGCCACGCTTCGCCTCGCGCTGCACAAAGGTGAGCGCGTCCTCAACGATCCAGCGCACCGGTGCGGCGGCCAGCCCCGAAGCCTCCTGATTGCGACGTCCCCAAGCGACTGCCGGCTTTGAAGCGTCGACGTGAGTCACCTGCCAACCAGCCTGCGCCGCCACCAGAGATGCAACGCCCGTGTATCCGAACAGGTTGAGGAGTCGTCCCTGACCCGACGCGGGAGGCTGCTTTTGGATCCAAGCCCAATGCGGGGATTGCTCCGCAAAAACACCCAACTGCTTACTGCCATCCATCAACCGGCACTGTAAACGCAACTTGCCCAGGCGCACGTCCCACGAGGAAGCCGTGCCCTGTTTCAAGCGCCAACGGCCCTGACGTTCCCCCTCCTCAAAAACGGCGGCGGCCTTGGCCCATTCCGCTTCAGGCAACGCCTTACTCCACCACGCGCTCGGCTCACTACGCACGAGTCGCACGCCCCCCAACTCCTCCAGCTTCAACCCGTCTCCCGAGTCCAAAAGCCGATGCCCGTCCCAAGCGTTCACTAATACCTGAATGTCCACCTTTACAGCGTGCGAAATGAGCGTCGCTGAATCCAGCTTGGTTTCATCCCTGCTGAACAAGACACCCGCCACTCTCACCGCTCAAACGCCTGCCAGCGACTGCTGAAACGCTCCTCCACTTTGCCTTCCGGCGCCCGTACCACATGGGCCGCTACCCCAGGCCGCTCCTCAATAATGGGAAGGCCCGCCTCAGGCCCCAACACGGCCACTACTTTCGAGAGCGCATCCGCCTCGATCCCATGCTCAGCCACGATCGTCACAAGACTGTGATCCGTAAGCCCAATGCCCGTCCGTGGATCGACTATGTGCGAATACCGTTTTCCCTCAATCTCCAGCCGCTGATAAAAATCGCCACTGGTAGAAAGCGAGCAATGGGCCAAGCGCACCAATCGCGAGGCTGGAGCGCCTTCGACATCCAACGCAACAACCTCCACGCGCCAACCCGGCTCCCCCGGTGGCGGCGCGCCCAACGCCATGTCGCCACCGCCTGCCACCATCG
>CAIWVL010000117.1 GCA_903916085.1 uncultured Spartobacteria bacterium
ATGGCGGGCTACGAGTTCATGGGCGAGCTGCCGTTCCGCAACGTCTATTTCACCGGCATCATCCGCGACAAACAGGGCCGCAAGATGTCCAAGTCGCTGGGCAATTCCCCTGATCCACTGGATCTTATCGCAAAGTTCGGAGCCGACGCCCTGCGCTTTGGCGTGATGCGTTCCGCTCCGCTCGGTCAGGACGTGCTGTTTGATGAGAAGAACGTCGAACTCGGACGTAACTTCTGCACAAAGCTCTGGAATGCAGCACGTTTCCGTCAAATGCAAGGAGGCGAGCCGGAGGGCGAAATCCGCTCTGAACTGCTTTCTACAGACGACAAATGGATTCTACTGCGTTTAGATGCAGCGATTAGCGAGGTGTCCACCGCCTTGGATGAATACCGGTTCTCAGACGCCGCGCAGGCACTCTACCGCTTCTTCTGGAACGAGTACTGCGATTGGTACGTAGAAACAGCCAAGGCAACGCTCACCGCCGGCGATACGTCCCTGCGCAACAATACGTTGGCCGTCATGGACTTCGTCTTGGCCCACGCCCTCCGCCTCTTCCACCCCTTCCTGCCCTTCATCACCGAAGAACTCTGGCACGGCTTGGGCTTCAATCAGGATCTCCCTGAGACCCAGGGCGGTCGCTCGCTGATGCAGGCGCTCTGGCCCCTGCCCCTCGGCCCCGACTTCCACGCCCACTACGGTCTGCTCCCCGAAGACGAGGCCCGCGCCCAAGCCCGCTTCGACGTTGTACTCGCAGGTCGCGGTTTGCGCCGCGACTTCAACCTGCCCTCAAACAAACGGGTGCCTTTCGTTCTGGTCGCCGACTCGCCCTTGGCCGCCCACGACACAGACGTAATCCGCATCCTGCTCAACGCGGAATCCCTCGAACTCGCCGACGCAAGATGGACGCCCCCTCGTGGCACGCCCTCCTCGCTGACGCCTCTGGGGAACTTGTTCCTCCCGTTGGACGGACTGATTGACGTGGCTGCCGAGCGCGAACGATTGGGCAAGGAAATCGCCAAAATCGAGCAAGAACTAGCCAAGGTCCGTGCCAAACTTGGAAGCGAAACGTTTGTGACCGGCGCACCGGCGGCAGTGGTAGCGGATCATCGTCAGCGAGAGAGCGATTGGCAGGAACGCCTCACCGGCATTCGCCGCATTGCGGACGCCCTAGGTAGTTAGCCCGATTGCGATAGGCATTACCCGTACAGAGCAGGTCCTTCTTGCAGACACATCCAAGTCCCCGCAGATGCCCTGTACGGGCCCGAACAGGCGCAACCGTGCGCGAGATTTGCCGACAACTAACGACTTTTCAGCAAGGAACAACTCGCACTCCACCGGGATCCAGTCAGGATGACCTCGCTCGGCAACGGAGGCGCTGTCGACAGATAAACCCTTATGTCGCTCATCAATCAACTGCTCGACAACAATAAGAAATGGGCGGCGGAAACTTCCGCGCGCAAGCCTCACTTCTTTTCGACCCTTGCCGAACAGCAAAGTCCTGATTACCTGTGGATTGGATGCTCCGACAGCCGAGTGCCTGCAAATCAAATTGTGGGGCTCATTCCTGGACAGATTTTCGTACACCGCAATGTGGCCAACGTGGTCGTGCACACGGACTTGAACTGCTTGAGTGTCATGCAGTTCGCCGTAGACGTACTGCACGTCAAACACATCCTCGTCGTGGGACACTACGGCTGCGGCGGGGTCCTCACCGCCCTGCGAGGCCAGCGACTTGGGCTCATCGACAATTGGCTGCGGCACGTCCAAGACGTCCGCAACAAACACGCTCAGCTCCTGGAAACATTTCCTCAAGAGGAAGATCGGGGCAATCGACTGTGCGAACTCAATGTCATTGAGCAAGTCATGAACGTGTGCGAAACCACCATTGTCCGAGACGCTTGGTTGCGCGGCCAGGAGCTCTCCGTCCATGGCTTAGTCTATGCCCTACAGGACGGTATTATCCGTGATCTACAGGTGTGCGTAGGTGCCCTCGATCAAATCGAGCCAGCTTACGCAAAGGCCCTGGGGCAGTTAGTCCCCTGAATCAGCTAAAGTTGCGGAATCCGCAGCGCATTCAGCCCGATGAACGCGCATTCACAGGCAGAGCTTTCACCCCTCATGCCTCACTCATGTATCTTCTCGGGTCTTTGCCCCAGACTCAGTGAACGGCCATTTTCGCCATTCTGAGTCATTGCGAGAAACTTCTCCCCAATTTTACCTATTTTCGCCTCTCTCCGTTGCTTGCACTCCTCCGGCTTGCATTCGGTGATTGGCGCGTTTTTTATAATGTTCTCGCACCTTTTAACCTAAGGACGGCGATGAAAGAGTGCGGGAGGGGAAGTCATGCTTTGCGACAAAGCAAGATGTAGCTTGAAAAGCCATCGATTCAGGCTCAACCGGTGGGTGAGTTCAATTTTCCCACAGACCAACTCACATCCGCACGGCGAGTACCGACCTGCTGAGCGTTCTTCTATGGCCGTTTTTGACCTAAAAGTTTTCTTCAAGAGCAAGATGTAGCCATTCAAGGAAAGCTCGATATGCAGCGAATCGCAACCCAAGCGGGAGGGCGGTTCGGCCACGCCCCAAAGGAGGGGACCCGAAAGGCGCCACTGTCACCTGAATCACACAGAAAATTTAGGTGATTCGGAGTAATAGTAGGTGGTGCGCTAGTCCAACCGCGGGCCAAACTCCGCCCGCCTCACATTTACGAGTTTAGACTCTGCAAGCGCGGCTTGTAATCGGCAGCGTGATAAGAACTGCGCACGAGAGGACCAGAGGCCACGTGCTCAAACCCCTTGCTGTAAGCGAGTTCCTTGTGGCGCTCAAAAGCCTCGGGCCGGATGTATTCCACCACCGGTAAATGCTGCGGACTCGGCCGTAAATATTGCCCCAAAGTCAGCAACTGAACGCCTGCAGCCCGCAAATCGTCCATAGCTTGAAACAGCTCCGTCTCAGTCTCACCGAGACCTAGCATCAGACCGCTTTTTGTGGCAATCGAAGAATCCAGAACCTTAACCTTTGCAAGAACTTCCAAAGAACGCCTGTACTTTGCACGCGAGCGGACGAGCGGCGTAAGCCGTTCCACAGTCTCCAAGTTGTGATTGAACACATGCGGTTTCGCTTGAATGACCAGTTGCAGAAGCTCCTCTTTGGCATGGAAATCTGGGGTCAATACCTCGATGGTGATTTCTGGTCCCATCTCGCGGATGGCCTGGATCGTTTGTGCAAAATGCTCCGCTCCACCGTCTTTAAGATCGTCACGGGCAACAGCCGTGATCACCACGTGCTTGAGTTTCATGCGCAGCACCGCCTCCGCCACCCGCTGAGGTTCGTCAGCTTCCAGAGCAAAGGGCTTCGCCGTCGTGACCGCACAGAACCCGCAGGCCCGCGTACAACGGTCGCCCGCAATCATGAAGGTTGCGGTGCCCTGACTCCAACATTCCCAACGATTTGGACACTGCGCCTCCTCGCAAACCGTATGCAACTTCAAATCCGAAACCAACGCCTTTGTAGAGAAAAAGACGGGATTCGAAGGTAGCCGCACCCGTATCCAATCGGGCTTCCGGGCTTGATGCAGGGCTGGGTCAATCTTGGAGCAAGACATGAGCTCCTCACTTTACATGAGCGCCCTAGCCAATGCGCGTTATTTCTCGTGTCCACCATCCCTTGAGGAAGGCTATCTACCAATGTCCTGCATTTCCTAACGCGCTAATTCTGGCATCATTCGAACGTGCTCCGATTGCTTTTCAAACTGACCGCCCTGCTGATTCTCGCTTCAAGCCTCCACGCAGGGGCACCAGCAGCACCGCAAGCAGAGTCGCCTGCGCCGCTGCTGCGTATTCTCAACTCGGACCCCTCAGAAACAAAGCGTCTGGACGCTCTAGCGCAGTTAGAAAGAACGCGCTCGGTTGATGCGCAACAAATCGCCCGATCGATCTGCGACACTTCACCCGCTATTCGAGCTGCCATAGTTCGGATTGGTGCGGGTTTGGCGCTCAATGATCCCGAACTACAACTACGCCTCATCGCGCTCTCAAACGATCGCTCCCCTCTGGTCCAAGCTCAGATGCTCAAAACGTTGCCCACTTTCCCCAGTGCCCGAGCCTCAGACTCCCTCCGCAAACTACTCATCGCCGCAGCGCGTTCTGAAGATCCCGACCTCCGCTCTCTTGCCGAATCGCTAAATAAGGCTCAGCAAACCGCCATCACCCGCTAATCCGCCATGCATGACCCCATCGCTTTTGCCCTCGCCGAAGACATCGGTACAGGGGACCTCACCGCTCAGTTCTTTGTCGAAAATCGTCCCGGCAAAGCTCGACTCTTTTCCAAAGAACACGCGGTCGCAGCCGGAGTGGAAGTTGCCGCCGAGGTTTTCGCACGAGTCACGCCCGCCGCCAGCATTACAATCCTGCGCCCAAGCGGTACCGCCCTCGAACCCGGCGACACCGTCCTTGAAGTGTGCGGCCCCCTCCCCGGCCTCCTCACCGCCGAACGCGTGGCCCTCAATTTTCTCCAGCACCTCTCCGGCATCGCCTCTCTCACCAAACGTTTCGTAGATGCCGTCGCCCCAACCCAAGTCCGCATTCTGGACACACGCAAAACGGTTCCCGGACTGCGTCTGCTTGAGAAAGCGGCAGTGCTCGCTGGTGGCGGCACCAACCACCGCATGGGTCTCTACGACATGGTCATGGTCAAGGACAACCATCTTGCAGCCGGAACAACCACCCAAGAATTGCAAGCCGCAATCCACCGTCTACACGCCCAGCACCCAGACGCAAAAGTCGAACTCGAAGCTGACCGCCTGGATCAAGTGCGCGAGTTTCTCACCATGGAGGGCGTCTCAGTCATCCTGCTAGATAACATGAGCCTTCTTGAACTCCGCGAAGCCGTCGCCTTAGTCGCTGGACGCATCCCACTAGAAGCCTCAGGCGGGGTCACCTTGGACACCGTCGCCGCAATCGCAGCCACGGGAGTCGACTACATCTCAGTGGGCGCGCTCACACACTCTGCAAAAGCGGTAGATTTTTCAATGGAACTACTCTAACGGAGGGCGCCAGGATAGATCTCAAGCAACGAACAAAACCCGAAATTTGCATAGCGCACTCCCATCGCCTCCGAGGGCTAGCACCTGGGAGGCGGTTCGGGCGAGAACGCCGGATCGGTTCGCTTCTGAAGCCCCAACGGGGCGAACGACGGCAGCCTAGGGCAACGCCCTAGGTTTTGGATGAAAAAGTCCACGGGAGATCTGACTTCCTAGCTCGATCTGCCTACTAGTGCCCTAAATCAGCCTTTTTTTCGGGTTGTTCCTTGGGCAATAGTCCTCACTGGGCCGTTGATGCCTGCGCTTGCGCCCCTGCCGAGGTGCGTCTGTTCAATGGCGTGCCGACCGGTGGTGTCGCTTACGCTCAACCAGCGGCTACCTGCCTTGAACCCTTCGGGTTCATCAGAACAGCTTCTGTAATTTGCCCTCCTAAGGCCAATCCCGAGAGTAACCCAAAGGGTTACCAGATGGTAGACAAGCCGGTGGTTGAGCGTAAGCGATACCACCGGATTAAGGCGTATACACCAACGCACCCCGGCAGGGGTGCCAGCCACGGATCAAGGCGAACATAAGCAACTTGAGGAACGACGTGCGCTGCCCTCCACTTCGGACGTCGGTGTGCACCTCCAAAAACAATGTGAAGGTTTACCTGATTTGGAGTACTAGTTTCCCTTTTTAGGCGATTTTGCAGGAACCAGCACCACCTCCACGCGTCGATTCGGGGCTTGCTCCTCCACGGTACCCGATGCGACTAAAAGCTCCTGAGAACCGCGCCCGATCGTGTCCAACTTCGCAGCCGCCATGCCGTACCGCTTCACCAGCCATTCCTTCACCGCATCGGCTCGGCGGGCACTCAAGCGCAAATTATAGTCCGGCGAACCCGTGTTATCCGTGTGCCCAACAATCACCATCACATAATCCGGAAAACGCCTGCGCAAATCTGCGATCTTCTCAAGAATTGGTAGCGACTCCGGCCCCAACTCGGCGCTGTCATGTGCAAACAACGCGTTACCGGGGATCGCCACTGGACTTTCCTTGGTCGGCACTTTGCCAATGCCGTTTAGGACATCTTCTAGGGACTGACGCCCCTGCATCGCAGCATCGGCCGCCCCTGCCCCATTCGCAAGTCCGACCGCGCCTTTGGCCATCTGCGCCGTGAGAGCCAAGACCGGCTGCGCACTCGAAACAGGTGCCGTTTTTAAAAAGGAACCCGCCAGAGACCCCAACTCAGCGTCCAAAGCTCCGGCGGCTGTCTGAGCCATCTGTTTGAGCGCGATCGGATCCGCCTGGGCCTTGGGCTTGTCCTCCACCAGTTTGCTGGAAACGTCCACTGGCTTCACGTCCAGCTTCACGTCCACAGCCTGTGGTTTTGCGTCAGAAAACACCAATTTCTCCGGAGTCACAGGCTCTGGACGCGCGGCAGGAGCCTGCTCGGGAGCATCCTGAAGTGATTTCGGATCAAAATTGACCTGTTTTACCACAAAACGAGGAGGAAGAAGCGCCGGGGCCTCCGACTGAGACAACATCCCAATCGGGGTCGCCTTGGACCAAAAGTAAAAAAGCGAGTGCACCCCCAGTGAAATCAAAAGCGCCGCAAGAAACCAAGTCGACACCTGGTTCTGCTGCGCCTCGCGCCGAGGAAGATTGACCGTGGACTGCATGCTAGAAATCTATCACAAGAAGAAAGCAAAGACAACCCACAGCGTAAAATAGGACGTCGCCTCGCGACACTACCCGCCCGCACGTTCCGTCTGGCCCTCCACTCCCCCCGCTCCCGTGGGCACCACGAGCGTCGTCTGCCGCTTGCGCTCTGTGAGTTCATTCATCAAGTCCAACTGAATGTGCTGAATCTCCAACAGCCGCCGCCACTGGTGCTGACGCAACTGGTCCAGCTTGCTTGTCAAATGACGGATCTCCAATTCAGCCTTCAAGTTAATCTTATACTCCTGCTCACTCCGCAACCGATCCTTAGCCTCCTGCCGATTCTGGCTCATCATGATGATAGGAGCCTGTAGAGCCGCCAAACACGAAAGCGCTAAATTCAACAAAATGAAGGGGTATTCGTCAAAAATCTGCTCCTTTTTTAACACGACCGTGTTCAACAGAATCCAAACCAGCATCGTCGTGGCAAAAACGATGATGAACTTCCAGCTCCCACCAAAACTCGCGATTCTGTCCGAAAGGGCCTCTCCAAACGTCACCTTTTCCTCAAACTCTTCGTTCAGGTTCTTAGATAGGAACTCCTCCTCGTTGAGACTCGCCAGCACTTCCTCCTCCAGCACCGTGATTTCACCGCGATCCTCTTCCACGAGTTGCTGCGTGTAGGCACTCCGAAACTGGTTCAAATCCTTCTGGCAAATAAACCCGTCCTCGCTCCATTCCGGATGGGTCGCGCAAATAAGTTCCACCACCGCAGGGCGCACTGACTGCCCTAGTACAATCTCATCTTCTTCGAAATGTCGCCCGCAAATCTGACAGGGTAAATGATCGTGGGGTTCGGTAGCGGATTGAGGAATCATAAGCGACTAATGAGAATTAAGATGACTTCCTTATAGCCCCACCAAGGGGGACTTGTCGGCAAAAAGCAGGGGTCAACAGGTTACAATCCTGTGACCCCAGCCCGCTTTTCTCTGGCAAAAATCGCCGAACTCCCCCCCCTTAGCCCAGGTCTGTCACGGCCCCAAGGGAGGCTGTGGTCACCGTGCGCGCGTACTTGGCAAGGACGCCCCGCGTGTAGTTGGGCTTAGGTGCCTTCCACTTCATTTTACGTTTGGCCAACTCGTCGTCCGAAACACCAAGAGTGAGCTCATGCTTTTGGGCGTCGATGGTGATCAGATCCCCGTTTTTTACGAGCGCAAGGGGCCCCCCCAAAGCAGCCTCAGGCGTGATGTGCCCGACCACAAACCCATGCGACCCCCCTGAAAAACGTCCATCGGTAATCAGGGCCACGTCCTTACCCAGTCCCTTACCCATGACGGCGCTTGTGGGCGAAAGCATCTCGCGCATTCCAGGACCGCCCACCGGGCCCTCGTGCCGGATCACAATTACATGCCCCTTCTTCACTGTGCCATCGAGAATCGCCTTCAACGCATCCTGTTCGTTTTCAAAAACCAAGGCCTTTCCACTAAATAGGTGGCCTTCTTTTCCTGAAATCTTAGCCACAGCTCCGTCCGGTGCCAGGTTGCCCTTGAGTACCACCAGGTGGCTGTCCGCCTTAATCGGGTTTGCGAAGGAACGCACGATTTCCTGGTTTCGTGGATAAGCTCTCACCTTTTTCAGGTTCTCCGCCAGCGTCTTGCCCGTGACCGTTAGACAATCACCGTGCAACAGCTTCTCTTCCAGAAGCATCTTCATCAGAGGCGTCTGACCGCCAATTTCAATCAGTTCGCTCATCAAAAAGCGGCCGCTGGGCTTCAAGTCCGCCAACACAGGAACCCGCTTGCCGATCTTGGTAAAATCTTCCAGCTCCAACTTGATGCCAGCGGAATGCGCCATTGCCAGCATGTGCAACACAGCATTGGTTGACCCCCCAAGAGCGATCACCACCGTAATCGCGTTCTCAAAAGCCTCACGACTCAGAATGTCCGAAGGCCGGATCCCCCGTTTAATCAGTTCCATCACAGCGAGGCCGGCCGCACGGGCATCCGCCAGTTTTGCAGGCGAAGTTGCATTCTGAGCACTCGAATTAGGCAAACTCATTCCAAGGGCCTCAATCGCGGAAGCCATCGTGTTCGCAGTGTACATCCCACCGCAGGAACCCGGCCCGGGAATCGATTGCTCCTCAATCAACGCCAGCTCACGATCGTCAATTTGACCGTTCGCGATCGCACCCACCGCTTCAAAACAGCTCACAATGTCCAAATTGCGGCCAGCAATCGCCTCAGCCCGCTCCTTGCGCAGTCGCTTGGCAGCCAACACCCCGGAGATGCAACCCGGTAAAATCGTTCCCCCATACACAAAAACCGAGGGCCGGTTCAGGCGAGCCAGCGCCATGACGCAGCCCGGCATGTTTTTATCGCACCCCCCGATCGCCACCACCCCATCAAACCCCTGACAGCCCACTACAGCTTCAATCGAGTCCGCAATAATTTCTCGGGATACCAAAGAATACTTCATCCCTTCGGTCCCCATCGAGATCCCGTCGGAAATCGTCATCGTACCAAAAATGACCCCCTTGCCACCGCCCGTATTAACACCGGCTTCCGACTGTCGGGCTAGACCGTCAATGTGCGAATTACACGGCGTTACGTTACTCCAAGTCGAAGCAATGCCGATCTGGTTCTTCTTGAAATCGTCCCGTGTGAAATTCACGGCATGCAGCATGGCGCGACTCGCGGCCCGCTCGACGCCATCCACCACTTCAGAGGACCATTTTCTGTGGAGAGAATCTGTGGGTTTAGTGGCTTTCTTGGACTTAGAACCGGGCTTAGTGCTCATAGGGGAAAACAGGAGAGGCTGCCAGTGTAGTTGCTGATGCCCTCACAGGCAAGCCCTCCTGTGCGCGACGTGCAGGCTCGACTTCCCCTCGCTCCCGCTCCACTATCGCACCTTCCATGCTGCTCGCCGTCCTCATCCTGCTCGCCGCCCTGTTCTGCGGGATGATTTCCGTGCGCCGGTTCCTCGCCCGGTTTCCCTCCAACAGCCAGCGCTCGTGGCTCACACGGGTCGGTCTGTTCAGCTTTTTTGGCCTCCTTTTTCTCGGGGTGCTGATTGCACCTTTGCCGATCAAGCTCCGGATCCTAGCGCTTGTACCTGCGTTTTTTTTGATTGCCGTCGCGAGCCGAGTCTTTCGCTCGGCTAAAGAGCGGGTGGAGGGGACAAGGCCCCCTAACATCGAAAAAATGAAGCGCTTGAATTGAACACTTTTGCTGCGAACTGGGCAGACATGCGGTACACTGCGGTGTAGCCACGACACTCATTTTCAGTCACCCCCTCCCTCCCATGCACCTGCGCCGCTTCCTGCCCATACTGCCCTCGGTCCTGAGCCTGCCCATCGCGCTCTCCACTCTTTCGACTCTTTCCACTCTCTCGACTGTAGTGATCCTTTCCTGCGTCACCCCTGCAAGCGCTCAAGCTGCGGACAAGCCAGCAGCAACAGGAACAGAACCCAAGTCCGTAGCCTCTGACAAAGCCGTGAATAAAGACGATCTCCGCAAAAAACTAAGCCCTCTTCAGTACGACGTGACATGCAACGCGGCCACTGAGCCCCCTTTCAGAAACGCCTACTGGGACAATCATGCCATGGGGCTTTATGTGGATGTTATCGATGGTGAACCTCTGTTTGCATCCAATCACAAATTTGATTCGGGCTCAGGTTGGCCCAGCTTCTTCCAGCCCGTGAACAAGGGTTCGATTATTGAAAAAGAAGACCGCTCCCACGGGATGATCCGCGTGGAAGTCATCTCTACGAAGAGCGGCGCGCACTTGGGGCATCTTTTTCCAGACGGCCCGCGCCCCACAGGAATGCGGTACTGCATCAATTCGGCGTCCCTGCGTTTTATCCCGGTCGCGGATTTGGAGAAGGAAGGGTACGGCAAATGGAAGTCCTTATTCCAGGAACCAGCGGAGCCTAAACCGGCAGAAGCCCTGAAGAAATAGCGACTCCCCCCTTCAGTCGGGTTGCGATTCGTAGCAAGGCAGCTTTCCCATACAACATTTTGAACGAAATTAATCCGCGCGGCAAGATGGTGACTCGGGCTCTCCTTGTGGGGGCCTACTTCAAGCAGGCAGACAAGCCTGAGGCAGAGAGTCTCCTGCTTGAACTCGAGGAGCTTGTGAATACGTTGGGTGTCCCCATCGTGGACCGGATGATGGTTCACGGGCGAGAGATGCACGCGCAGTACCTCCTGGGCACCGGGAAAGCGGACGAAATCGCGCAGCGGGTGAAGCTCGAATCACTGGATTCGGTCATTTTTGACAACGAACTCACCCCGAGCCAACAGCGTAACTGGGAGAAGATCACTGGAGTGACGGTGCTAGACCGGCAGGAGGTGATCTTGGACATTTTTGCCCAGCGAGCCCAAACACACGAAGCCCGGCTCCAAATTGAGCTCGCTCGCATGGAATACGCTTTACCCAGGCTCACACGAGCCTGGGGCCACCTGGTGCGCCAAGGCGGCGGAATCGGGGCCAAGGGCGAAGGAGAATCTCAGCTCGAGCAGGACAAGCGCAGAATCCGGACCGCTATTCTGCGCCTCAAGGAACAACTGGTGGAGGTGCGCTCGGTGCGCTCCACACAGAGAAAAGATCGCAAGCGCACGCCTGTACCCAATGCAGCAATTGTCGGATACACGAATGCTGGGAAGTCCTCACTGATGCGGCGGCTCACAGGGGCCGAGGTGCTGGTGGAAGACAAGCTGTTTGCGACCCTCGACACGACCACGCGCCGGATTTCTCTAACCAACCACCAGCCGCTCCTGATCACCGATACAGTCGGGTTCGTGCGTCGCCTACCGCACCGCTTGGTGGAGGCTTTCCGCGCCACCTTGGAGGAATCCGTCCTCGCGGACTTTCTAATCCACGTCTTGGACGCCTCGCAAGCTGAGGTGGTTACATTCTATCACACGACGATGAAGGTGCTTGAAGAGCTAGGCACCGACACCAAGCGTATGATCATCGCCTTCAACAAAATCGACCTGATTGAAGAGCGCGCCGCTTTGACGCCCCTGCGCCAACAATTTCCAGGGGCACACTTTATTTCCACGCACACGGGAGAGGGTATTGAGGGCCTCTTGGAGCACATTTCAGAACTGGCCTCGACCGGCGCCCGCGTGTGCACCGTCATCCTTCCCGCCTCTGCCGGAGATCGCCTCGCGCGGCTGCACCGGGCCGCACAGGTTCTTGAGACCCACTACGAAGAGGATCAAGTCCGTGTCGTGGCCGTCCTGCCCTCGGCCGTCCTCCGCGACTACCTAGACTGCCTCCAACCGCTGGAGGAAGAATCCGCGGTGAGTGCGCGAAATTGAAAAACGCTCTCGCTTCCATACGAATTTCGTCAATTTTGAATTCTGGCGCGAAATTCGCTCTCACACCGCGCAACCCGTTTTATTTTGAAGAACTAGCCCATGAATCAGGACAGCATTGAAGCCCCGGTTGCGACTGACCCCGCATCTAGTCCGGTTCTGACCCTTGAACTGGGCGATTTTCTCCACCGTATCCCGCCCGGTGCACTCAACGATGGTCCCCATGATGCGGATCTACCGCTCACTTTTGATTTCGCTTGGATGGATGCCCGCGTTCAAAGGGGCGAACCCACCATTCCGCTCTCTGAGATCTACGCTCGAGTGCCCCAAATGTTCCGGGATCCGGAATCGGCCACTAGCGATCTTCCTGTGCGATTGCCTTACCTTAAGGTGACTCGGATGCTGGCCCAAATGCGCCCCTTAGTGGCGGCAGCTGCACCCGTGGAAACTGCACCTCACGCCGAGTCAGCAGCGCCGAGTGAACCACAGCACGCCGCTCCAGAATCGGCCGTTGCCCATCGTGAGGCTCAGCCCGAAATTCAAGCAGACGCTCACACTGAGGCCCACGAGCCACCAGCCTTAGTGGAAACCCACTCAGCGCCTGAGTCCGAACCCGCTCATGAAACGGCCACTCAGCCTAACCCAGCGGTCGCAATAGTGGAAGTCGTTCACACGGAACCTGAACACGACACTAGCGCCGCAGATGCGGCTGCGGCGGCACCCGTTGCCGTGGCGGATTCAAACCACGAGGCAGTGCCCGAAAAGGTAAGCTTGCCGAGCACGGACACTGGTCTGCCAGAATTAAGCGAACAGGAGCAGATGCTTCAGAAGCAGCTCAAGGAACTTCAGCGCAAGGTCAACTCGATGGAGGGGATCCAGCGCAACATGTCGCAGAACCTCGATCGGGAACGTAGCAAGCGCACCAAGCTGGAAGCCGACTTGCTCGAAGCCAAGAGCGCACTAGACGAAGCAACGAAGGCCGCCGAGCAATCGGCCGAACAAGCAGCCACCGCACTCGCCGCCGAGCAGGCAGCCGCCCAGGCCGCTGCAGTGGCCGCACAAGCTGCGGCTGCGGCGGAGCAGGCACTCGCTGCCCAAAAAGCCGCTGCCGCCCAGGCTACAGAAACTCGGCACGAACCCAGCGCGCCTGCAAGCGAGGAAGAACAGTCCGACTGGGAGTTGCGCGCGGTAAAGCAGCTCGAAGCGGACATTGAAACCTATCGCACCCGGATTCGCACCCTCCTCTCCGAGCGCGACACGCTCCAGGAGAAGAACGCTCAACTAGCGCACCAGCTCCAAACAGCGGGTCAACCGACTGTGGCCATTTCTGCCCCCAACGCAGGAGGCCCTGCCCCAGCTAACCCCGGGGAACTCCAGAACCGCATCGCCCAGCTCAAGCAGGAGCGCGCGGCGTTAGAAACAGCGCGCCAAGAAGCCTTGCAGCAGCTTGAGGACGTCCGCTCTGGAAAAGTGAGAGTGGAAGGCGCAGGAGAATCCCAATCTGAGGCCACCAGCGAAGAACTCGCAGCCTTGCGCGAAAAGCTGGAAAAGGCAGCCAAGGAAATCGAGCAACTCAAAGCCGATAAAGAACTTTTGTCCGAAGCTCGGAAAGCCGAACCGGAGGGCGCCGAACGCGGCTCATCGGTCAGTGACCGTACCGTCCAAGGTCTTCGGCGTTCCATCGATGCCCAGTCTAAAGCAGTGGCTTCGCTCACCCGTGAGCGTGACGCCCTTTCCGAGGAGCGCGATACCCTCTCACGAGATTTAGGCGCATCCAGGGATGCGCATCAGTCTGAAGTCGAGGGAATGCGGAGCCGTTTGAGCTCGGCGGAAACTACCGCGTCGGAACTTAAATCAATCAAGTCCGCTGACGACTCGCGGATCCAGGAGCTTTCTCAAGAACGCAGCCAGCTTCGCGATCAGGTAGCAGCGCTGGAAGCGACGGTCGCAGGGTTACAGGAGCAAATCGCTCAGGCACGGCAGGACCTTGAGGAATCCACCCTTAAGTTTGACGCCGAACAGCGCCGGGCAGACGCCGAGATTTCCGCAGCCCGTGTCGCCACTGAGGTAGCCGTGGCTGCGGCACACCTCGAAAGTCAAGAGAAATTGGCCGACCTCGATTCACAACGGTTACAAGCTGTCGAATCCCGAGCTGCCACCGAGGCGCGTGCCGCTGAAATCGAACGTGCCAAGTCGGTTGCAGAAACGCGCTGCAAGGATCTGGAAGCCGATCTAGAAAATCTCCGGAAGGAAAATCTGGATCTCGGGCTGCGCCTTTCGGAGACGTTGAAGGAGCGCGACGACACGATCGCCAACCTGCGCGAAGAACATCGACTCACACTAGACAGCTCCACGACCGTCCTTCGCGAGCGGATCGAACAGGCTGAGGCGCTTCACGCCAAGGTCCTTGCTGCAGCGAAGGAAGCGAATGCGCTCGCCCTCGACACGGCAGCCCGCGAACACGCCACCGAGGTCGCGGCCTTGCGCAGCACCCTCGACACCGAAAAGGCTGATCACCAGCATCTTCTCGAACAAGTTCAGGCCCAGCTGGCAGCGCGGATTGCAGAACACCACAGAGCGCTCGACACACTCCAGACCACCCAAGCCGCCACGCTGGAACTTACCAAGGTTCAACACCAGCAGGTACTGGACGCCCTTCATCTCTCCCACGAAGAAGCCCTCTCAGCCCTTCGCAAATCCAAAGACGACGAAATCGACGACATCGAGGCCGCCTCGAAGGAAACGATTCTTCGCCTGGAGGCAGAGCGCAATCAGCTGCTCACCGAACGCAACCGGCAACTTGCCGATCTGCGCGCGGCTCACGAAGAACAACTCGCCCTCAGCCGTGCCGAACACGAGCGCGCCTTGGCGGCTGCCCTCGCAGAACGCACCGCAGCCGTGGCCGAGCGCGACCAACGTCTCGCCGCCCTCAGTGGCGACCGCGAACGTCGCATCGCCGAATGGACGACGCGCTACGAAGCGCTCCAGGCCGAGCACGCCCGCGTTGTGGCGACCCTGGCTTCTGAGCGGGATTCGACCATCCTTCTCAAGGACCAGCAGATTTCCGAGGCGCACGCAGAACGCGACCGGCGCATTGCTAAGCTTGCGGCGGATCATCGTCAGGCGCTCTCGACCCTCACTGCCTCCAAGGATTTCGACATCACCAAGATCCGCGAAGAACTTAGTGCTGTTCGTGTAGACGCTGACAGACTACGCGCAGCTCTCGCAGATACTGAACGCCGCTACCCAGCGGAAATCAGCCGTTTGCGCGAGGACCTCGACGCAGCACGGAACGAAACCTCCGAACTCACCGGCAGGCTCGCCGCTGCGGAAAGTGATTCCCGTCGTCGCTCCGACCAGCTCAGCCGCGAACGCGAAGCACTTCTCAACGAGAAAGTGACGTTACTCGCACTCTTGGAGGAAACCCGCGAAACCCTGCGCGCACGCACCGAAGACTTTGCCCGGCAGATCGAAGGTGTGGTCCGGCAGCGGGACGAATTCCGCAACACCGCAGAAGCCGCCCGAGCAGCTGCCCGCGAACAGGCATTCTCCCTCGAACGCGAACGTAACGACCTCGTGCGTGGTGACACTGAACAACGCGAACGGGCCGAGCGCGAACTGGCGCGCCTGCGTCGGGAACGCGACAATGCGGTGCGCCAACGGGACAGCCTCCGCGAACGAGCGGACGTGCTCCTGGAACGCCAACAGCATTTGCTCGAAGACATTTCACGTACAGCGCCTCTGGCGTAAGCGTACCAAGGGCGCAGTCCGCTGAGGGCTGCGCCTTTTTTGTGTCGATAAGGTGCTTCGTTCTGAGGAAGCCATGAGCGTCACTCAGGCAAAATGTGATTGAGGTCTATTGGAGCGTGTTAAGCTTCGTGAAATGAAAGCCTCCCCCGCTCTGCTTCTCGCTCTCACCCTGTCCACCGCAAACCTCCGTGCATCCGACTGGCCCCAATGGCGTGGCCCTGCACGCGACGGCACGGTTCAAGACACTGCGCACCCTTTGACATCCCTTCCGTCGGAGCCCAAAGTGCTCTGGGAAATTGCTGCCGGCCCTGGCCAATCCTCACCCGTCATCGCAAAAGGTCGGTTGGTATTCATGGATGGCGTCGAGGGCCAGGAGGTCGCGCATTGTCTAGACGCCGCGAGCGGCAAGGAACTCTGGCGCGTCAATGTGGGCCCGATGGTGGAGTTCCAAAACGCTTATGGTGA
>CAIWVL010000118.1 GCA_903916085.1 uncultured Spartobacteria bacterium
CCTTGACGCCGCTTTAATCGCCTGCTCCACCTCAACTCCAAAATTTAAACTCCATTTACTTCACATTTTTACGCTGTAAATACACTTTTAATAACAATGCTAGACCAATTAAAAAAACTGTTGGCGAACGGACAGTTTCTCCAGCTCAAAGCCGCCTGCAAAGCACTTCTCCAAAGGCAACCGACCGCTGCACTGGTCAAACATGTGCTCGGACTTTTAAATGCGTGGGAAGGCGATTTTGAAAACGCTCAATCCCTGCTCAATCCAGCTATTCAGCAAATTCTTAACACTGAAATGCCTAGTGCCAATTTAAGCGGTCTAGTGGAACGCACCAAGCTATTACGGCGCGCGGGTCAGATTGAAGATGCACTCGTTCCCTTGCTAACCGTCCTCCTTCTATCTCCTCTAAACCCAGAGGCGCTTTCGGAGGCTGCAGCATGGTTACGTGCCCAAAACAGGACGCGAGAAGCGGCTGGTTTCCTCCGCGCTCTGTGTCGCGTTTCTCCAAACGACGCCGATGCGTTCTGCGATCTAGGGGTGTCGCTCCTGATTCTTGGGAATCCAGAAGCCGCAATCCCCGAGCTAAGACAGGCTGCCAGCCTACGCCCCAGTTGGCACATTCCGTGGAGACATCTCGCCATGGGACTCCTGCAGAGCTCGCATCACGCGGCAGCTGCCGACGCCCTACGGATGTGCGCCAACTTGGCCCCGCAAGACTCCGTCTCCCTCAGCCAGTACATCTTTTCTCTGAACTACTGTCCCCCAAACATCCAAAAGGACCTCCCCAGCCTGTACAAAACTTTTGCGGAACGCTTTGATCAGGAACAACCTCCGCCGCCACTCACCTGGCAATCGGGGGAACGTCTTAAGATAGGCTACGTGTCAGGAGATTTTGGCGAGCATCCGGTCGCCTTTTTCCTCGAACCGCTTTTGGAACACCACGATCGCAGTGCTTGGGAGGTGTTCGCCTATAACAACGGCAAGCGCTCCGATGCCACAACCCAAAGACTCCGTACCCACGCCGAGCATTGGCGCGAAGTCGCGGAACTGAGTGATGACACCTTCATCGCGAAAGTTCGAGAGGACGGCATTCACGTATTAGTCGATCTATCGGGCCACACCGCGCTCAACCGTCTCACTGCCTTCGGCCGACGCCCCGCCCCCATTCAGGTGACCATGATCGGAGCCATGCAGACCACTGGATTGCCCTCCATGGATTTGCGCATTACAGATCCCTTCCTAGACGCAGGAGGCGAAAACGCGTCTCATTCTGAGACTCTTGTTTACATGGAATCGGGGGCTGTTGTTTTTCGCCCACCCGAGGTTGCACCAGACGTGGCGAGCGCTCCGCACGTACACGGCGCGCCGTTCACATTCGGGTGCCTGAACGATCCTGCGAAGGTCACGGAACCCACGCTTGAAGTGTGGGCACAGATCCTCAAACGATCGCGCTATGCTCGACTTTTATTTGTGCGGAGACCGGGCAACCGGATCAAGGAGAGACTGCAAGCCCTAGGCATCGCCTCAGATCGGCTGCTAGAGAGAGACTACCAACCTCTATGTGGATTTCTTAAAATGCACGA
The DNA here is from genome assembly GCA_903916085.1 of uncultured Spartobacteria bacterium. GTDB lineage: Bacteria > Verrucomicrobiota > Verrucomicrobiia > Chthoniobacterales > Chthoniobacteraceae > Chth-196. The sequence goes on from CAIWVL010000118.1 coordinate 1,584, forward strand.
AGAAATAGATTTAGCACTCGATCCGTTTCCGTATAACGGACTAACCGTGACGATGCTAGGTTGTTGGATGGGCGTGGTTCCCATCGCTCTTCTGGGAGAAGCGCCCCCAGCCCGTGCAGCCGCCGCAGTTCTCCACCGGCTGGGATTGGGGCACTACGTCGCCCGTACACCCGAGGAGTATGTGGAAAAAGCCGTCGCACTGGCAGACCAGCCACACGCGCTGGTCGAGCTGCGGCGCGACCTTCGAGAACGCACCCACGCGGCTTGGTGCAATGGGCAAAAGTACACCCGCGAGTTCGAGGAGAAGCTCCGAATCGCTGTTGCCAGCCGTCTGGACACCGAGAGAAGGTAAGGCTTGATTAGGCAGGTACGCTCCTTTCTTTTTCCCATCTCTTGCTAAACCCCTCCGGTACTCACTCCGGGCTCCCGTTTTCCATGTCCGCCCCCGTTTCCAATCCCGCCGACTCTCTCTCTGACCGCGCTGCCGCCAAAGCTGCCCTCCAACAAACTCCTACCGAGAATGTTGCGTCGCTTCCCATCGGGAACGACGCTGAGTGCGCGTCTATTGGAGAAGCACTCGCCGGAGCGGGGCGACACGCGGAAGCCGCGGAATTTCTCGGCAAGGCAACACAGGCGCATCCGGGGGCTGTCTTTTTACATCACAACTTGGGCATTAGCCTCCAGGCGACTGGACGCCTGCCAGAAGCCTTGGAAGCATTCCGACGCGCGGTTGAATTACGACCATACTCGGACATTAGCCTCACGATGGCGGGCTCAGTGCTGCGAGAAATGGGGCGGGTGCCGGAGGCTTTGGAGTTTCACGGGGCGGCCGTTCGGATGAACCCTAAGTGTGCACTTGCCCTTTACAACATGGGCAATGCCTTGCAGGAACAGCGCGAGTTCAAGGGGGCAGTAGACGCCTATCGTCAAGCTCTGGCAATCAAGCCCGACTGGACAGACGCACTCCACAACCTCTGCACGGTTCTGGGGCGGACCGACCGCTTTAGTGAAGCCCTGCCGCTCCTGATTCATTTAACAAAACTGCGCAACAACCAGCCCGACGATCTGCTTCGGCTGGCGGTTGCACTTCGCGAGGTAAACCGCCCGGCAGATGCCCTTGAAATTGCGGAAATCCTGATCCGAGATTTTCCAGAGGTTCAGAAGTACAGGACGTTGAAGGCAGCCTGCCTTCCCCGCGTGGGGCGCAGCGAGGAAGCCGTGGCTGAGTACATGCGAGCCATCGAAAGGAATCCGGAGGACATTGAATCCTACAATTCCCTAGTCTATCTAGCCAATTATCTACCCTACAAAGATCCAGCGGAACTTTTCCAGTTCTACAAGAAATACAGTGAGCTCATTGAAAGGCCGCTTGCTTCAGAACGATACGCGCCACAGGCCACCGCCCCCTTCCCCAGGAGACTGCGCATTGGGTACGTCTCAGGCGATTTCTGTCACCATCCGGTGGGTACTTTCATCAAACCCGTCCTTCAAGAACATGACCGGTCGGCATTCGAGATTTTCTGCTACTACAATTACGCTCGCGAAGATCGTGTGACCCAAACCCTGAGGGCGCTTCCTGTCCATTGGCGGGATGTCGAGCCGCTTTCAGACAAGGAATTGTGCGAGAAAATACGGCAAGATCAAATCGACATTCTTGTGGATCTGTCGGGGCACACGACCCGCAATCGGTTGCACGTCTTTGCGCGGAGGCCCGCCCCCGTGCAGGTGACCATGATTGCCTGCATGCAGACCACCGGCCTGCAGGCCATGGATTACCGCATCACAGACGCGATTATTGATCCCCCCGGAGCCACCGAGGCGTTGCACACCGAAAAGCTTGTACGCATGGAGACAGGGCCAATGTGCTTTGAGCCACACCCCGGGGCTCCCGAATGTGCACCGTTACCTGCGCTCAGTGGACGGCCCTTCACTTTCGGCTCCTTTAACAATCTGGCAAAGGTCACCCCCAGCGTGCTTGATCTTTGGAGCAAAGTGCTTTCCGCTCTTCCACATACCAAGATGCAGGTCGTTGCCGACTCTGGAGATCTCTTTTTGCGAGACATGGAAAGACGAGGCATCGCTCGAAACAGATTCATTATTTTCAACCGCATGCCCGAGGCCGAGTACCTCGCCGCCCACGCCTCGGTGGATCTCATCCTCGATACATTCCCATTCAACGGACTGACCACCACCATGAATGCGTTGTGGATGGGCGTGCCCAGCGTCACGCTCACCGGCAACACGTCCGCTAACCGAGCAGGTGCCTCCTTGCACGGCCGGGTGGGCCTCGAGGCTTTTGTGGCAACGACTCCACAGGAATTCGTCAAAATCGCGGTTCACTACTCCCAAAACATTCAGGAACTTGCTGAAATTCGCGACTCCTTGCGGGAGCGCATGCGACGGCTCTGGGCAGATGCCCCGGCCCACACTCGCGAACTGGAAACCAAGTTCAGAGAAATGTGGCAGACCTACTCTGGACAGACTCCTGTGGCACCCTCGCCAGACCAAGAAATCGTCCAGCCCAAGCCAACCGCTGTGGTTGGCGTGAGTGCATCGGTTTCGCAGGCAGCCGCAGCTGTCTCTCCTGTTCTGTCCAACGAGTCCGCTGAGTCGCTCGTGAACACGATCTCGAAAATCGCACGAACCATCGACCCAACCGCTCTGCTAACAAGCACGGTCCAAAGCCTCAGGGAATCGCCCGAAGGTCCCGCACAGCTGCTCGCTGCCGAAGAGGCGCTCCTCACCACACATGCCGATTGGAAAGCTTTTTCCACCTGCGCAGAACTCTACGCCGCGCTCGGAGCGCAGACTGAAGCGGACCGCTGTTTTAAGACCGCGTTCGGCCACCAGCAAACTGCCGACGACTGGTCTTGGCTGGGTCGCTCACTACTCAGAGCGCTGCGAAAGGACCAGGCGGAAGCCGCCTTCAGTACCGCTTGCGAAAGCAGTGAAGCCAAAGTGGACGCAACCCTAGGCCTTGCCTGCCTGCTTTCTGAAAAGGGAGACATCGCAAAAGCGGAACAACTCTGCCGCCGCACCATCGGCATGAGTCCTTCGACTTGGGAAGCATACCTGAACTTAGGCAACATCCTTTATCAGAAAGGCATGTTCCGCGAGGCCCTCCAAGTTGCCGAACCTGCCATCCGGTTCTCCACTGACCCAAAACTGCTCATTAACTTGGCCGTTTTTCAGGAAAAGTGCGGAGAGTTTGTGCCTGCGCTTCAAGCGCTAGAGAAAGTGATCGACCAGATACCGGACTCGGCCGCTGCTTACTTGAACATGGGTAACTGCTTTCTGTTTCTAGGCATGCCTCATGAGGCGATCGCAGCCTATAAAAAAACCCGCAAGCTGGATTCCCTCAACAGTCACATCTTCAGTAACTACCTGCACTCGCTAAACTACCTGCCGGAACAAGATCCTGGCGAGGCGTTTGCGCTACACCGTCAGTTTGCCAGCGAGTTCGAGGCGCCACTTCTCCCGCACGCTCCACACACTAACATTCGAGACCGCGAGCGCCGCCTCCGAATCGGCTACATTTCGCCCGATTTACGCAGCCATTCTGTGGCGTTCTTCATCGAACCTCTGTTTCGCGCTCATGACCGCTCTCAATTTGAAGTGGTTGGCATCCTGTCTCACACTTGGAAAGATCCAAAAACGGACCAACTAAAAGCCCTATGCGACCGCTGGATAGACGCTGGGGGCATGAGCGATGAGGCCCTCGCTGAGCGCATTCGAGCCGAAAAAATAGATATCGCAGTGGATCTGATCTGTCATTCCCAAGGCTCCCGTGTGCTCACCTTTGCCAGAAAGCCGGCACCTATTCAGGTCACCATGATTGGAATGCAGCAAACCACGGGACTGGATTCCATGGATTATCGGGTCACAGATGCGATCATGGATCCACCCGGGACTTCGGAAAAATACCATTCCGAGGTCCTTATGCGCCTGCCGCTGGCGTTTTGCTTTCAGCCACCCAACCCTTCGCCGCCCATTGCGCCGCTACCTGCCCAGCAAACGGGCATCATCACGTTTGGCTCCCTCAACAACTTCGCTAAGGCCCATACAGGCGTGCTGCGCGCTTGGGCCCAAGTGCTTAAGCAGGTTCCCAACAGTCGACTCGTTGCCGTTGTTCCGGAAGGCACGCTATTTGAGGCGACGATGGCCGCAGAGGGGATTGCCCCAGAGAGAATTATTGTTAGCCCGCGTAAATCGCATGCAGCTTATCTGCACATGCACGATGAAATTGATTTTGCCCTCGATTGTTTTCCATTCGGAGGACTCACCGTCTCATCCGTAGCCGCCTGGATGGGCGTCCCCACCCTGACGATCTCGGGTTCCACGCCCTCAGCACGGGCTGGAGCATCCCTCATGCACTCCTTGAACTTAGACGAGTTCATCGCCACTGACCCCCAAGACTTCGTCACCCGCGCAGTGGCCATCGCCGCCGATCTCCCTCATCTCGCCGCCGTACGCGCCTCCATGCGCGACCGCATGGCACTCCAACTTACAGACGCTTCGGCTTATACCCGCGCCTTTGAGAAACAACTCCGGAGTGCGTGGTCTCAGTGGTGCGATGATAGCTCAACCGAGGATCCCATTTCTTAACGCCCGCCTGATTCCGTTCCTCAGGAAAGAGACCACTTTATCCCACAAATCGGATTAACTACGCCGAGAGATGAATTATTCTCTGCGAAGTGCAAGGCACTCGTTTGCGTTAAGAAACCGAGTGCCGCCCCAAGGCCAGGAGCCACCATTGATGGGCGTCCCATTGTGTGGCGACTCCGGAAGTCCCCGCAGACAACGCTCATTACACCATGGCCGCAATCTGCCCAAAAATCTCCACCACCCGGGGATGGAACTGGGATTTAAGCGTCTGAATTTGGTTCAGGATGCGGCCCGAAGAAGCCGCTCGAATGAACGGGCAACCATCAACGTCCACCCCGTCCCAAGTCTCGAGCTCAACGTCCTTGCGCAAGAGCTGTTCAGCGTCATATGGGCCAGAATTGCCAATCAGCCGCACTTCACATCCCAAAAGCGCTGCATCACAGTTTGTGGATGTCAACCAATCGTAGGAGTAGAAAACACGAACATTCTCTAACATGTCATAGAGAGCAGCCTTACTCTCGGGCCAATTCCGCGTGATTTCCAGAGCTCCGCTGATTGGCGGGCAAGGACCATAAACGGAACCTTTCCCAACATAAAACGCATCTTGAGTGCGCTTGCGCTGCGCATCCAACTTTCCAGCCCGAATCAAAACTTCACCCTCAAACAAAGGATAATAAAGAACCGGAGCTGTGGGATGAAACAGCTTTTGGTAGGTAATCAGAAAATCCTCAGGGGCTGCCCCCATGCCAGGACCGCCTACGGCCGCTTCCCGGTTTAGCAGGTAACGTGCAACACGCTTTGCATTCAACGGATTTCCAAATACGCCCTCCGGATAAAGGACGACCCATTCCTCGGAAACTTCAGCAACACCTCCTGTGCAGCCCTCGGAAAAATGCGGGGTATTCCACTTGGGATTTGTGAGTGGCGGAGAATTCTGAGGGATGAAGTAAGCATCGAAGCCATACTCTCGGAGGGTATGGATCAGGATGTGCAGCATAGTGATCCCCGCAGAACGGTGAGTGTATGCAGGGGAAACCACTCCAATTTTTCGATAGCGCATAGAATGCTTAGGCAAGTTCGGCTGTATGAGAGCGAAGTTCGGCCGCCAACCCAAGGGCTTTTTAAGCTCCCTACGACTGACCGTTTGAAGGCGAATTACTCCCCTCTCGCCTGAGCTTGAGTTCTGGCAAGAATTCCGTCTCACTCTCAGGCTCTCGTTTTTAGCGCAGCACTCCCCACCATCAGCAATTCCCCGTAGTCTCCCATGCAAGCCAGAACCACGCTACTCGCAGTCGTCAGCCTTTGTGCTGCCGCCCACGCCGTTGCACCCGTACCAGCGACCAAGCCAGTTGGCGAAAGTCCTGTACTAACAAGCACCTCCAAAGATCGCCTAGTCGATCTCGAAGTGCCTCTCCAAGGAGCCAAGGAACTTTACCTTGTTGTTTCGCCTGAAGGCGCAATTAGCTGCGACTGGGCGAGTTGGATTGAGCCAGTTCTAGTGAAAGAGGACGGCTCAACCGTAGATCTGACGACACTCACTTGGAAATCGGCGACCGCCGGGGCCGGCAAAGTGCGAGTGGGCAAGTCCAACGCGGACTCTCCCCTACTCGTGGCTGGTAAAACTTTTGAGAAAGGCATCGGCACACATGCCGCCTCCGTCATTGCGTACGATCTACCCGCAGGTGTGGTCAAGCTTCGCACGAAGGTCGCCATTGATGACGGCGGCATCTCGCGTAATGGGAGCCCAAGTCCAGCAAAGGTTAAGTTTTTAGTATTTACGGCGCAACCACCTACAGTCGTTGAGCTAGTGGAAGATGGCCCAACCGAAGTACCTCCAGAGATGTTCACCTTGCCTGAGGGATTGGAAGTCACTCTTTGGGCCAAATCTCCCCTGCTCCACAACCCAACCAACATCGATTTCGATGCGCAAGGCCGCCTTTGGGTTGCTGAAGGAGTCAACTACCGCAGCAAAGGCAACCGCCAGCCAGAGGGAGATCGCATCGTTGTCCTTGAAGACACCACCGGGGCGGGCGTGGCAGACAAAAGCACCGTGTTCGTTCAGGAACCGGCGCTCGCCTCTCCACTTGGCGTAGCCGTGTTCGAAGACAAAGTCGTGGTGTCTCAACCACCTGACATGCTGGTTTATACGGATGTCAACGGGGACGGAAAGTTTGACCCCGCCGTGGACAAACGCGAGGTTTTGCTGACTGGATTCGGAGGCCGCCAACACGATCATAGTCTGCACAGTGTCACGGCCGGTCCAGACGGCTTATGGTACTGGAACCAGGGCAACACCGGCGCAGAATTCACGGATCATTCGGGGAAAACCTTCCGAATGGGAAGCCCTTACCAGTTCCAAAAAGTGGCTGGGCTCAAGAGCGACGATGGTCACACTTGGATCGGGGGATTTGCGGCGCGCATGAATCCTGACGGCTCCAATGTCGCTATTATCGGACATAACTTTCGCAACAGCTACGAACAGGCCGTCACCTCCATGGGGGATGTTTTCCAAAGTGACAACGACGATCCTCCCGCCTGCCGCGTTAGCCCCATGATGGAGGGCGGCAATGCGGGGTTCGCCTCAGCTGACGGTAAACGCTCTTGGTCGGCGGACCGACGTCCCGGGCAAAGCGTGCCCACAGCGGAATGGCGTCAGGAAGATCCTGGCACCATGCCCGCCGGGGACGTGTACGGCGGCGGCGCCCCGACCGGCGTCGCTTTTAACGAGGGTGATGCTCTCGGGGACAAATGGCGCGGGTTGCTGCTCGCCTGTGAGTCCGGCAAAAACGTCATCTACGGCTACTTCCCCCAGCCCGAGGGTGCGGGCTGGAAGTTAGAGCGCTTCGACTTTTTTACGTCAAACAAGGAACGCGAATGGTCGGGCTCTGATTTTTTAGCGGGCAAAGAGCAAAAATCTGAACTGAAGAACTACTTCCGCCCGAGTGATGTAACCGTGGGACCAGACGGTGCCATTTACGTTGCCGACTGGTTTGACTCCCGTGTCGGCGGGCATGGCACAAACGATGCACGTTCCACTGGAGCCATTTATCGAATTGCACCAAAAGGGTTTAAATCTCGGATACCAAAGTTCGACCTGAACACCACCGAGGGCCAGATTGCAGCGCTTAAGAGTCCAGCAGTGAATGTACGCTTCAGCGGATTTCGACGCCTTAAGGCGCAAGGCGAAAAGGCCGTCCCGGCCGTCGCCGCATTGCTTGAAGACGCAAACCCGTACATCGCCGGGCGTGCAGCCTGGCTTTTGGCGCAAATGGGCGACGCGGGAGTTGTGAAAGTGCGTACCTGGCTGGATTCGCCTGATGCCGGGCACCGCTTGGTGGCACACCGAGCCTTGCGCAGGGCTGGGCAAGACGTGCTCGAACTGGCGGCAAAGCTTGTTAACGACCCGTCTGCCGCAGTGCGCCGTGAGGTGGCATTGAGCCTACGTGACGTGCCCGCAAACCAGAGCGTGGGATTTCTTGTGAAGCTTGCACAGAAGTTTGACGGCACGGATAGAGCGTACTTGGAAGCGTTGGGCCTCGGGTGCGAAGGCAAGGAAAACGAGGTGTTTGCAGAGGTTTCAAAGTCCTTTGCGAAAGAGCCCCTGGAATGGAGTGACTCAGCAGCATGGATCGCGTGGCGCCTGCATCCTGCACAGGCGGTGAACGCGTTGAAGTTGCGTGCGGCCTCGCCCAAACTCAACGAAGACCAGCGCAAGCTAATGCTCACCGCCCTGGCATTTTCCCCCACTCAAGAGGCTGCCTCGGCCATGCTAGACATCGCAGCAGACGCTGCATCGTCCCAGAAGGGCTTGGCCTTATGGTGGCTTCTCAACCGCAAGGGAAATGACTGGTCCGATTTTGGCTTGAATGTTGCGCTCAAGGAACGCGGCGTTTATGACCCGGACAAAACCGAATTGACGGCAAGTCCCATGCCGCCCTCCATCAGTGGCGCAGCGCCCCTGCCTTCTGTCGCAGAAATAGCAGCCCTCACTGGAGACGCGGTGCGCGGAAAGGCGGCGGTGGGCGTATGCTATGCGTGCCATCGCATCGCAGGCACAGGCGTGGAGTTCGGCCCTGAGCTGACTGAGTTTGGCAAGCAGCAGACCAAAGAAGCCATTGTGGAAGCGATCGCCCTACCCTCCGCCTCCATTTCACACGGCTATGAAGGCGTTGAGGTAAAGACCAAGGACGGCCTTGTCATTACTGGAATGGCCTTGGCCAGCGGAGACCCTGTGCTCCTTAAATGCATGGGTGGAGTGATCCAAACCATCCCCCGCTCCCGCATTGCATCGATGAACAAGCTTGGGCGCTCGCTCATGTACGACCCCGCCAATCTTGGGCTCACAGGTCAGTCCATCGCAGACATCGTGGCCTATTTGAAAAGTCTGTAAGCGCAGTTAGCCTCGAGCTGAAGGAACTAGTACCCCAAATCAGGTAAACGTTCGGTATGATTTAAGAGATCATTGCTGCCCTATTCCAACAGCATGGCAGGCGAAACTCCAAAGTGGAGCGCAGCGCACGTTGTTCCTAGCGTGGCTTCTGTTCGCCCTGGTCCGTGGCTGGCACACCCCTGCCGGGGTGCGTTGGTGTCAACGCCTTATCCGGTGGTTGAGCGCAAGCGATACCACCGGTAGGCAAACCATCAAACAGACGCACGCCAGCATGGGGGCAAGCGTAGGCATCAACGGACCAATCAGGACTGTTGCCCAGGGAACCACCCGAAAAAACGCTGATTTAAGGTACTAGGTCGACCTGGGAACGCCCCAGTTCCTCGAATCAATGGTGGATTTCCTCCATGCGTCAAGCCAACGCCATGGCTCGGGGGATTGACCCTTTTGGTCACATAAGCGGAACTTGCCTGCCAACTTGACCTACATTCGCCCTGATTCGTTGCCGGCATCCGTGCCGGAGTCCTTTCGGTTCGGGGGGGGGTGTTGTCCGGCGGTGTCGCTTGAGCTCAACCAGCGTTCGTATTGAACGCTCCGGGTATCAGGAAGATACGTCCGCTGATTTGCGTCTGTTTATTCATGCATGAACGCAGTCACACGCGCGTCTGGGACGACTTATGGCGAGCGTAGGTCAAACACGAGCCCCCGCCGGTACCGATCAGCGCGCTCGCTCTAGTCGATCCGCTCGAAGCTGGCCGCAACCGGCGGCAACATCAATGCCGCGATACTGCCTGATCGTGCAAGGCACTCCAGCAGCTTTGAGACTGTTACGAAAGGCATCGGCGGAGGCATCGGCGCTGGTACTGCCATCAAAACCGGCAGTCGCATTGAGCCGGATCAAATTGATGTGCGCATCCAAGCCGCGGAGTAACTCCACTAAGATCCGCGCATGCTCTGGGGAATCGTTGCGACCAGCAATCAGCGTCCACCCAAAAAACACGCGCCGGGACAGGCGTTGGCTGTGATAGCGGCAAGCCTCCATGAGTTCGGCGAGCGGCCAGCGTTGGTTGACAGGAAGAAGAGCCGAACGCTCCTCGTCCGTTGCCGCATGGAGACTAACAGCCAGAGAGTAGGGACGACGCTCATCGGTAAATCGGATGATCGCAGGCACCAACCCGACCGTGCTCACGGAAACGCGCGAGGGGGCGATGCACATGCCCGGGGAATGGCACACCGAATCAAGCGCCTGCATCACAGCATCATAATTGTGCAGAGGCTCCCCCATTCCCATAAGGACGAGATTACGCAACTCATTTCCCTCAGCTCGCAGCAAACGCTGCGCTGCAATAACTTGCGACACAATCTCGCCCGGTGCCAAATGGCGCACGAAACCCATTTGCCCCGTGGCACAGAACACGCACCCCATGGCGCACCCGGCCTGCGAACTGAGACACGCCGTAAATCGACCCGGGTACCCCATCACAACGGTTTCAATCTCTTGCCCATCCCGAAGCCGCAAAAGCAACTTACGAGTCATTCCATCCGAACTTCGCAGCTGCTCGGAAATGGTTGCAGTGGTGAGATTAACAGTCCCCCCCCAGTGGTCACGCAGCCAGCGTGCAAGCGGCGGAGAAAGGGCCTCCCGAAGCTGCGGGGCGACGTCGAGCTCGCGATAGAGGACTTTCCAGAGGGTCCTGGCGTGAATCGGGCGCAGCCCGTCAGCCGCGAGGCGCGCTTGCATTTGCTCAAAACGCAAATCTAAAAGCGAGACGGGTGGCGTGATGGGATCCATGGGGCTGAGCAACATACTTTTCAAACTGGAACTTAACGAGAGACTTCTCCCCCTAACATAAGCCACCTCGACTTTCATAAAAAAGAAAACTTACTTCGCCCCCGTAGGAACCCGCCCCGGTCCACAGACCGTTGACATGCGCTGAACGCGAGCTTTTTACGCTCTCTCATACAATAAATAATTCACCTCATAGATCCCGCCGCCGCCAATAGCACCCCTACCCACAGTCAATCACGAACCGTGCTCAAACATCAACGAACAGGCACTGGGACTGCGAATACGGTCGCGCATTTTGCGAAGTCCAAGCTCCAAGCGAGTCTTCACAGTGCCTAGCGGTGTCCGCGTTTTTTCGGCGATTTCCTTTTGAGTCAGTCCCTGAAAATAAACCATGCAAACGGTCTGCTTTTGAGGCTCGGGCAAGTGGCTCAATGCCTGCTCTAAAAGCAGACGCAACTCAGCCAAGCCCACCTGTTCCTCGGGGCCGTCATTGGTACATTCCTCACAGCAATCACCCGTGGCGGCATGACGACGCCCGCACTCCAAGGCCATGCGCGCCTCCGCCCGTTCATAACTACGCCGCTCTCTGAGCCTATCGATGGCTCGACGGCGCGCTAGGGTTACGAGCCAGGCCACAGGCCGGGCACGCTCGGGGTGGTAGGCGGCGGCGCGCTGCCACACTTCAGAAAACACCTCCACCACCACATCCTCAGTCTCCACCGGATTGTGCAACACCTTCAAAGCCTGCGTATACAGAAGCGCTGCGTACCGACTCCACAGCTCAGAAAGGGCCGCCGGCTCACCCGCCTGCATGCGGATCAACACCGCCTCATCCGGTTCCTCAACGCCGTCTTGTGTGTGCGCCTCAACTCCCACCCCTCCCTGGGTAGCGAGCGGTGGCACTCCTTGGGGGACCTCAGGTCTGTTCACGGTTTCTGAGCGCCACCCGGGAAGACAAGGCACCGTGAGTAGAGAGGGTGCAGTCACTTTGGCTGGCCCGCGTGCCGTTGATGGAGTGGCAATGCCCTTCCTCTCAACGCCAGCACCCCGCTCCGCAGGTGATTGAGCCCCATCTCGGTCCACATCTCGGTCCACATCTCTACTAAGTTTGGGCCCCTGAGCACAAACCGCCTCCGGTTCGCGCCGCATGCCCGGACCAGTTCGCGCTCCCAGTAAAACGGTTTCCATATAGGTTGCTACGGAAGTCGGCCGCGTTGGCAGGGTAGGATAGAACCCCTCACAAGGCCTCAGGGGCGGCTGGCATTGACCCGCCGCCCGCTTTCAGTAGTCTGCGTGGTCTACCACCCGCCACCCAACATGAGCTCGCTGAACAAAAAGTTTCCACGCCTCCTACCCGTTCCCATCACTGCCGGAAGCAAAACCTCGGACCTCATCGACGGTGCATTCAAAGCTTACAACGGCGGTCGCCTCGCGGAAGCGTGCCGACTCCTCACCGAAAAAATGCTCGCCGAGGATGGCGTCGTAGGCCTTTCACTGACGGGAGCCCTCACCCCAGCGGGCCTCGGAAGGGCAGCCATCGTCCCATTGATGAAGGCCGGCTTCGTCGACTGGATTATTTCTACCGGCGCAAACCTTTATCACGATCTGCACTACGGCCTCGGGATGCAGCTCTTCGCAGGCTCCCCATTTCTCAATGACGTCACCCTGCGCAAGGAAGGTGTGATTCGCATTTACGACGTACTCTTTGATTACGACGTACTTCTGGATACCGACGCATTTGTGCGCCAAGTCATTCAAGGCGAGGAGTTTCAAAAGCCGATGGGAACCGATGAGTTCCACTTCCTTTTGGGCAAATACGTGTACGAACGCGAGGTTCAGCTCGGCATCGAAGAGACAAGCGTCCTCAGCGCTGCCTATCTGTACGAGGTTCCGGTGTTTACCAGTTCCCCGGGAGACAGTTCCATCGGTATGAACGTAGCGGCAATGTCCCTGCGCGGTTCCAAACTCATGTTTGATGTCAACCGCGACGTAAACCAGACGGCCGCCGTTGTCTTTGACGCAAAATCTTCAGGCAAAACATCTAGCGTCTTTATCTTGGGCGGCGGTTCACCCAAAAATTTCATGCTCCAAACTGAGCCCCAAATTCAAGAGGTCATGGGCATTGAGGAACGCGGACACGACTACTTCTTGCAATGCACGGATGCTCGCCCCGACACCGGCGGTCTTTCGGGAGCCACGCCCGCAGAGGCGGTGAGCTGGGGAAAAATCGATCCCGACACCCTCCCGGACTGTGTGGTATGTTACGCCGATTCAACCATCACGCTTCCTTTAATCACGGCCTATGCACTTGACCGAGTCGCACCACGTCCACTCAAACGCCTCTACGCGAGACGGGATGCGATGCTCGAAGCAATACGCAGCCAGTACCTGAGCCACGGCACCGTGGAAAAAATAGAGTATAGGACCGACTTAGATTCCCCAAAGAACGGTCGCTCGGGCCGCTCCGTGACTGGGAACGTTCGGGACACTGAAGAGGACGCCTCCCAGCCAGCCGTCTAGGCTGAGGCGCACGACCCAAAAACTACACCGGCCGCGCAGGTCCTCGCCAACCTGCACCGTGCGGGTGGGCCTGCCCCCGACCCCCAACTCCCCAACTCCCCAACGAACTAATCGCATTCCGCCACCCTCCGATTCATGGAAATTCTCCGCCATACCGATCCAGGCTTTAACGCCGCCATTGAGAAGCTCCTGCGTAAAGCCACACCCAAAGCTGAAGTCGAGGCAACTGTCCGAGACATTCTTAGAGAAGTCCGACTTCGAGGGGATGCAGCCGTGTTGGAGTACACAAAGGCTTTTGGTGGTCCAGATTTGCGGGCGGAGGAGCTTCGGGAACTGCGCAAGGGCTCGGTAGATCAAAAGATACGCGATGCCATTGAATTGGCTCACGCCAACGTTAAACAGTTTGCGCAGCAATCCCTGCCTAAGGACTGGCAAATGCACAACGCCCAGGGCGGCTTGGTAGGCGAACGCTTCACACCTTTCGAGCGCGTGGGCATCTACGTTCCAGGGGGCACGGCACCCCTCATCTCCACAGCCCTCATGACGGTCACACTGGCGGCCGCTGCCGGCGTCTCCGAAATTGCCGTAGCCACACCAGCCGACGCTTCCGGTGCCATCAACGATGCGCTCCTCTTCGCTCTCGAGTTTTGTGGGGCTACTGAAGTGTACAAAATGGGCGGCGCCCAAGCGATCGCTGCGCTTGCCTTTGGCACGGAAAGAGTTCGTGGCGTCCAAAAGATAGCGGGGCCGGGAAACGCCTATGTTGTGGAGGCGAAACGCCAGGTTTTTGGGGAAGTATCAATTGACCTCCTCCCAGGGCCTAGTGAGGTGTTGGTGATTGCTGATGAATCTGCCGTCCCATCATGGGTGGCAGCGGAACTGCTCGCACAAGCCGAGCACGGCAAAGGCAGTGGCATTGTACTTGTGACGACCTCGGAGCGTTTACTGGAAGCGGTGGCATTGGAACTTACCCTGCAGTGCTCACAACTCAGCCGACGGGAACATCTGGCCGGAGTGTTGGCACAGGGAGCGCACCTCGTGCTTGTGAGCACGATGTTTGAAGCAATCGCTTTATGTAACGCCTACGCGCCTGAGCACTGCGCAATTTTAAGCCAAGATCCAGATGCCGTTGCAGCAAAAGTCCACAATGCGGGCGCGCTCTTCATCGGAGCCTACTCGCCTGTGGCGGCTGGAGACTTCATGGCGGGGCCGAGTCACACGCTGCCCACGGGCGGAGGCGGAAAGTCCTTCGCGGGTTTGATGGCGGACATGTTCGTAAGACGCACGAGTTGGGTGAAGATGGACCAAGAAGCACTAAGCAAATCGCTGCCTATCATTGAGGCCTTTAGCGCCATGGAAGGGCTAGATGCCCACGGGCATTCTGCTGCCATCAGGCTCCGGGATTCACGCTCGGCGTAACTCCGCATCGAACGCTCCCTATCCAG
>CAIWVL010000119.1 GCA_903916085.1 uncultured Spartobacteria bacterium
GATCTACCTGCCAGGGTAACCTGTCTCTCACGACATACGCCGCCGTAAACATAATCGGCGCGGTCTCTCCCGCCACACGCGCTATCCCTAAAATCGAGGACGTCAAAATCCCCGGCATTGCGTACGGCAAAACATTGGTACGAATCGCCTCCCACTGCGTTGCTCCCAGCGCGAGCGAGCCTTCGCGGAAACCCTTCGGCACGGCCTTTAAAGACTCTTCACTTGCCGTAATCACCACAGGCAACACCATAAACGCTAACGTAAACCAGCCCGACAACAGAGAAACTCCCCATCCGGTAAAATTCAAATATGCGAAACCCAGGGGGATCGATACATGCCCTGGGTCCGGTACCTTCGCAAATACCGGGGCAAACAACACAAACAACCCAAACCCGAACAAACCAAACACAATCGACGGTACGCCAGCTAAGTTCAAAATCGCTAACCGCAACATCTCCACCATCGGTCCGCCTCGACTGTACTCATTCAAATACACCGCAGCGCTAATTCCGACAAACAAAGCGATGGTCATGGAACCCACGACCAAAAACAACGTTCCCACAATACACGGGAAAATTCCGCCTGCGCTGTACACATACGTTTCTTCGGCAATCTGAGGGTTACCGTGTTTTTCCATGTAACTGCGGAACTCCCGGTCGCCAATTTCGTGATGCTGACCTTCGTTATCGAAGACGTGCAGTGTTTCAGGAGATTGAGTCAGGAAACTGATATTCACGAACGGAAAGTTCCGCGTGAAGATAGTGTCGGCCCCCTTGATAAAGATGACACCAAAGATAATCGTCGCAGCCAACAGCACCACGTAAGTCAGGTTTCGGAATACTGCAAAGGCGGTCTTTTCAGTGCGCCTGGCCGAGGTGGCCTGCGCCATAAAAGGATGCGTATTTGAGGAACTGGAATTCATACAATTACCCGATTGAAATCCGATACTTGCGCACCACCCGCTGCGCTACGTAGTTAATGACTAGTGAAGTGAGGAACAAGATAATTCCCACCATGAATAACGCCCGATAATGAATGCTCCCCTGAGCCACCTCGCCCATCTCCTGGGCAATAATTCCGGTCATCGTGTGGACAGGCTGGAAAAACGCCCCCACCCCCTCGGAGAAATCAGGAATCGCGATTCGATTTCCTGCACACAACAAGACCACCATCGTCTCGCCGATCACGCGCCCGAACCCAAGCAAGACTGCGGAGATGATCCCTGAAAGTGACGCTGGAATGAGCACCCGGAAGAGCGTCTGAAAACGCGTGGCTCCCAGAGCGTAACTCGCCTCTTTGAAGTGCCTCGGAACATTGGAAAGAGCGTCTTCAGCGAGCGAAAAGATCGTAGGAATCGAGGCGAGCGCGAGCAAAAGACCTGCGGTCAAGGCGTTTAGCCGCTCAGACATGGGGAAGCCGGGAAACCATTCCAACCAGCTAATGTGCGAGATACTTCTTAAAGCCGTCCCCAGAACCGCGATCCCGAAAAAGCCTAGCACAACAGAGGGAATAGCCGAAATGAACTCAATGTAAGGTTTAATGACCGCCTTTTCACCCGGGGACGCCACTTCTGAGACATAAATCGCCGCAGAAATTGCGAGCGGAATTGCAAAGATCATCGCGATCAAAGATACTAACAGTGAGCCACTTAGCAGCGGCAGCATCCCGTACCAGTCCTGCCAGAAACTCGCAGTCAACCATTCGCGTCCGAACACAAAGGCGGAAAAGGAGCGCAGGAACGGCACCGGCTCGTCCCAGCGCCAGGCTGCCATTTTTTCCTCTACTTTGGGGAGTGCCTCGGCAAACTTTTCGCCCTTTACAAACGTTTTAGCAAGAAGCACATCGCCCTGAGACCAAGCCGCAGCCCGACCTGTAGCCACCGCTGCCTTCAAATTCGTAGTCAGTTGTGCCGCTGCATCCTTCCAACCAGCGGCGGCGGCTTTGATGCCACTGATTTCTTTGCTGTAATCCAACGTGTCCAGCACGAGTTTGTCGGCCTCCTCTTTGCGCCCGGCCTTGAGCAACATCGCGCGTTCAAGCTCGCGATCGGCAGAGATTTGAGCGCGCACTTTGATCGCAGAAACCGCCTCGGTGAGGTCCGAAACGAGCCCGCGTGCATCAGAAGCCGAGGCACCAAAACTATCGGCGAAAGCGTCGAAATCCTTGAGGGCGTCGTTGGCTTCTGCCGCATCTTTACCAGAAGCAAGTAATGCTTCAAACCGCTTGAGACGCACCTCGCTCAGGGAACGGGTGAGTCCCGTAAACTCTTCCAGAGGTTGCCGCATGAGATCGACGTACTCCAAACCTGCCTTGCGATAGACTTGAAGGTTGACTTGGTTTAACCCAAAAAAACCAACCCCTTCTTTACCGAGAAAAACCAAGATCAGGGCCAGCACGATCACAGCGACGGCGGCGTTACCACTGAAGAAGTAGCGCACCACGTCATCAAAAGTCAGACCGAGAACACGCGCTCTCGCTCTTCCTTTGAGGGCAGCGCTAAGGGCTTCGTTTTGCGGATGAATCTGCATAAGAAAAGAAAAATTTCAGGGAAGGCGCGTTTCCTCCCCTCCGGGAACGCAGGCATTTTGCCTGGCTCTGTTAAAACAACAGGCATCTTGCCTGAGTTACGCTGAATCAGTGCATTGAGAGCGCCGAATGCGTGGGAGGCGGGCGGGACACCTGCCGTCCTTGGGAATGGACTCCCCTAAAGGCACTTGCTGCCTTCGTAAGCTCGGCGAAAAACAGCCACAAACCACAAACACAAACGGAGCCCGCGCATAGGTGACAGCGCGAGCTCCGTTTAGTGACAAACAAGTTACTTACCGACGGAAACGAAGCCGACTTGATCCACAATGGCCTGGCCCTTCGCGCTCAACGTGAAGTCGACGAAGGCCTTAGCCTTGCCAACCGGTTCGCCGTTGGTGAAGTAGAAAGTGGGGCGTGCGTAGGGATAGGTCTTGCCACGAACGCTCGCTGCGTTTGGTGTCTGACCTTCCACTGCAACCACCTTGATGCCGGGGGCCTTGATGTAGGCAAGACCTACGTAGCCGATACCATTTGGGTTTTTGGCAACTTCAGCCACGATCTGTTCGTTACCAGCCAGCTTCTGGGAACCAGCGGCGTAATCGCGCTTGTTCATGGCGAGTTCCTTCCAGTCCGAGAAGGAGCCGGAGGACGTGTTACGCGTGTAAATGGAAATCTTGCCGGGGTTGCCACCTGCGGCACTCCAATCGGTGACGTCACCAGTGAAGATTTTTTCAACCTGCTGCTTGGTGAGGCCCTTGATGGGGCTCTTTTCGTTCACCACGACCGCAAGGCCGTCATAAGCGACGATGGTGGGGAAAAGGGATACGCTCTTGGCACCCGCTGCACCTGTTTCGGTGGGTTTAGCGCGGCGGCTGGACATCCCGATGTCCGCGTTGCCGTCGATGATGGCAGCGATACCAGTCGTGGAGCCTTCGGCGGCGATGGAGAATTCAGTGCCGGGATTGGCGGCCTTGTAGGCTTCTGCAAGCTGGGGAACCAACTTCGCACCGAGGGTATCGGAACCCTTGATCACGATTTTTTCTGCATGCCCCGCAGTGAGACTAAGAGCGAACGCCAAAGAGGCGACAGTAAGTGAACGATTCATAGGGTAAGAGATAAGGAGAGGAGAATGCTCCGGGGGAGGCAGCAATAGCCACTCTCAGCCGGGGTTACCCACGCAACCCCGGCCGGAATTAGCACACCAAAATCGCGTTAGAACTTAACGGACAAATCGACCTGAAGAACCTGCACGGAGTTCGAGATACTACCGGGACCGCTGTTGGTGAGAGCGTACCCGAGACCGAGATCCTTGCGGAGGTTATTGGCACTGTAGAACGAAGTACCAATCGTAGTGGCGTCTCCTAGATTGTAGAAGAAGCCAACCTTGAACCCAGCCATGTTGGTGTAGCTGAGCGACCAGTCAGAATCGTTGACGTTGGGATCAACAGCAGACAACCCAACCTGACGGTAATTGGCCAAGAGGGACCAATCGCCCTTCTTCTTGTTTTCGCCAATCTGGAAACCCACGAGATAGGCGAGGTCATCCGTCCCAGCGTGGGTAGGAGACACAGCCGCTGCAGTAGTACCTGACGATGCGTTACCCTTGGTTGTTTGAGCGACAACGAAAGTTGTTCCACCGGCGGGCCCCGCAGAGCCAACAGCACGAGCGTGGTTGTTAGCGTCAGACACTGAGCTGAAGGTTGAGGTAGCTGTATCAAATACTGTGTAGACACTGCTCACTGGGGCAGTTGCCGTTGTTGCAGACTTTACAGTGTAGAGCGCATTGCGATCCGAGCCATCCTTGTTGTAGGCGAGATCCCACTGGAACTTCACTGGCTTACCAGCAATCTTGAAGGACACATCCCCGGGTGCGGTGATGATCTTCAGACCCTGAAGGCCGGTGGAGGTTCCTGCACCAAAGCCCGCCTCATTCCCGCCATCACCAACCATCTGAGCTGCGTTGGAATTGTAGAAGCCAGGAGCAACAGTCAACTTGACTCCTTCGGCCACATTCAAGCCCGCGACCAACTGGGTATGATAAATCCAGCCGTCACGGTTGGTTTTACCAGATGTGAGGGACTCGTTGCCATCCGATACTATGAACTGCAAGCCCACCAATGACAGCTCAAGCGGTCCAAGGTTGAGGAACTTGTGGAGGTCAACACGCTCGGAAAATCCGGTCGGATTGATGTCCGCATCCCACACCAAATCCGTGGTGTACATGGGATTCACCTGTTTACCGCCAACCAATGTCACGCCAGGAACTGGAGTCCAGCCAATGAAAGCCTTATTGATGAAAACGGAGTAATTCTGACCGTAGTCACCCGCCGCCGAAGTACCCGTTACGGAAGACCCATTGCCTCCAGCCATCGTCTGGTTGCCGGAATCACTCTTCTGCTCAGTCTGGAGACCGAAGCCAGCGAAGAAATTGTCGGAAAGCTTGTAGTCTGCACCTACGCGCAGACGCAGACGCCAGCGATCACGCTGAGTACCGCTGCTCGTATCTGCCGCTCCTGCAGTGGTAGTAGGCTGAGCGTCCTTGTTGTCGTACTGGAAGCGGAGTCGAACGTCGCCAGAGAGCTTGAGTTCCTTGATGGACGAGCTGAGGTTCAGCTTTCCTGCGGGTGCGGTTGCTGCAAAGTCTTTGGAAAGCTGGGAACGGATCTGTTCAGCTTCCTGGTCTTTGAGCACTCCTTTACGGACCAGAGCGTCAATGAGAGCGCCGGAGTCCTGAGCGGCTGCGGTGGCTGCGAAGGAGCCAACGAGCCCGAGGGCCATCAGCTGTACAGTGGATTGCTTCAACATGGTGTGTTTGTTTGGGTTGTTTGAACCCACCACTGCGCCAACCTACTTTCGGGGGGCAACGCATACGTGGTGGGGGTCAGACAGGCTTAACAATTATCTAACAATGTGACAACCATGTGGCGCATTTGTAACAATACAGTTCACAACCAAAATGGATGCATAGACACCCGGTTACCCCCAACCAACACTCGACGCAAACCCCTCAGCGCCAGCAATTTAAGCCTATTTATTACCAAAAAGTTCCGTAAAGAAATTCTTCGTCGCAACCCAGGACCGGCGCGCGGCAGGCTCATGATAGGCTACCCCCTTGGAGTTGTCTGACCCAGCGTGCTTCTGAGTAAAAGCGTGCACCGCGCCACCGAAGTACGTCATCTGCCAATCAACGCCAGCATTACGCATTTCTTCTTGAAATGCCTGAATGTCAGCAGTTTTCACCAGTGGATCATCCGCACCATGGAGCACCAAGATCTTCGCCTTGATGTTCTTCCCGTCCTGAGGCCGGGGCGAGTCCAACCCACCGTGAAAACTCACTGCCCCCGCGAAGTCCGCCCCGCTACGAGCCAATTCCAAAACAGTCGTACCTCCAAAACAAAAGCCGATGGCTGCCACCTTAGAGGTGTCCACCGTGGACTGGTTTTTGAGTTGCTCGAGTCCGAGCGCGGCGCGTTTGCGCAACAGAGCTCGGTCAGACTTGAACTTGCCCGC